>NZ_KI914765.1:38973-52776 GCF_000520535.1 Arthrobacter sp. H41
ATCCTGCCCTGCCGGCACGAGCGTGAAGAGCCGGCCGAGATACCCGAGCACGTTGTCGAGCACGAGGCGCACCAGCGCGTTCACCGAGTGCATGAGGAGGAGCGCCGCGATCAACAGACCACCGGCACCGGCAGCCGGTACCAGGGGACGGTTCATCCGCCTTCCTCCTGCGGCGTGCAGCGCAATCGACGCCAGCGGGAGAACGAGAACCACGGCAAGGCTCACCGCGATCCACAGCGCCATGGCGTCGAGCCTCATCCCGAACGGAGCCTCCGACGACGGCCAGCCCGAATAGGCCAGCTCGCCCGGCGGCCACCGCGCGAGCGAGGCGCCCCCTGCAAGGACGACGACGGTGTGCAGCAGGATCGTGACCGGCCTGCGGCGGGAAGTCCCGGGCTGCCGCCGGATCACCAGGAACCACTTCCCGGCAAGGAGCGCTGTGAGCACCGCCGTCGCCGCCAGCGGTACGAGCCCGACACCGCCGAGCGACGCAGCCGGGGGAAAGTGGACCGCCACCGTTTCAAGGAGAACCACGAGCCAGGCCAGTGAGCTGAGCGTCAGCACGAGCGAGCCGAGCTGCACAACCCACCAGGCCGGCCCGATCCGCCCCTCCCGGCCGTCGGTCATCCTGCCCGCCAGGTTCGCCAGCGTGAAGGGAAAAGCGAGGTACCACAGAAATCCCGTGCGCTTCCGGTTCGACCGTGACCAGTTGATCAGCTTCAGCCGGTGGTCCGGCAGGACCGGTGGTTCGGCAACCTCGACCCACCGGTTGATGCGTCGGACCCGCGGGCTCGACAGGCTGTTGAAGTACTCGACCTCTCCGATCCCGTGAACCCGGAGTTCAACGAAGTTCTCCGCTCGAAACGGCTGGCTGTCCTGCACCGGCTCCTTGTGCACCTTCTAGGCGTGCCCGGCGGACTGCATCTGACGAAGCTCCTTCTTCAGGTCACCCACCTCATCCCTCAGCCTTCCTGCCAGCTCGAACTGGAGTTCGGCCGCCGCCGCGTGCATCTGGTCGGTGAGCTGCTGGATGAGGTCGGTCAGGTCTTCGGCAGGAACCGCCGCCAGACCGTCGTGCCTGGGTGCCTTGCCCGTGGACTTCCTGCCCTTCGACGCGGCTTCGAGGAGGGCCCTGGTATCGGCATCCTCACGATTGATGGTGTCCGTGATGTCGGCGATGCGCTTCCGGAGCGGAGTGGGATCGATACCGTGCTCGAGGTTGTGGGCCACCTGGATGGCGCGGCGGCGGTTCGTCTCGTCGATGGCGTGGGCCATGGAGTCGGTGATCCGGTCGGCGTACATGTGCACCTCGCCGGACACGTTGCGGGCTGCGCGGCCGATCGTCTGGATCAGCGAGGTGGAGCTGCGAAGGAACCCTTCCTTGTCCGCGTCGAGGATGCTCACGAGCGACACCTCGGGCAGGTCGAGGCCTTCGCGCAGCAGGTTGATCCCCACCAGGACATCGAACGTGCCCATCCTCAATTCCCGCAGCAGCTCGACCCGGCGCAGGGTGTCGACGTCGGAGTGGAGGTACTCCACCTTCACCCCGTGCTCGAGCAGATAGCCCGTAAGGTCCTCCGCCATGCGTTTGGTGAGCGTGGTCACCAGGATCCGCTCATTGCGCTCCACCCGTATATGGATTTCCCCGAGCAGATCATCGATCTGCCCCTTCGTTGGCTTGACCACGACCTCGGGGTCCACGAGACCCGTAGGGCGGATGATCTGCTGGACGTAACCGTCGCCCTTGGCGAGCTCATACTTGCCGGGAGTGGCCGAGAGGTAGACGGTCTGGCCGATCCGGTCGAGGAATTCGTCCCACTTCAGCGGCCGGTTGTCCATGGCCGACGGCAGGCGGAAGCCGTGATCCACCAGGGTCCGTTTGCGGGATGCGTCACCCTCGTACATGGCCCCGATCTGCGGGATCGTGACATGTGACTCATCGACCACGAGCAGGAAGTCGTCGGGGAAATAATCGAGGAGGCAGTGGGGTGCCGAGGCGGCGTCGCGGCCGTCGATATGGCGCGAGTAGTTCTCGATGCCGTTGCAGAATCCCATCTGTTCCATCATCTCGAGGTCGTAGGTCACGCGCATGCGCAGCCGCTGGGCCTCCACCAGCTTGTTCTGTGATTCGAACTCGGTCAGCCGCTGCTGCAGTTCGTCCTCGATGGCCTTGATGGCCCGGGACATGCGGTCGGGCCCGGCGACGTAGTGGGACGCGGGGAAGACATACATCTCCTCTTCCTCGCGGATGACGTTCCCGGTCAACGGATCGAGGGTGTAGATGTTCTCCACCTCGTCGCCGAAGAACTCGATCCTGAGCGCGTGCTCCTCATACATGGGGATGATCTCCACGGTGTCGCCGCGCACGCGGAAGGTACCGCGGTGGAAATCCATGTCATTGCGGGTGTACTGCATCCCGACGAACTGTCGCAGGAGGTCGTCCCGGTTCTTCTGCTCGCCCCTGCGCAGCGTCACCATCTTGTTGATGTACTCCTCGGGCGTGCCGAGGCCGTAGATGCAGGACACGGTGGCCACCACGATGACGTCGCGCCGGGTGAGCAGCGCGTTGGTGGCGGAGTGCCTCAGCCGTTCCACCTCCTCGTTGATCGAGGAGTCCTTCTCGATGAAGGTATCGGTCTGCGGAACGTACGCTTCGGGCTGGTAGTAGTCGTAGTAGGAGACGAAATATTCCACGGCATTGTTGGGCAGGAGCTCACGGAACTCGTTGGCGAGCTGGGCCGCGAGCGTCTTGTTCTGCACCATCACTAGCGTGGGCCGCTGGACCTGCTCGATCAGCCAGGCCGTCGTCGCGCTCTTGCCCGTTCCCGTGGCGCCCAGGAGGACAACATCCTTCTCACCGGCGTTGATGCGTTCGCTCAGCTCCGCGATCGCCGTCGGCTGGTCGCCCGCGGGCGTGTACTCACTGATGACCTCGAAGGGAGCTACAACCCGCTTGATATCCTGCGCAAGACTCATGATTTAACGTTAGCCCCTGCTACGGACAATTCCGGTCCGCTTTGCTGGAGGCGGAACAAGGCGCCCCGGCGTCCGGCCGAAACGCCCCGGCAACCGCCCGGAATTCCGCTAGCGCCCACCGGCCCCCGCCGGCAAGCCACCGGATCCTCGCGCAACGAGATGGAGGTCCACGTGTCGGCCGGGGTCCGCGTTGGCATGAAGCATCCGTCCCGGGGTGGTGTCGGTGGAGGTGTCCGGCGCACCGGCCGCGGCAGGGTAGCCGGCCGCCAGCAGCGCAGCGGAGACTGCCGGGAGATCAGCGTCGGCCTCGATCTCCACAACGAAATCGAGGATGTCGGCTGCGGAGCCAGGCTCCGACGTCGGGCCGGTATGGTCGACGCGCAGAATGCGCTCGTCGACCCGGAGCAGCCTCGCACGGATTCTCGCTGCCGATTCGGCCCATCGGACATCGTGGGGAACCACCTCCAGTGCGCCGCGGAAAGCGGGCCGCCCTGCAAGGAGATTGCCGTTGTACGGAACGAGCCGGTCCCTCCACATCGAATGGATCGCTTCTCCTGCGGAGTCCGGGGTGCCAGCGTTGTCGATGACGACGTCGGCTTCCCGATTCCGTTCCGACGGGGACGCCTGGGCTGCGATCCGCTCGCGCGCGGCACCTTCGGTCATTCCCCGCGTGTCGACCATCCGCCGTACCCGCAGCTCCTCGGGAGCGTCGATGACGAGAACGAAGTGGAAGCGCGGCCCTTGCCCTGTCTCGACGAGCAGGGGGATGTCCTCCACGATGATCGACCCGCGCGGGGCGCCCGCGACCAACGCGGCAGCGCGCTCGCGCACACGTGGATGGACTATTGCGTTCAGGCGCTCCCTGGCAGCAGGATCTCCGAAGATCCTGCTGCCGAGAGCCGGCCGGTCGAGCGCGCCGGTGGGAAGCAGTACCTCCGTCCCGAAGGCCCTGGTGATCTCCGCGAGAGCCGGCTCGCCGGGCTCCACGACTTCCCGGGCAAGGGCATCGGCGTCGATCACCGCAGCGCCCAGCCTCCCCAACTCCGACGCTGCGAGTGACTTCCCCGCGGCTATCCCTCCGGTCAAACCCACCCTGAGCATCTGCCCACCCTAACGCGTCGCCCGTGTGTCAGACACTTATCACTGCTCCCTCGTTCTCCTTCTGCCCCTACGCTGGAAATTCGGGCGTAGTCGAAGGGAGATCATGGGTACCGCACTACGCGACCTCGAAGAAACCGCGTCCGGGACACCCTGCATCCGGAGCAGCGGGTCGTCATGGAGGCCGTGTCAAACGGGCGCAGTGCCCTGTGTGTCATGCCCACCGGGTTCGGTAAGTCGGCGATCTACCAGGTGCCGGGAATGGTGCTTCCGGGTGTCGTCGTCGTCGTTTCGCCGCTCATCGCACTGCAGCACGACCAGGCCGCTGCCATCAACGACAGCACCGGGGCCACGCGCGCCTACGTGATCAACTCCGATCTCAGCCAGTCGGAGCGGGACGAGGCCTGGGCTGCTGCCTCGGATCCGGACGAGTCCCGGCGCGCCAAGTTCCTCTTCCTCGCCCCCGAGCAGACAGCACGCGACGACGTCGCCGAGCAGCTGGGCGGACTCGACGTCTCCCTCCTCGTCATCGACGAGGCACACTGTATGTCGGCCTGGGGCCATGACTTCCGGCCCGACTACCTCCAACTGGGACATCTCGTCACCGCACTGGGGCGCCCGGCGCTGGCCCTCACGGCGACCGCCTCGACCCCCGCGCAGCAGGAGATCACCGAGCGACTGCGCCTCGAAACACCGCTGACGCTCGTGGCGGGCTTCGACCGGCCGAACCTGTACCTGCAGGTGGAGCAGCACACCGACGCGGCGGGAAAACGCAAAGCAGTGGTGGAACAGGTCCAACGGCTCGAGCTTCCCGGCCTCGTCTACACCGCGACGCGCAAGGCCGCGGAGACCCTGGCGGCGGAACTGTCGGAGACCGGCCTGCGCGCCGGCCCCGACCATTCGGGGATGCGCAAGGGCGACCGCGAGGACGTGCATTCGCGGTTCCTCGACGGCGGGCTCGACGTCGTCGTGGCGACCACGGCGTTCGGCATGGGTCTTGACAAGCCGAACGTGCGCTTCGTCGTTCACGAGAACGTCGCGGATTCACTCGACGGTTACTACCAGGAGATCGGGCGGGGAGGACGGGATGGGGACGCGGCGCTCGCGTGCCTCCGCTACCGGCCGGAGGATCTCTCACTCCGGCGCTTTTTCGCCGCCAAATCAGTCGATCCGGATGACCTTGCGCAGCTGTTCGCTGTCCTCCGGCACCAGGACCACCCCGTATCGGTCAAAGAACTCAGGGATTTGTCGGGCCTGGGCCAGCGGAAGCTCTCCGGGCTGCTCAACCTGCTCGAACTGGCGGGGATGATCGAGGACGGGACGGGCGGATACGTGGCCGGCGACCACACGGCGGAAACCGCCGCTCAGGCCGGCGTCGACCAGGCAGAACACCGCGAATCGATCGACCAGTCCCGCGTGGAAATGATACGGCGCTACGCCGAGACCAGGACGTGCCGTCGCCAGTTCCTGCTTGCCTACTTCGGTGAGGAGCTGGGCGAGCCCTGCGGGAACTGTGACAACTGCTCGCCCGGCTCCACCTCACCTGTCGGCCACGCCGGTCAGCAGGAAGACCCCTCCGACGGCCCGCAGCCACCCGCTCCAGTCCCGCGTTCACCATTCCGAGTGGGGACCGGGCGTGGTCATGAGTTACGAGGCGGGGACCGTGACCGTCCTGTTCGAGGCCACGGGTTACCGGACCCTGTCGATCGACCTGGTCGAAGAGAAGGGGCTCCTGACCGGGGGCCCGCCTAGCGAGGCTGGGCAGGGTTGGTCGGGTCGCCCTGCGAGGGCGGGTTGATCGGAGGTCCGGAGGTCGCCGGGGTGACCGGCGATCCGGAGCGGGACCGGCTCACTTCCGGCATGCTGGTCCCAGCGCCCTCGGACAACTCGGCTCCGTCGCGGACCGCCTGCAACCGTTGCTCCAGGACGAGCTTCACGGGCAGCCGGTCACCGTGCTGCTTCTCATACGCGAGCAGGCTTCCAAGGGCCTCCTCGTCAAGCGCCGTGATGCGGGTCGGCAGCGTACCCAACGGAATGTGGTCGTAGTCAGCCAGGGGAAGGTCGTTCTGCTGGGGAGCGGAATTCACGTTGTCCTCCTTGGTGGGGCGTCCTTCGGTTCCTGAAGCGTATAAAGCCGCTTCAGCGGAGGGCAACCTTTTCCTCACCGTCGGCGGGATGGTTGATCTTCGGACAACTGGACAGGGGCCCGCTCCCTCTAGGATTGGAGGAATGACAGCTTCCGGAGGCACGGCGACCTCATCCTCCACCCTGAGCGGTGAACAGTGGGTCGACCGGTGACGCAGTTCGACTTTCCGCTCCTCACCCGCGCTCCGGATGTCGAGGCACCTGATCTCCAGGCTTACGACGCCGCGGACCGCCTGCTGCTCGACACCGCTGCTGCCCGCCTCGGTTCGGATCCGGCCGGAACGGTGACGATCGGCGACCGGTACGGTGCACTGACCCTCGGCGCGATCGATCGGTTCGGAGCCGCTGCAGTGCGGACGCACCAGGATCCGCTTTCCCAGGAACGGGCACTGACGCTCAACGCAGCGCGGTTCGGGTTGCAGGAGGACTACGTTTCGCATGGGCTGGGGCCCGATCTGCTGGAGGGGGCACGGACGGTGCTGCTGCAGCTTCCTCGGTCCCTCGACGCGCTGGACGAGATCGCCGGGGCCATTGCCTCGTTCACCGCCGACGACGTCGTCGTATATGCGGGCGGCCGGCTGAAACATATGAGCGTCAGCATGAACGGCGTCCTCGAGCGGCACTTCGGCGCGGTGTCGGCCGGGCTTGCTCGGCAGAAGGCGAGGGTTCTCATCGCGTCGGGTCCGCGGGGCAGCCTGCCGTCCCGCTTTCCGCTCACCGGCCGGCACGACGTCGGCCTCGGCCGTGAGCTGGAGTTGTTTGCCTACGGAAACACTTTCGGCGGTGCCACCCTGGATCCGGGTACCCGCTTCCTGCTGCCGCTCCTTTCCCAGGCACGCCCGGCGGAGGAAGCCATCGACCTCGGTTGCGGCAACGGGGCGATCGCCGCATACCTCGCCCTGCATCGTCCAGCCCTCCGGGTGATCGCCACCGACCAGTCGGCGTCGGCGGTGGCCTCGACGCTCCGCACCGTGCAGGCGAACGGCGTTGCCGGACGCGTGGGAGTGGCGCGCGACGACGCGCTGTCGGCACGGCCCGACGCTTCGGCGGAGCTGATCGTCCTGAATCCGCCGTTCCATATCGGCAGCACCGTCCATACCGGGATCGCCCGCAAACTGTTCGCCGAGGCCGGCCGGGTGCTTGCCCCAGGCGGCGAACTGTGGGCGGTGTGGAACAGCCACCTGCAGTACCGGCAGGCCCTCGCGTCGACGGTCGGCCCCACCCGCCAGGTGGCCCGCTCCCCCAGGTTCACGGTGACCTGCTCAACCCGGCAGCGCTGACCCCGGTACCGGGATCCGGTTCCGGAATCTCTTGTGCAGCTCTGGCGGGTGACGGCGCTCCGCACCCGCCACAGCTGCGCAACGGATGGGCTCGGAGAACTTCCGGCAGGCAACGGATTCACTTTGGAGAAGCTCGTCCGATGAAAAGAGCCCCCACCGATTGGTGGGGGCTCTTCTCACGAACGCTGACGCCGGAGATCTAGGCTCCGGTCAGCTTTTCGCGCAGTGCTGCAAGTGCCTCGTCGGAAGCCAGCGTACCCGAACCTGTTTCGGTGACGACCGGCTCGGAGGAGTAGCTCGTCGAGTTGGACGACTCGGCGGGCTCGTTAGCTGCAGCGGCGTCGTCGGACGCGTGCTGCACAACCTGCTTCTTGTGCGATTCCCAGCGTGACTGGGCCTCGGCGTACTGGGCTTCCCAGGCAGCGCGCTGGGTCTCGTAGCCTTCGAGCCACTCATTGGACTCGGGGTCGAAGCCCTCCGGGTACTTGTAGTTGCCCTCTTCGTCGTACTCGGCAGCCATACCGTACAGCGCCGGGTCGAACTCGGTGCTGTCGGCGTCGACACCCTCGTTGGCCTGCTTGAGGCTGAGGGAGATCCGGCGGCGTTCGAGGTCGATGTCGATGACCTTGACGAAAAGCTCGTCGCCCACGGAGACGACCTGCTCGGCCAGTTCAACGTGGCGGACCGCAAGCTCGGAGATGTGCACGAGGCCTTCGATGCCGTCTTCGACGCGAACGAACGCACCGAACGGAACGAGCTTCGTGACCTTGCCCGGGACAACCTGGCCCAGGGCGTGCGTGCGTGCGAAGGTCTGCCATGGATCCTCCTGGGTGGCCTTCAGCGACAGCGAGACACGCTCGCGGTCCAGGTCGACCTCGAGAACCTCGACGGTGACTTCCTGGCCCACTTCGACAACCTCGGAGGGGTGATCGATGTGCTTCCAGGACAGCTCGGAGACGTGAACCAGGCCGTCGACGCCGCCGAGATCCACGAACGCACCGAAGTTGACGATCGAGGACACGACGCCCGGACGGACCTGGCCCTTCTCGAGCTTGTTGAGGAAGGTCGAGCGAACCTCGGACTGGGTCTGCTCGAGCCATGCACGACGCGACAGCACGACGTTGTTGCGGTTCTTGTCGAGCTCGATGATCTTCGCTTCGATCTGCTGGCCGATGTACGGAGCCAGGTCCCGCACGCGGCGCATTTCCACGAGCGATGCGGGCAGGAAGCCACGCAGACCGATGTCCAGGATGAGTCCACCCTTGACGACTTCGATGACGGTACCGGTAACGACGCCGTCTTCTTCCTTGACCTTCTCGATGTCGCCCCAGGCGCGCTCGTACTGAGCCCGCTTCTTGGAAAGGATCAGACGGCCTTCTTTGTCTTCCTTGGTGAGGACCAAAGCTTCGACCTGATCACCGACGGAGACGACGTCCCCGGGATCGACGTCGTGCTTGATGGAAAGCTCGCGGGAAGGGATGACACCCTCGGTCTTGTAACCGATGTCGAGCAGGACTTCATCGCGGTCAACCTTGACGACCGTACCCTCGACGAGATCTCCGTCGTTGAAGTACTTGATGGTGGCGTCGATGGCGGCGAGGAAGTCCTCAGCGGTACCGATGTCGTTGATCGCGACCTGCGGGGTACCTTGCTTCTCGGTGGTGGTGATGGTCATGTAGTTGGGGCTCCGTAGTGGATGATTTATTGAATCCGGCCATCTGGATGGCCGGAAGCGGACAAATTGGATAAAGCCATTGGTCAGAACCTGAAGTGGCCTTATTGGTAGGGCGCTGACACAGCACCGGCAGGAGCCGGGCAACGCACAGCGCACTACGCGCCCGTTCAGTCTAGCTTCGGCGGGCAAGGCCAGTCAAAGCGGAACCTGCTGCAGCAGGGCGGGAAAAGCCTAGAAATGCGTGATGCAGTACGGGCTCACCGGCGCGCGGAACAGCCGATCCAGGAGGACGACGGCGTCGTCCGCGTGGGCGGTCAGCCTGCCGGCCGCCGCCAGCACCGACGGAGCGACGCCGCCCAGATATATCGACCCGAGGGCGGCGGCGTCGAGCATGGCATCGGGCGCCGCCCCGGCCGCCACCGGTTCGACGTCCGCAGTGCCGTCCACCACCGTCAGGACATAGCTGCCGCCCACGAGTCCCATGGCGTCGGTCACCTCGAGCACCAGCCGCCCGTCGCCCCGGTACGGCCGGGCCTCGAGCGCGGCGACGACGTCGAGGATCCGGACCCACAGCACATCCTCGGTTCCGGTGAGCCGGTAGCAGCGCCGGTCACGGAGCGCCCACGGCAGCGGGTCGCTTTCGGGGGCGCCGCCCCACGTGACGCGCTGCACCAGATCGAGGTCGCCCAGATAACGCCACAGCTCGAGGTAGGCGGACTCGGTGGATGCCACGAGGTCGACGATCTTCATGGTGTACGGCGTGGTGTCCCAGCCCGAGAACCGATAGGAGACGTAGCCGGCGGGGGTTCCGTCGTCGTCGTAGTGGACCGCCATGCGCACCGCCTTGTCCTCCACCGGCCGCTCGCGCCCCCACCTCCCCGAGGCGCGCCGGGGGTACGCGAACTGGCGTCCCACCGACCCGGGAGTGCGGGCATGGAACCTGCGGAAGATGTCGGCGCTCAGGGCGATCCCGTGCTCGGGCGAGACGAGGGCGGTGTGGCCGGCCTGCGGTGCGGTGATGGCGAACCGTTCGCGGACATCCACCTCGACCGCGTGCTCGAAGGTGGCGCACCCGAAGCCGAACCGTCCGTAGATGGTTGCCTCTGAGGCGGTCAGCGCCGCTACGGCCAGCCCGCGGCCTGCCGCTTCGGTGAGGTCGCGCGTCATCATGCCCCGGAGGATGCCCCTCCTGCGGTGGCTCGCCTGCACCGTCACTGCCGTGATGAGGTGCGCGTCGAGAATGCTGCCCCCGCCCACGTTGAGCCCGTTGACCATGGAACCGTACGTCGCTACCGGTGCGTCGACGCCGAGGGAATGTTCCGCCACCGCCGGATCATGGACTCCCCACATCACCCGCTGGTCGGCCGAGAATGCTTCGATGTAGGCGGGGATGTCATCTTCCTCGACCCGCGGATCGTGGAATCCGAGGTTCTCGGCGTTGAGCCAGCGGGCGAACCGGCCGGTGCCGGTCGCATCGTCGTCGGCAGCGACGGCGAAGATCCGGGTGTCGAGGGTGGAACCTGCGGGCTGGTTCGAAGTTGTTTCACTCACGCTTGTCCACACTAGACGGCTGCCCCGGGCCGCACCACTGCGCCATCCTCAGTGGGCGGCTTCGTGCCAGCTGAGCCCCGTGCCCACCGAGACGTCGAGCGGCACGGTCAGCTCCGCCGCTCCTGCCATTTCCCGGCGGACCAGCGCCTCGACGGCCTCACTCTCCCCGGCGGCCACCTCCAGCACGAGTTCGTCATGGACCTGCAGGAGCATCCGCGAGGACAGTCCGTCGCTTCTCAGCGCCGCGTCCACGCCGAGCATGGCCTTCTTGATGATGTCGGCGGCCGAGCCCTGGATCGGCGCATTGAGCGCTGCCCGCTCCGCCATCTCCCTCAGCTGCCGGTTGTCGCTCGAGAGGTCCGGGAGGTACCGCCGTCGTCCTTCGATGGTCGAGGTGAAACCGTCCTTGCGCGCCTGCTCCACGATGCCGCGCAGGTAGTCGCGGACGGCCCCGAACCGCTCGAAGTAGTCGCGCATCAGGGTGCGGGCCTCATCCACGGAGATGGCGAGCTGCTTGGAGAGACCGAACGAACTCAGCCCATACACCAGGCCGTAGGACATGGCCTTGACCTTGGACCGCATGGCGTTGGTGACCTCCTCCGGCGCCACCCCGAAGATGTGCGAGCCGACGAAGCGGTGGAGGTCCTCCCCCTCCTGGAACGCGGAGATCAGGCCTTCATCTCCCGAGAGGTGCGCCATGATCCGCATCTCGATCTGCGAATAGTCAGCGGTCATCAGGCTTTCGAACTCCACCCCTGAACTGTTCCTGCCCACCACGAAGACCTCACGGATGCGCCGCCCCTCGTCGGAGCGCACCGGGATGTTCTGGAGGTTCGGATTCGTCGAGGACAACCGGCCCGTGGCCGCGACGGTCTGCAGGTACGTGGTGTGGATCCTGCCGTCGTCGGCGATTGCTTTCCGAAGCCCCTCGACGGTCTGACGCAGCTTGGTCGCATCGCGGTAGGCCAGGAGCTGTTCGAGGAACGGGTGCCCGGTCTTGACGATCAGGTCGGTGAGGGCATCCGCGTCGGTGGAGAACCCGGTCTTGATCTTCTTGGTCTTGGGCAGCTCCAACTCGTCGAACAGCACGGCCTGGAGCTGTTTGGGTGAGCCGAGGTTGATCTCCTTGCCGATGATCCGGAAAGCCTCGGATCCCGCAGTGCTGATGGTCTTCGAAAAGTCGTCGAGCAACCGGTCGAGGCGCTCCACCGACACGGCGATCCCGGTTCGCTCCATCCCTGCGAGGACCTCTGCCAATGGCAGCTCGAGGCCGCCGAGCAGCTGGTTGGCCCCCTTCTCCACGAGCTGCCCCGCGAAGTGCTCGCTGAGCTGCAGGGCGGCGAAGGCGGCCACGACCGCGGGGGACGCCACGTCCTTGCCGCCGAGGTCGAGTGCCTGCTGCCCCGAGGAGTCGTTCGCCGCGGCGGTGATGGACAGGCGCAGGTGGTACTGGCTGAGGTCGCCGAGGTCGTAGCTGCGGCGATCCGGCTGGATGAGATACGCGGAGATGGCGGTGTCATCGACTTCGCCCGCGAGGACCAGGCCCCGGACCATGAGCAGCTTGTACACCGTCTTGAAATCATGGACCACCTTCGGCGCGTCCTTGTCTGCGAGCCAGGAGCCCAGCACCCGCTCCGCGTCGGCGTCGAGCGGTTCGAGTGGAACGTAGGCAGCGGCCCCGGACGTCACCAGCGCCACACCGGCGACGTCGGACCCGCCCGACGTCGATTCCGTTGCCAGGTGCACCGAGGTGAGCGCCTGGTTCGTGGCATTCAGCCATGCGGTCAGCTCGCCCGCCTCCTCGAGGACGACGTGCGGCGGAGGGGTCATCTCATCGCCGCTGTCCTCGACCTCCTCTTCGCCGAACAGGTCGAACAGCCGTTTGCGCAGCGTGTTGAACTGCAGGGAGTCGAACAGGTCCTCGACGGCGGAACGGTCGGGGTGCTGGGACACCATGGCGTCCAGGTCGACGGGAAGGTCGAGGTCCGTCAGCAACCGGTTGAGGCGGCGGTTCCGTTTGACCGAGTCGAGGTGCTCCCGCAGGGCGTCCCCCACCTTGCCGCCGATCGAGTCGACGTTCTCGATGATCCCTTCGAGTCCGCCGTAGAGCCTGATCCACTTCGCGGCCGTCTTCGGGCCGACGCCCGGGACCCCCGGCAGGTTGTCGGCGCTCTCCCCCACCAGGGCGGCGAGATCGGAATACTGGTGCGGCGGCACGAAGTACTTCTCCTCGATAGCCTTCGCATCCATCTGCGGAATGTTGGTGACTCCCTGTTTCGGGTACAGCACCGTCACGCGGTCGTTGACCAGTTGGAAGGCATCGCGGTCACCGCTGACCACCTGGACATCCCAGTCCTCGGCAGCTGCGTTGCAGGCGAGCGTGGCGAGGATGTCGTCGGCTTCGTACCCGTCCATGGAGATGGTGGGGATCCGCATGGCCTCCATCACCTTGATGATGAGGTCGATCTGCCCGTGGAATTCCTCCGGGGTCTTGGAGCGTCCGCCCTTGTACTCCGTGTACTCCTCCGAGCGGAACGTCGGAGTGTCGAGGTCGAACGCGACCGCAACGTGCGTGGGCTTCTGGTCCTTGATCAGGTTGATCAGCATCGCCGTGAAGCCATAGACCGCATTGGTGTGCTGGCCGGTGTCGGTGGAAAAGTTTTCGGGAGGAAGCGCATAGAACGCGCGGAAAGCCATGGAGTGGCCGTCCACCACCAGGAGTCGGTTCCGCTGCCCGGTCGTTGGACGTGCGGCGGTCAGGGTGGCAGCTGGTTTGGTTGTTTCACTCACAGGTGCCAGCCTAGTTCCCATGATGGACAAATTCACTCCGCCGGGCTCGCCCAGCGAAGCACGCAAGGACCATGTGTCGGAACTGACGGCCGCGGGCGTTCCCCCGGAGATGCATGAGTGGCTCGGCGAGCACGGCGTCGGGCGCCTGACCCTGAAGATGGGCATCAGGTTCCTCGAGATGAGTGCGGACCGCATGGTCGCGACCATGCCGGTCGAGGGCAATGAACAGGTGGCAGGGATCCTGCACGGCGGCGCGCACCTCGTGCTGGCCGAAACGCTCGGCTCGTT
>NZ_KI914765.1:52876-55342 GCF_000520535.1 Arthrobacter sp. H41
CGAAACGCTCGGCTCGTTCGCCGCCGGCATCCACGCCGGCCCCGGGCGCCAGGCCCTGGGCATCGAAATCAGCGCAACCCACCACCGCGGCATCGCGGCGGGAACTGTCACCGGCACGGCCACTGCGCTTCATCTGGGGCGCACCCTGACCACGCACGAGGTGGTCATGACCGACGACGACGGCCGCCGGCTCTCCACCGCGCGCATCACCAACCTTCTTCGGGACAGCAGCGCCTGATTCCAGTCCTGCTCTTTCCGGCGCTGGCAAGGCGTCGAAACCTACGACATTGTCCTTGCCGTGGTTTTTGAACACCGGTTACGGTGAGAGACACGTCTCCGAAGGGAAAGAACATGTCCGGGAAATTGCTTCGGCACTCCGTTGCCCTCCTCGCTGCAACTGCCCTGTTCCTCACCGGCTGCGACAACCCGAATTAGGAGGATGCTCCTTCTGATGAGATCGAGCAGGAAGAGCAGCAGGAGAACGGGAACGAAGGGGAGGAAAACGACGACGAGGACGAGGACGACTAGCGCGACGGCATCGACACCGACCAAGGAGACGACTCCCAGGGCGAGGAGAACGAGGACGGCGACGATTAGGACGACGAATCCGGTGTCCGCTTTCCCGGCAACCGGATCCGTTCCTGGAAGATCGTCTGCCTAGCCGTTCGGGCCGGACTGCAGACGGCGTCCTAGCCCCTCCTCGATCCGCATCCTGAGCTCGGAGGGCCGGAACGGCTTGTGCAGGTAGGCGTCGGCTCCGGCCTCGAGACCGCGGGCTTCGTCAGCGTCGGACCGCGCCGTCAGCATGACGATCAGCGTGGAGGAGAAGTCGCGGATCCGGCGGGCTACCTCGAAGCCGTCGATATCGGGCAGCCCTACGTCGAGGGTGACGACGTCGGGCTGGAGCCGCCGAACCATCTGCACGCCCGCGAGGCCCGCTGGAGCTGTGTGGACCCGAAACCCTGAGCCGGTGAGCACGGTGTGGAGAAGGTCGCGGACGTCGTCGTCGTCTTCGATGACCACCGCGGTGCGGAAGGGCTCGTTCCTGGGCATGCGGCAAGTCTACCGACCGGAGACCTTCCGACCGGCGTTGGTGGTCTGCGCCGCGCGTCCCGACCGTCGGCCTACCGGATCTTCCTACTGGGTCTTGCGCGCGCGGCTCGGCTGGACGCGCGGCGGCTCACCCGGCATTTTCGGATAGTCGGGTGGGAAGGCCAGTTCCCCGAGACCGGCGTCGAGGTCCCGGTTCCACCACTCCAGCAGCGTGTCAATTCTTCCCGGGGAATCGTGCATGGATTCCCACGGATCTCCTCTTTCCTCCAGGCGGCCGGGAACCGTTGCAAGTGTGAAGTCCGCTGGGTCGGCAGCGCCCAGTTCATTCCACTCGAGTGGGCAGGAGACCGGTGCGTGGGGTAGCGGACGCGGGCTGTAGGCGCCGGCCATCGTGCGGTCGCGGTTGGCCTGATTGTAGTCAACGAACATCTTTCCGCCCCGCTCCTCCTTCCACCATGCGGTGGTCACCGTGTCCGGCATCCGGCGTTCCAGTTCGCGGGCTGCCGCAATGACGGCATGCCGGACGTCGAGGAACTCATGGGTGGGTTCGATCGGTGCGAAAACGTGAAGCCCCCGGTTGCCCGACGTCTTGATGAACGCCGTCAGGCCCGCCTCCGCGAGGACCGACCGGAGCTCAAGGGCTACTGGAACCGTCTCGGGGAACCCGGTGCCGGGCTGGGGATCGAGGTCGATGCGCAGCTGGTCGGGATTGTCGGTGTTTCCGGCACGGGAGGCCCAGGGGTGGAACACGACCGTGTTCATCTGCGCAGCCCACACCACGCCCGCGGGCTCGTCGAGGACCACTTGCGCGATCTAGCGGCCGCTCGGGTAGGTGACCGGTACGGAACGGACGAAGTCCGGGCTGCCCTTGGGTGGATTCTTCGAGAAGAACTGGTCGCCATCGATGCCGCCGGAGAAACGCTGGAGCGAGACGGGGCGGTCGCCATTTGCGGCGAGGAACGCCGGGCTGACCGCCACCAGGTACCGGGCGAGATCCAGTTTCGTCAGGCCCAGTTTCGGCCAAAGCACACGCGAAGGGCTTGAGATGCGCATTTCCCGGGGGCCTTCGGGGCCGTCGACGGTGAAGGTCATTGCTTCGCTGGCCATGGGAACAATGTACCTGCCAATACTCCGACGTATCAGGGGTCTTCGGCGCCGAGGCAATCTTTATCAGTAGCACCAGCGTGGTCTCGCCCTCTTCAAATTGCTGCGCCGGCGCCGCCGGGGAAACATGTCCGCTCAGGCCGCGGGCAGCCGCCCGCAGGGGGGGTGCTTCGATTCTCCGTCCGAACCGCAGTGGCTGATGGTGGCACAAGGGTGAAGCGGTGTCTTGAACGGGCGTGGATGGGCCGCTCTTGTCTCGACGGCCAAACCACCGCTCTACTGGCAGGGCCGCCACAGCTCCATCCATCA
>NZ_AZRZ01000462.1 GCF_000520535.1 Arthrobacter sp. H41
TCGCCGCGGTGATGGCCTACAACCTCACCCGCGCCGCCGGGCTCCTCGCCGCGGGCCCCTTCGGCAAGGCCAGGACCGGCACGATCCGCCGCAAACTCATTCACGTCCCGGCTAGGTTGGCCACTAGCGCACGACGCATCCGTCTTCACCTCCCCGAAGCCTGGCCCTGGCAGACACCCTGGCAAGCCCTGTTCGACCACCTCTACCCGCCGCCGCAACCCGCCTAAGCCCCGTCAACCCAGCCACACGGCGCAACCAGGACCACCAGTGGAACACCGACAGGCAGCGAGGCCCGGCACCCCAACATGCCCTCAACCCACAAAACCGCCCCACAGCCCACAAAACCGCCCAACACGAATCACGGCCGTCCGCCCACGCCGACCGGTGGATTCAGGCTAAGGGTTCCATCCAGACGGCTTATAGTTGCTCGCAAGATGATCTATCGATGGGCAGTTTTTTTGGGTGGATCTAAGGCGAAAGGGTCGGCATCGTCCCTTCCAGGGTTGAGCGGAATCTCGGTATGAGCGTCCTTAGCTCACCGGCTGTTTTCGGGAGCGGTGCGGCTAAGGCACTCGGTTTCCGTCATAGCCAATCGGGAGCCCGATCCGGGCCAGCGATACGTACGGTGAATACCACTCGATCGACGTGTGTATCAGCCACTCCTGCAGTTCCCTCCGAGTTCGGTCAACAGTTTCGGCGACCATGATGTGTCCGTGATTTGCTCCGCGCCCAACGAGGAACGCGACACCTAAACCGGCTAGAGACGTATACTGCTACTTCCTCTCCGAGGTGTCCGTCGTCGGTGCGTATATGCCCCAGTCAATCGCGTTCTGCAAGCGGCTTACTCCGTCGTCAACGAGTGATTTCTCGGCGGCCGCCGCGGTCAGGTAGGGAAGGGCCAACGATGTAACTTCGCCGCTGAGGCCGGCTACGATCAGGGACCTACCGTCCGCCGAGAAGGCGATCGAGCGCACCTGATCCGGCAGCACTTGCGCGAAGTACATTGGGACTAGGCGGCCGGTCGTGAATACCCGCACCTGGCCGTCTGAGATCCCGTAGGCGATGAGCAGGCCATCCGGGCTGATTGCGGCGTCCGGGACCGCGTGACCGTCAGTCGCCTGGAAAATTTGGCGGTGGACTTGCGCGCCGTTCTTGACCTCGATGCGAGTCGAGCAGGCGAATGACCCGGTTGCGTCGCCGATAGGGAAGACTATCGAGCCGTCCGAAACGCCGATGAACTTGCGGGTCGCTGCTCCGCATCCCGCGGCCGAGGTGAGCATGCCTTGGGGGCTGAGGTCGAGCCCTGTCTGAAATACGCCGCCGAAGACGCCGCCCCACAGAACGCGGTCATCCAGCACGCGCACTCCTGCAAGGTCGCATACGAACCCATGCTTCATGCGAGGGACTGTCCGATAAACGGTGTGTGGGTCCGGTCGGTTTCATTAGCGAGGAGCAGGAGCGGTGCCTGTTATGTGCCGGTTCCGCAGCCGGTCACGGCTAGGGCTAGCAGATGCCCGGCCGCCGGTGTGGCCTGCGGGCCTCCACGGCGGCCGGGCTTCCTGTGTACCAGCGTTTGACTGGTCAGCGGTGTTTAGCCGGCTGATTCTGCGGTGCGGCGACGGACAACGTAAGCGCCGCCGGTCAGAGCGATGAGGGCCAGCCCGCCACCGATGGCGAATGCTCTGGTGCCGGTTCCGGTTTCCTGGGCGACGCCGGTGTCAGCGCCACCAACGGGCATCTCCACTTGTCCGGCCGCCAGGGTGCCGCACAGCGCCGGTGAGGTTGCTGCCAGGGGCAGTTCGGGGGCGAGGTCGGACTTGGCTGCCGCGCCGGCCGGACTGAGGGTCGCCGGGTCGAGGCCATGGACGACGACGACGGCAGTGCCGGCTTCGAGGGCTGCCTTGGTCTCAGCATTTAGTTCGAACGTCCGGTCAATCGTGTAAGCGGCGCCCTTACCGGCGAGGTTGATGTCAGCGGCAGCTGCGGGGCTGGTGTCACCGCTGGTGGAGAGGGTGGTGAGGACTCCGCCGTAGAACGGAGCCCCTTCGGTGGTGGAGATGACCTGGTCGCCGTCCTTGTCAGCAGAGGGATCCGGACAGGTACCCTGCGCTCCGCCGTGGATGTGCTGGACGTGCGGGTAGGGCATATCCATGAATGTCGCGGGCATATCCGAAACGTTCAGCAGTACTTGAGCCTCATTGCCCGTGACGTGAACTTCTATGGTGGCCGAGCCGGAGCTGCCGTTGAGCTGGCCCAGGGTGGACTGGTAGGACTGGTCAGCGGCCATGGCCGGCGATCCAGAAAGGGCAAGTACGCCCATAGCGAGGGTGGGTACTGCCATAAAGCGGAGTGTCTTGATCATTGGAGAATCCTCCTCATACGCACGCGGGTGATGGTGACTCCAAGGAAGGGGACACCAGTACTTCCAAGCACACCACCCCAAGAATGGATGAGGAGGGTCCTATACCACAGTGTATGAGCCTAAGGCAAAAACACAACCCCGCGAGTTGACTCATCTAATACCTCCGCGTAGCCGGATACGTTGCCTCATTGGGAATCCTCCGGCTAAGGGTGGTGCTTTGGGCGCGGGGTTCGGGTACGCCTGATGGATGGAGCTGTCGATGAGTGAGCGCGGGGCGGTAAGGAGGAAGTTGGCCAGGGAGTACTCGGGTGCTGGGCGTCATCGCAAGACCCGGATCCTTGATGAGCTCACCGGTTTGACGGGGTGGCACCGGGATTACGCGCGGACGGCCCTGCGTGAGGCGCTTACGCTGAAGGTCGTCCGCGCCCGTGCGCCGCGGGCCGGTAAGTACGATGATGCGGCAGTGATGGCTGCGTTGCGGATCTGCTGGACAGCGGTGCGGGCTCCGGCCGGTAAACGTCTGGCTCCGTTCCTTCCGGTGCTGGTGGCGTTGCTGCGGGCGGAGAAGGCCTTCGATCTGACTGATGCGCAGGCCGCGCTGCTGACCGGGATGAGTGCGGCCACCATTGATCGCCGGCTCGCGACGGATCGGGCGAGGCTAATTTTGCGGGGTAAGTCCCATACCAGACCGGGGTCCCTGCTCAAGGGTCAGATCCCGGTGCACACCTGGGCGGACTGGGATGGGGTGAAGCCCGATTTCGTAGAGATCGACCTGGTCGGTCACGAGGGCGGGAACAGCTCCGGAAAGTTCTGTTTCACCTTGACAGATACCGATGTTGCTACCGGCTGGACCGTGAATCGTAGCGTCCCGAACAAGGCACGCAAATGGGTCATCACTGCCCTGGATTCGGTGTTGGCCCGGTTCCCGTTTCCTGTCCTGCGGATCGATTCGGATAACGGTTCGGAGTTCATCAACCATCACCTGCTGGCCTACTGCGATGAACACGAAATTACCTTTACCCGGTCCCGGTCGGGCAACAAGAACGACGGCTGTTACGTGGAGCAGAAGAACTGGTCCAGGGTCCGCGAACTCGTCGGCAATTACCGGTACGACACAGCTACTGAGCTGGCGAAGCTCAATGAGATCTGGGAGCTGGACGCGGTATTCACGAACTATCTGATGCCCCAGCAGAAGCTTGTCTCTAAGGAACGCGCCGGCGCCAGAGTCATCAAGAAACACGACACCGCCCAGACCCCGCACCAGCGCGCCATCACCCGCCCGGAGATCCGTAAGCGGCCGGTCATCACGATGAACGCGGCCTTCAAACACACCAAGCCGCTGGCCCTGTCCCGGCAGATCAACGCGCTCACCGCCCAACTGGAAACCCTCACCACCGCAAAGCAGGCGCCCAGGACCAAGCCCGCCCTGAGCAACACCGGCCAAGCCATCAGCCGTACGAGCTAAACGGAGGTTTTCGGATGAGGCAACGTATCAAGGTTCCCGGAGGTATTGACATGAGGCAACAGGCCCCGGAAGCTATCTATTCTTGGGCTATCTTCGGAGATGTTGCTGCCGTCATAGTGTGGATGGGTGTCTGACACAGGCCCGATCGTTACTGCGGGTCCCCCGCAGTGTCTCGCTCCGGCTCCTCGGCATACTCATTGCGCGCGCTGATCAGTAGACCCAGCGCCGCGCCTACCACACACACAATCGCGGTGATCGAGAATATTTCTCCGTACTGCAGGACGTACCTCGGCCAACAACCGTTCCTCGAGTGTGCCGCCCGTGCTGGCGGGCAGCCTGGTCAGATGCTGGTTGAACCGGTAGAGGCCCCATGCGCTCAGCGCCGCGATGCCGAGCAGCATGCCGATCATGCGGGCGACCACGATCGCGGCCGATCCGATCCCGTGCTGGGCGGCGGGAACCACGCGAAGCGTGGCGGACGTCAGCGGACCGATTACCAGGCCGAGACCCAGGCCGGCGATCGCGAGGTCGGTGTACAGTGTCGGCAGGGTGAATAGTCCGAGATCGTGTTGTGCCGTCAGCACATCGACGGACCATTTCGAGATCAGCAGATAGCCCACCGCGGCGAGGAGCAGGCCGGTGAACGCGACGATCCGGTCGCCGATACGTGTGGCCAGCCATCCGCCGAGTAGCGCCCCGATCGGGAGCGCGACGAGGAAGCGCAGCAGCAGGAGAGCAGCCTGGTTTTGGTCTTGACCCAGGACGCCCTGACCGAACAGCTCGACGTTGACCAGCGTCACCATGAGCGCTGCGCCGGCGGTCATCGACGCGCCAAGTGCCGCCAGGAACGGCCTGACGTGCACTCCTGCCGGTTCGAGCAGGCGGGTGCGGGCGAACCTCTCNGCGCGAATTCCCACAAGCGGGTGCGGGCGAACCTCTCCCAGACGAAGAATGCGATGGTCGCCACGGCGGCCGCGATCAGCATCGGCATCCCCCAGCTGGGCAACACCAGCTTGCCGTCGGGCTTGGGGTTGTAGAGCCCGATTACGATCAGGCCCAGGGCGATGGCCAGCAGCAGACCGCCGAGCACGTCAACCTTCTGGGTGTCATCGGTTTCCTGCCGGTCCGGCAGGCTGAAGTGGATCATCACCATCGCGATCACCGCAAGCGGCACGTTGACCCAGAAAACGGCCTGCCAATGCTGGAACAGCCCGACCAAAGCGATGCCGTACAGCGGGCCGAGCACGCTGCCCAGTTCCTGTACGGCGCCGACACCGCCCAGCACGGTTGCGCGGTTGCGCGCAGCCCACAGTTCTGCGGCCAAGGCCATCGTCACCGGCAGCAGGGCGCCGCTGGCGGCACCCTGGAGAGTACGGCCGAGGACCAACACGGTGAGATCGGCCGACAGTGCCGTGACTACCGATCCGAGCGCGAAGCCGGCTAAACTGACCTGGATGAGCATCTTCCGTCCGAACTGGTCCGACGCCCGACCCAGGAGCGGCATCGCCGCGATGTAGCCGAGCAGGTAGCCGGTGATGATGGGAGTGACCCGCTGGAGCTGATTCACTCCGATGCCGACGTCGCGCATGATGTCGGTCATGATCGTGACAACGACGTAGGTGTCGAGCGCGCCCAGCGCCACTGCGAGACTGGCCGCGCTGATCGCGATGCGGCGATTGGTCGGCACCCGCCCGGCTGCCGGGGGCCGGCCCTGAATCACCCTGCCGGATTCTCGACGGTGACCGGTTCGCCCCACTCGGACAGGATCATGGTGACACTGTTACCGGGGCTGGGCTCCAACCGGACCTGCATCAGCTCACGGTTGCCGTCCTCAGAGATCCACACCGTGCCAGGCACAGGGTCTGTCGCCCCGATCTGCGGGGAGATGTTGTTGACCGCGTCCGCGGCGACGTTGCCGGTGATGCGTACAGTGTCCACGCCTTCGACGGTCTCCTGTCCGTCGATGTTGGGATCGGAGAAGTTGGCGAGCACGTTGGCCAGCCCCACGTCAGGGTCCAGGATCGTCGCGACGTCGTAGAGGTTGGATGCCGGCCCGAAGTTGGTCAGGCTGCCTCCCGACGTGATGGCGGCCCACAGGTTGCCGTCGGAGACCACGAACTCAACCCCTTTGAGCTGCTGGTCAAGATATGTCATGTCGAGTGTGCCCTCGGCAGCGACTGCGGGAGTCTGTGTGAGATCGCCCTCGATGAACTCGACCGGCAGTCCCGCGATTTCGCCCTCGACCGAAAGCTCGAGATGCGTGCTGGTCTGGGCTTTGGTGGTCTCGCTCGACTCATTCAACAGGGTGGCGGGCGTTCCCTTGATGATCACGATCATCAAGGGAACGGGGCCGGTGCACCCGGCAACGAGGGCGATGCCGGCGATGAGGAGTGCGAAGATCACCACAAAGCGGAACTGCAGGGCTGCACTGTACATGGCCGAATTGTACACGCCTGCATCAATCATGCGTCTACCTCTGCCCGGTGAAGGACGTCTATTCCGGGAGGACCGTCGGGTACTCGGTGGGCTCGCGGATGCAATTCTCTCTGGCCGTCATCGCGCTGGAGAACGCGGTGCGGGCACATCGTCCTTCAGGGACCGTCGTCCATTCAGATCGTGGTCTCAGTTCAGGTTTCAGCGCTTTGTCGAATTGGTCGGGCATCACGGCCTCACTATCCACCGCAACCTCGAACAATCACAGCAAGGGACTGCTGTCCTCCAGCGGTGGTTAGACATAACCCCGCTCGATCGGTGACCGGCCAGCAACATTGCCGATAGGCCGGCTGGACGTGGTGCCGACAGTGAGCCGGCTGCTGGCCCGCGGTGAGGAACACCTCATTCTGGGGCTGCCGCCGGGTGTTTCCTCCGAGGCCGCCGTCCACGCCCTGCATCGGGGCCTAAGCCTTGATCCACCGATCTGCCGGAGT
>NZ_AZRZ01000463.1 GCF_000520535.1 Arthrobacter sp. H41
ATACTGACCACTGATCAATCGATCGCCCGGACGAGTAACCATGGTGGCGATCAGGATCCGTAACCAAGAAGCAGGTCATCATGGCGCAGCAAAACTCGACCACCGCGACCGCCAACGCGGTGGCGCAGCAGAAAAACCCCGTGCTCATTGGCACAGCACCGGACTCGTGGGGCGTGTGGTTTCCCGATGACCCCCAGCAGACCCCGTGGGAGCGCTTCCTCGATGAGGTCGCCGAGGCCGGATACTCCTGGATCGAACTCGGGCCCTACGGCTACTTGCCGACCGACCCCGCGAGGCTCGCCAATGAACTTGCTCAGCGGAACCTGAAGGTCTCGGCGGGCACCGTTTTCACCGCCTTCCATCGCGGTGCTGAGCAGTGGCAGGAGGCTTGGGAGCCCGCCCGAAAGGTCGCCGAGCTGACGGCCGCCATGGGCGGCGAGCACATCGTGGTCATCCCGGCCATGTGGCGCGATGACGTCACGGGTAAGGCGCTCGAGAACGAGCACCTGAGCGAGGAGCAGTGGAACGCCCTGTGCTCGGGGCACGACCGCCTGGGAAAGGTGCTCCGCGAGGACTTCGGCCTTCAGCAACAGTTCCATTCCCATGCCGACTCCCATGTTTGCCACCAACCCGACATCGAGACGTTCTTGCAGCGCACGGACCCCGAGCTGGTCACCCTATGTCTGGACACCGGCCACGCCGAGTACGGCGGAGCGTCCTCCGTGGATTTGATACGCAAGTACCCCGAGCGGATCGGTTACCTGCACCTGAAGCAGATCGACCCCGTCGTTCTGGAGCGCGTGCGCCGCGAGAGCATGACCTGGGCTGCCGCCAACCTGGCCGGCGTCATGGTCGAGCCCCCCGCGGGCCTGCCGGATCTCGCCGCGGTGATCACGGAGGTCGAAAAGCTGGACCGGCCGATCTTCGGCATTGTCGAGCAGGACATGTACCCCGTCTCCTCCTTCGATGTCCCGCTGCCCATCGCAACCCGCACCTGCTCGTATCTCATGGGCTGCGGGTCTCGCACCAGTGTCCGCTGACCCGTACCGGCACCACCGACCTGGAGGACCGTCCATGAAGATCGCCCTCGACCCCACCCCGCATCCCGACATCCTGTTCTTCTCCGATCCCTCTCGGATTGACAACGTCGTCGTTCATGGTTGGAAGGATGCGCAGAAGTTCAGCGCCCAGAAGGCAGGAGCGGAGGCGTGAGCTATGACGTCGTGACCATCGGGCGCATCAGCGTCGACATCTATCCAGACGACATCGGTCTGGGCCTGGAGGACGTCACCAGCTTCGGCAAGTACCTCGGCGGCTCGCCCTCCAACGTGGCGGTCGCCGCGGCCCGCCACGGGGAGTCCGTCGCTCTGATCACGCGCACCGGCGACGACCCGTTCGGCACCTACCTGCACCGCGAGCTGGCCCGCTACGGTGTGGATGACCGGTTCGTCTCCGCCGTGCAGGGGCTGCAGACCCCAGTGACCTTCTGCGCGATCCGTCCCCCGGAGGACTTCCCGCTGTACTTCTACGGCCGTTTCCCCACGGCCCCGGACCTGCAGTTGCGGCCCGAGGAGATCGACGTCGAGACGGTGCGGGGGACCCGCATCCTGTGGTCGACGGTCACAGGGCTGTGCCAAGAGCCCAGCCGCTCCGCCCACCGGGCGGCGCACGAGGCCCGCCCCCGGGAAGAGCTGCGCGCGGACCAGCACACGATTCTCGACCTCGATTATCGCCCGATGTTCTGGGCCTCCGAGGAGGAGGCCAGCGTCCAGGTGCATGAATTGCTGCAGCACGTGACGATCGCGATCGGCAACGACAAGGAGTGCGCCGTGGCCGTGGGGGAGGGCACCCCCGACGAGCAGGCCGACCGACTGCTCGAGACCGGCGTGCGCATCGCCGTGGTCAAGCTCGGCTCCGAGGGAGTGATGGCCAAGACCCGTGACGAGCGCGTGGTCTCCGGCCCGGTCCCTGTCGAGACGGTCAACGGTCTCGGTGCGGGGGACTCCTTCGGCGGGGCCTTTTGCCACGGCATCAATCAGGGCTGGGCCCTCGAGCAGGTGCTCGACTACGCCAACGCCGCCGGCGCCATTGTGGCATCCCGGATCTCGTGCTCCGATGCGATGCCCACCCCCGACGAGGTCTTCCAGCTGCTGCGCGAACGCGGCCGTGCCGTTCCCGAAGGAGCCACCCGATGACGACGACATCCCCCACCGAGCTCGACACAACGGATCCGCGCCGCTATGAGCACCTGAGCCGGATCCGGCTTGAGGACCCCCGGGCCGTCCAGCGCACAGCCGACTCCCGGCGCCGCCACCCGGGCGCGGTGTATGGCCGACAGAACTTCGTGGTCGCCGCCGACCACGCGGCCCGCGGCGCCCTAAAGGTGCGCCAGGACCCCGGCGCAATGGCAGACCGGCGCGGTCTACTCGACCGGCTGCAGATCGCTCTGGCCAATCCCCGGGTGGACGGCGTCCTCGCCTCCCCGGACGTGCTGGACGACCTGCTGCTGCTCGGCGCCCTCGAGGGCAAGCTGGTCTTCGGCTCCATGAACCGCGGGGGCCTGCCCGGGTTGGTCAACGAGATCGACGACCGCTTCACCGGGCACACCGCGGAGGCCCTGGACCGGATTGGGGCCGACGGTGGGAAGATGCTGACCCGCATCTGCTTCGAGGACCCGCACACCACGTCTGTGCTGGAGAACACGGCTCGTGCCGTGGATTCCCTCGCGAAGCTAGGCCTCATCGCCATGGTGGAGCCGTTCATCTCCCGGATCACCGACACGGGCGTCGTCAACGACCTCTCCGCGGAGGCCGTGATCCAGTCCGTGGCCATCGCCCAGGGCCTCGGCGGCACGTCGTCGCACACCTGGATGAAGCTGCCCGTCGTGGCGGAGATGGAGCGGGTCATGGCGTCCACCACGCTGCCCACCGTCCTGCTGGGCGGGGACCCGAGCGGGCGCCCGGACGAGGTCTTCGCAACTTGGGAGGCCGCGTTGGCTCTGCCCGGCGTCCAGGGTCTCACGGTCGGGCGCACCCTGCTGTACCCGGAGGACGGCGACGTCGCCGGAGCCGTCGCCACCGCCGCCTCCCTGCTGAAGGGCCACCCCGTCGACGAAGGAGCCACCCGATGAGCACCCGCACCCTGTCCGTCTCCCAGGCGCTGGTCGCGTTCCTAGCCAACCAATGGACCGTGGATCGGATCGGTGCCGAGGAGTACCGGCAGCGCACGATCCCGGGCATGTTCGGGATCTTCGGCCACGGCAACGTGGCTGGGGTGGGCCAGGCGCTCAAGCAGTTCCAAGCCGAGGACTCCACGGTTATGCCTTACTATCAGGGGCGTAACGAGCAGGCCCAAGTGCACCAGGCCGTTGGGTATGCCCGACACACCCGGCGCCGGGCCACCTTCGCGGTAAGCACCTCGATCGGCCCGGGGGCCACGAACATGGTCACCGGCGCGGCGCTGGCCACCACCAACCGGCTGCCCGCGCTACTGTTCCCCTCGGACCAGTTCGCCTCCCGCATCCCGGACCCGGTGCTGCAGCAGCTCGAGCGCCCCGACGCCAATGACATCACCGTCAACGACGTCTTCCGCCCGGTTTCCCGCTACTTCGATCGCGTGTGGCGGCCCGAGCAGCTCTTCTCGGCACTGCTCAACGGCATGCGGGTGCTCATGGACCCGGTCGAGACCGGCGCAGTGACCATCGCCCTGCCGCAGGACGTGCAGGCAGAGCGGCTCGCGGTGCCCGAGGAGTTCCTCGCCCCCCGGGAGTGGCGGATTCGCCGTCCCGCCCCGGAGGAGGAGGACGTCCGTGCCGCCGCCGCGGCGATCCGCGCCGCCGAGCGGCCCGTGGTCATCGCCGGTGGTGGGGTGCACTACGCCTTCGCCACCGAGGCGCTGCGCGAGTTCGTGGAGGCCACGGGCATCCCCGTTGC
>NZ_AZRZ01000464.1 GCF_000520535.1 Arthrobacter sp. H41
CCGCCGCTCGTCGTCGATCGACGGACGGGGCGACGGCGCCGGGCCGAGCTCCACGAGAATGTCGAGGAGCTGCGAGACGCCGAAGTTCTTCGCCGCCGCAGCGAACAGCACGGGGGTCTGGCGGGCCGCAGCGAATTCGGCCGGGTCGAAGTCCCCGTTCGACGCCGCCACCAGCCCCGCTTCCTCCTGCGCCTCGAGCCAGACGCCGGCCTCGAGGGGAGGAAGGGCTTCGACCTCCACCACGGTCTCCTCGGCAGCCTGGGCCCCGCCGCCGATCGCCTCGAGGCGCACGGCCTTGCCTTCGCGTACATCCAGCAGCCCCTGGAAGTCCCCGGCGATGCCGGCGGGCCACGTCAGGGGGACCGGCACCATGCCGGTGCGCTCGCCGACGTCGTCGATCAGGCCCAGGGCGTCGAGGCCCGGACGGTCCCACTTATTGATGACGGTGATGATGGGGATGTTCCGCGCCTTGCAGACGGCCAGCAGCTTCACGGTCTGCGGCTCGAAGCCCTTGGCGGCATCGATGAGCATGACCGCGGAATCCACCGCGGCGAGCACGCGGTAGGTGTCCTCGGAGAAGTCGGCGTGCCCGGGGGTGTCCACCACGTTGAGGATGGTGTCCCGGTAGGTGAGCTGCAGTGCCGCCGAGCTGATGGAGATACCGCGCTCCTGCTCGATGCCCATCCAGTCGGACACCGTGGTGTGACGGCTGGACTTGCCGTGCGTGACGCCGGCGTCCTGGATGGCGCGGGCCAGGAGCGCGAGGGCCTCCGTGAGGGTGGATTTACCGGCGTCGGGGTGGGAGATGACGGCGAAGGTGCGCCTCCGGCCCGCTTCATGGCGGATGGCGTCGGAGTCGAGAACAGGGGCTTCGGTAAGAACGGGCACACTCCATTGTCCCCGATCCGTGCGGACGCTCGGTATGGGGGCGCGAGCTGTGTCCGGCACGCCCTGCGCACAACCCGATGGGCCAAAAAATCAAGCTGCACGATTTGCAGGAGCCGGCGGCCCCGGTGGTGGACGCGGCATGCGCTCGGAGCACAGGATGGATGAGTCAGACCGTGGCTGCCGGAACGTGGCCACGGGCCGGAAAATGGAGAGGATTCACCCATGGCGGATATTGGCGGCTTGGCGGATAAGGGCAAGGACTACGCGAAGGACAACCCCGAGAAGGTTGAACAGGGCAAGGACAAGGCAAAAGACGCCCTTGACGGGAACAAGGAAAGCGACCAGAAGTAGGACCGCTTCCGCAACGAAGCCGGGCTGCCCTTCGGGGCTGCCCGGCTTTCCTGGTGTACCGGCGAGCTGCAGGCTTCACACCGCCGACGAAACCGTCGGCGCGGCAGGCTAGGGGTTGATCGTGATTCGGGGGATCGACGAAGTGACAATTGAACCGTCTGCGCGGCGGGTTCCCTCGATGTCGCTCGTGGTCGGGGTGCCGGTCAGGCGCGGGCCGTGGTGACCAAGCCTGACAGTGACAGGATGACCGGCCTCCAGGTATACGGATTCGCCGTAGACCGCGACCGCGGCCGACCGGCCTGACTCCACCGTCAGCGTGATGGCATCCTGGGTGACGTCGGCACGCACCCGCGTGCCGTGCAAGGTGATGCGGAAGCTCACGCGTGTCCAGGTCTCGGGGAGACGCGGTTCGAAGGTGATGCGGCCGCCGTGGTCGCGCATCCCGCCGAACCCGTAGACGAGGGCGCTCCATACGCCACCGGTCGACGCAACGTGGATACCGTCCGAGGTGTTGCGGTGAAGGTCGGAAAGGTCGACGAACAGGGAGGAGAGAAAGTATTTCAGCGCCAGGTGGTGGTAGCCCACCTCGGCGGCGATGATCGACTGGACCACCGCGGACAGGGTCGAGTCCCCCGTGGTCAGGGCTTCGTAGTATTCGAAGTCGGAGCGCTTCTGTTCGGCCGTGAAGTCGTTGCCCTGAAGGTGGAGGGCGAGGACGACGTCGGCCTGCTTAAGTACCTGGAAACGGTAGATCACGAGCGGATGGTAGTGCAGCAGCAGCGGCCGCTTGCACGCCGGCGTGTGCTCGAGGTCCCACAACTCCTTCTCGAGGAATGCGGCGTCCTGGGGGTGGATGCCCGCGCGCACATCGAAGGGGATATGCATCTTGTCCGCTGCACGCAACCACTCGTGGCACTCGTCTTCCTGCAGGCTCAGGCGGGAGACCATCCGTTCGTAGGCGACGGGTTCGAGGTTCCTGAGCAATGCGACCGCCCGGGCGGCCGACCGGAGGTTGGCGCGCGCCATGACGTTCGTATAGAGGTTGTCGTTGACGACGGTGGTGTACTCGTCGGGTCCGGTGACCCCGTGGATATGGAAATGGTCGTCGCCGTTGCTGCGCCAGAAGCCCAGATCGGCCCACAGCCGTGCTGTCTCGACAAGGATGTCGATCGCCCCGCGGGTGAGGAAGTCCTCGTCGCCCGTCGCGGCGATGTACTGCATGAGCGCATAGGAGATGTCGGCGTCGATGTGATACTGCGCGGTGCTGGCTGCGTAGTAGGCCGACGACTCCTGACCGTTGATCGTGCGCCACGGGAACAGCGCGCCGCGCTGGTTCAGTTCGGCCGCACGCGAGCGCGCCTGTTCGAGCATGGCCTGGCGGAAGCGGAGGGCGTTCCGCGCAACCAGGGGGGCGGTGTAGCTGAGGAAGGGGAGGACGTAGACCTCGGTGTCCCAGAAGTAGTGGCCCCCGTATCCGGACCCGGACACGCCCTTCGCCGCGATGCCGCCGCCGTCGGTGCGGGCCGTGGACTGCGCGAGCTGGAACAGGTTCCAGCGGACCGCCTGCTGGATGGCGGGCTGCCCCTCCACCTCGACGTCGGAGCGCCGCCAGAAGTCGGCGAGCCACTCCCTCTGCTTTCGGTACTGCTCATCGACGGAGGTCTCGCGGGCGCGGTCGAGGGTGCGGCCGCAGCGATCGGCGAGCTCGCGCACGGGAACGCCGCGGGAGGTGTGATACGTGATGGTCTTGATGAGACGGACAGGACGGCCGGGCTCCGCCGCCACGCGGTAGACGTGCTTGGCGAGGTCGTCGTCGATCGAAGAGGTCTGGTCCCACTCGTTCTCGGTGATCAACTGGTGTTCGGCACCGCAGGCGAGGGTCATCGAGGAATTGGTGGTGCGGTATCCGAGCAGGTATCGGGAACCGTCGGCGCGCTTGAGGCGCGGTTGAAGGACCCGTTCCCGAAACGATTCCGCCTTCCGTGGATCGAAGACGCCGTTTTCCGCGGCGGGACCCGCGGGGTACTCGTCGACCCCGTCCTGTCGGTTCAGGATCTGGCTGGAGATGAGGACGGATGCTTCGGCGTCGAGCATTTCGACCTCGTAGTCGATGACCGCGAGATGACGATCGGTGAAGGAAACCATCCGGCGCGACCGGACAAGGACACGTTTACCGGAGGGCGTTCGCCACTCCAGTTCCCGCACCAGGGCGCCGTCGACGAAATCGAGGCGGCGCGAGTATCGCAGGATGTCCGCCTCCGTCAGGACGAACGGTTCGTCGTCGACGTAGAGGCGGATGATCTTCGCGTCGGGGACGCTGACGATCGTCTGTCCTACACTCGCGAAGCCGAACGCCTCCTCAGCGTGCTGGATCGGCCAGGTCTCGTGAAAGCCGTTGACGTACGTGCCGTTCGCGTACCCGTCGCGCCCCTCCTCCACATTGCCGCGGAGGCCGAGGTAGCCGTTGCCGACGGAGAAGAGCGTCTCGGTGCGGCCCTGAATATCGACGTCGAACTCTGTTTCGACAAGGGCCCACTCGTCCACCGGGAAGTGGTTGCGGTCGAGCGGGTCGGTGGTGATGAGGTTCATGCGGCGATGTCCTGGGCTACGGGG
>NZ_AZRZ01000465.1 GCF_000520535.1 Arthrobacter sp. H41
TGTCACTTGCTGCTGGTAGGTTTCGCGGATGGACGCACACCTGCCGACTCCCCTATCGTTGATCGCCGAGGACCTCTCCGACCGTATCGGATTCGATGAGCAATTCCTTGACCTGAGGGTGCCCATCCCGACCCTGGAGGGCGTCGAAACCGTCCTACTCCCGTACACGAATTTCTCGGTCCTCATGCGACCGGATAAGCGCCTGGCCGCGATCACCGCGCTCGGCATCGACGGCGAGAAACTGATGGACATTTCCCGCTCCGGTATCGACTGGCGGCTGGATCCGCGGATCCCCGAGGATCAGCAGACCGGGGAACGGGTCTACGCACGTAACGACATCGACCGCGGACACCTCGTCCGCCGCGCCTCCGCCGTCTGGGGAGACACTCGGGACCATGCCGCCCAGGCGAACGAAGACACGTTCCACTTTACGAACGCCGCACCCCAGGCCGCCGGGTTCAACCAGAGCCTCGAGCTGTGGCTGGGACTTGAAACGTACCTGTTGGAGAACGCCACCGATTATCGCCGGCGCTTAATCGTGTTTACCGGCCCGATCTTCAGCGACCTCGACCCCGTCTACCGGGGCGTGGAGATCCCACTGCAGTTCTTCAAGGTCGCGGTCTTCCTCGTGGAGGGCGAGCTGGCCGCCACCGGGTACATCGCCGACCAGACACCACACCTCACCGACCTGCCCGAGATTCCCCCACGGGGAGTGATTGATGACCCTCCCCCACTGGGGCCGTTCCGGACCTTCCAAGTACCTGTCCGGGACATCGCAACACTGACAGGACTGGACCTGACGGGGCTCATCACTGTGGACCGGATGCCAATCGCAGCATCACTGCCCAGCGCCCAAGTGACCTCGACACGGCGGGAACTCACCAGCCCCGAAAACCTCGACCTGGACTTCGACCTCCGCGATTAGCTAAAGATCGGTGGGTAAAGGAACCGGGGGCGTCGGCCCGCTCGGCACTGGTACCGATGGCAACACAGGCGGCAAGACCGGCGGCAGTTCGGGTGGCAGTACGGGTGGGTCACTCGGCAGGGGTACCGGTGTGGTCGGAACCGGGGTCGGGCTGGTCGATGGAGGCACCGGTGAGGGCACAGGTGCAGGTACCTGTTCAGGCGGCGCGGGGGGCGCTGTCGGAACGCCCGGAGCCGGATCCGGAACCGGCGGGTCAGGCACCACAGGAGCCGGCTGCCGTGGAGGGGCAGGAAGCACAGGCGCCGGGACGGGCGGGACAGGCGCGGGGTTAGGGGCGTCGGGCAGCACGGGGACTGGTTGCCGTGAAGGTACTGGCATCAGGGGCGCTGGAGCGGAAGCCCGCGGGGGCCGTATGGGCGCTGGCTGTGGTGTTAGTGCTGGTATCCGTGGAGCGGTGGAGGGTTGTTCTGGCGCTGATGCGGGTGTGGGGGCTGGTGGTCGTTGTTCCTGGGCCGTGATTCTGGCTTCCAGGCCTGCCCGTAGGGCTTGAAGGGCGGTGTGGATGCGGTCCCGTCGCTCGGCGGGAACTGATCCGTTGTTGGTCAGGACCTCGAGCCGGAGAGCGAGGCCGTCGAGGGTTTCTAGTGATGCACTGTAGTCCTCATTGATGGTTTGCCGGGTCACGGTCAGGACCTCTGCCTGAAGTTGCTCCGCAGCGAGGCCGTTGTAGTCCTGTGCCCCAGTGCATCCGGCAAGCACCACAACTAATAACGCCCCCGCCGCCGTCGCTGCCTTCTTGCGGGTCCGGTGGAAGCGATGAGTCTCGTTGGTGCGGCGGGTGGCCATCAGGGGTCCACGCTTTCCTGCAGGTCGGTGAGGAGTTCGCCCAGTTCCCCGGACGCTGGCGGGTAGTTCACGGGAACGGGTTGAGCCTGTCCATCAACGACCAGCATCAACAGCACGACGGTCAGGAGGATGCTGATGAGTGCTGCTAGAACAATCAGCGCCCACCGCAGCACAGGCTTTCGACGGTGTTCTGGCACCACTGGATGGGGTTGCGTCGTCGTGTCGGTGGCGGTGCCAATTTCGAGCGATTCGGTGGTGGGAGAGGACGACGAAGTGTCGTTCCGCAGTGACCCGGCGGGTGCCGGTCCTGTGGTTGTGTCTTTTCCCTCGGCGCCTACGAATCCAGAAACGACGTCCACGGGCCGGGTCAGGTCGCCGTTGTCCGGTTCCACCGTTGTACCGGGAAGAAGGTGGGCCGCCGGTTGAGCAATGAGGTGTGCTCCGGTCTGGAAGTCGTCTTCGGTCCCGAAAAGGGCGTTGTTGTGAAGTGTCGCCGAAACGTCGGCAGCAGTTGGCCGGGCCATAGGACCTTGGGCAGTCATGCGGGTGAGTAGTTGCACCCAGGGTTCGCCGAGGGTTTCCGGGACCTCAGGGTTGCGGTGCAGGCGCGCTACGGCTGACGCGGCGGCCGGACCAGGGAACGCTGTGACTCCTGTCAGGGTTTCCAGCAGGACCAGCCCGAGGGAGTAAACATCGCTGGCTGAAGTGATGGGGCCGCCCTGGGCCTGTTCGGGGCTGAAGTACGCGGCCGTTCCGACGGACTGCCCGGTAGCGGTGAGGCGGGATTGGTCAAGAATCCGGGCGATGCCGAAGTCTGTGAGCTTGTATCGGGTCCTGCCGTGGAGATTCTCATCGTTCGAGATGAGGATGTTGGCCGGTTTCACATCTCGGTGAATGATTCCGCGTCCGTGAATGTCGGCCAGGGCGTCGGCGATCCCGACTCCCAGGGTAGCCGCCGTGGCCGAGGCAAACGGTCCCTGGTGCTTGGCGCGTTGCAGATCCGTTCCCGGGATCAACTCCATCACCAGGTACATTTGCGGATGCAGAGTGCTGGTATCTGTGCCGATATCAAAGACAGTCACGAGGTTAGGGTGACTCAAGCCCGCCAGGACCCTGGCTTCACCATGGTGGCGCTGGATGGTCTCTTGCGTCGTTGAAGCTGACCGGAAGACTTTCACGGCAACTTCCCGGCCCAGCAGTTCATCCGTGGCCTGATAGACAGAGGCCATGCCGCCCTGGCCGAGCAGGACACCCAAGGCATACCGGTCCCCGAGAACGGCGGCACCTTGTGACCGAGAATCACCCGCTGGATGGGCAGTGTCGAGCCCAACGCCTTTCAGCTCATCCCCTGCACCACTCATTTTGTGACTCTATCGACAATTTGCGCTCACGGGTTGACCTGTTCACGGCGCTTCGGTCGGATAATGAGAATCCAACTTCCCTGACGGCGCCCGATTTCTTTCGTTACTGTCAAGGCCGCTGCCCTGTCTCGCGGCATTTCTGAACTGGGGATTTTGGTTCTTGGAGGTCCTTCAACTGCTGGGAGCCTCCGGTGGTGAGGGTCGGTCCTGTCGCACAGCGACAGGCCCACACTGGAAGAGGTCGGGTAGCTATTTCGCGGCCCTGGCGCTTTTGCTGGTCTGGAACGGTGCAGCGATCTCGGCTAATGGGACGCCACGTTGTTGGCGATAACACTCGTTGTCGTGATCGATGCACGTTGCTGTCACGCCGGCCAAACGATCAGATGGTGGCTGCTGTTGTCCGTTGGTGGAAAATGCGTCTCGGGCACTGTGGCGCTGCAATGGCCGCCGCCCAGGGGTGCCCCGCGTCGGGGGTAGCGGGAGATGACTGTGAAGCGGGTTCGTACGTTTTTCGATGAGCTCACGGGAAGGGGCCGACGACGGCTGGGGGGAACCCTGGTCTCAAGAGAGTTCCGTAACGTCGCCGACCCGTTCCGGGATCTTCCGCAGTACACGAAAGATGGCCTGCGCTGACCTCCCGCTCGCGGCGGCGCAACCTTCTAGCCCGGGGTTTTCATGAGGGTG
>NZ_AZRZ01000466.1 GCF_000520535.1 Arthrobacter sp. H41
GAGGGCGGTTGGCTCTGTTCCCGCCGCATACGGCCGGATATCCCTCATCGGGCCCTTCGCAGATGAGCGTAGGTAAGCCTGTTTGATAAGCGCCGCCGGGGGTCGCCGACAGGGTTGTTCACTGACCGCCGGCAAGTGGCGGTACCTGTGCTGTACAAGTTGCGGTAGCTCGAAGCACGCGTTGAACATGTTCGGCAGCCCATCCGGGCTCGAAAGCTCGGGTACGCAGCAGCCAACGGTGAAGTATGGGGCCCAATAGGAGCTCCGCGGCCGCGTCCGGGTCAGCGATGCTTCCTCGTTCTAATCGGTCAGAAATACCTCTGAGTTGCGGCGTCAGGAGCAGATCGTGAAATTGAGCGGCAAGAACTTCGTCGGTCTGTATGTCGGCGGTAACCGCTCGTAGAAAACGTTCCTGCGTCGGGTCGGTCAACTCTGCAATTGTCGCAGTGACGAGCGATTCCAGGTCCGCCGCCAGATCACCCGAGTTGGGCACGACGACCACGCCGTCTGCGGTGACGCTCCGAATGAGGAGCGCGTCAAAAAGGATCGCGCCGGTCGATGGCCATGAGCGGTACAGCGTTTGCTTACTCACTCCCGCACGCATTGCTACACCTTCCATCGTGATGTTTCCGAAGCCGCCCTCCCCGGCGAGAGCGAGTACCGCGTCGTGGACCTGAGTTCGGGTTTTTGGTCGTGCCATTTCCAAACAGTATCGGAAAAAACGAGACGATGCGTCCAGTTCGCGCTATGGTGGACGCATGAATTCACCACAAACCTGGATGATCACCGGAGCGAACCGTGGGCTAGGCCGCGCCCTGGCCATCGCCGCGCTTGAAGCAGGCCACGCCGTGGTTGCAACCGTGCGAGGCGCGCACTCCCTCCCGGAACACGAGCGCCTGGCCGTTCATCAACTCGATGTCCGCGACCGGCTCGGTGCCTTCGCCGCGGTTACGCAGGCCGTGGCCAAATTCGGTCGGCTCGACGTCCTCGTCAACAACGCCGGGTACGGCCTTATCGGCGCGGTGGAAGAAGCCACCGAGGAAGAAGGGCGCACCATCATCGACACTGATCTTCTCGGTCCACTGTGGCTTAGTCAGGCCGTGATACCGGTCATGCGCAACTAGGGAAGTGGGCACATCGTTCAAATCTCGACAGTCGGGGCCGTGGGTACCATGCCGACATTGGGGCTCTACAACTTAGCGAAGTTGGGCCTCGAGGGGTTCAGTGAGGCGATGGCGGCCGAGGTCGGTCGCTTCGGTATCCGTGTGACCCTGGCCGAGCCCGGAGCGATCGACACGGACTGGGCCGGCGGGAGCATGCAATTCAGTTCACCGATCGCCGCTTATGACGGGCTACGGATCGAGTTGTTCGGCACTGCGACCGTGCCTTGGCCAGCAGGGGGAGCCGGCGGGGGAACATCTCCGGAGGATGTGGCGGCTGCGATTCTCGCGCATGTAGCAGAGCTCGACGATCCGAGACTCCGGCTGCTAATTGGCGAAGACGCTCCGGGGCAGGTGGAGGCAGCGCTGACACTCCGTCGTAAGGATTACGAGCGGGACCCCCGATTCTGCGGTCGATGACTAAAATCACAACCGTCTGGATTGAGGATCGGTGAATTCAAGCGGTCGTTGCAACGGTGGGGTTTCCTGGTTCGAATAGTAGTTGTTGCATGGCGTGCGCGGGGGTGATGCCGCCGAGGGTTTTGCGCGGCCGGTCGTTGAGTTCGGTAGCGACCTCGAGCAACCGCTGGGGTGAGTGGACGGAAAGGTCTGTGCCCTTCGGGAAATACTGGCGCAGCAAACCGTTGGTGTTTTCGTTGGAGCCGCGCTGCCACGGCGAGTGAGGATCGCAGAAGTAGATCGCCATTTTCGTAGCCATGGTAATTTGCCGGTGCTGAGCCAGCTCGGTTCCCTGATCCCACGTCAACGACTTGGCTAGGTGCGCCGGGAGGGTTTTGATGGCGGCCAGCAGGCCATCCCTGACGGTGATGGCGCTGTGATCGCCTGGTAAATGGATGAGCATCGTGAACCGTGTCTGGCGTTCCACGAGGGTGGCGATAGCGGACCGGCAGTTCGAGCCCAGCACTAGATCGCCCTCCTTACGTTGTTGTGGTGGGTGATTTCGGGGCTGTCGTAGTGTGTCGATCACCCTCGGGCGGCGGGTATGGCTGAGATCTCCTTGTTGCTTGGACGGCTTACTGGGAATGGCCGCCTGCTGCCCGTCCGATAACTGGACCGCTGATTGAGAGTTGCGACATTGATCGCTGGGTAAGGACGTGCCGGCGCGGTTATCGACAGGGCCTCTGGTTGCTACTAGGTGAAAGGGTTGATGATGGCGACGGTATGGGCGGGCATTGATGCAGGGAAAAGAGCGCACCACTGTGTGGTGATCAACCAGGCAGGAACGATCCTGCTCTCGCAGAAGGTGGAGAACGATGAGACAGCCCTGCTGGAGCTCATCGCGAGGGTGTTGGACCTCGCTGATGAAAGCAATGGTCGTGCCGATGGTGACGTCTGTTGGGCGACGGATCTGAACGCCGGCGGCGCGGCCCTGTTGATCGCGTTGCTCGCCGGCCATGGTCAGCACCTGCTTTATATCCCGGGCAGGATCGTCCATCATGCGGCGGCGACGTACCGTGGGGATGGGAAAACCGACGCGAAAGACGCCCGGATCATCGCGGACCAGGCCCGCATGCGAACCGACCTGCAACCGGTCCGCGGCGCCGATCAGATCAGCGTCGACCTGAGCCTCCTCACATCCCGACGCACAGACCTCGTCTATGACCGGGTGAGGAGCATCAACCGGCTTAGGGCCACCATGCTCGAGTACTTCCCTGCCCTGGAGCGGGCGTTCGACTACTCCAAGAAAGCCCCCTTGATCCTCCTCAGTCGCTGTCAGACAGCCGAGGGTATCCGGCGGATAGGACTGGTCCGGCTCACGAACTGGCTCAAGAAGCACCGGTGCCGTAACAGCGCCGCCATGGCGCAGAAAGCAATGGAGGCCGCGGACTCCCAGCACACGGTCCTACCTGCCCAATCCATGGGCTCGGCGCTGGTCGCCCGACTGGCCGAACAGATCAGCGCTCTTGATGCGGAGATCGCTGAAGTCGACGCCCAGATCACGGACCTGTTTCGGCAACACGCCGACGCCGATGTCCTGTTGAGCATGCCTGGGTTCGGGCCCATTTTGGCTGCGACGTTCCTGGCCAATATCGGCGGGAACCTCAAGGCGTTCGACACCGTGGACCGGCTGGCCTGCGTCGCCGGACTCGCACCCGTACCCCGGGACTCCGGTCGTATCAGCGGCAACCTCCACCGGCCCCGCCGCTTCAACCGCCGACTCTTACGCACCTGCTACCTCGCGGCCCTCTCCAGCCTGAAAAACAGTCCAGCATCCAGAACCTTCTACGACCGGAAACGAGCCGAGGGAAAGTCACACAAACAAGCACTCATCGCCCTCGCCCGCCGCCGCATTAACGTCATCTGGGCCATGCTCCGCGACCACACCCCCTACCAAGAACCAATCCCCGCGACCCTCCAGGCCGCTTGACAACAGCATTGAGATTCCCAGTGACCGGGCACGGCGCGGTCAGCGACGTCGGCAGGGCGTTCACTAATGAGGATCATGTCCGGGATCTTGCCTGAACCCTTCACTGCACCCGGGCGTCTGGGACGCCTCACGGCACGACCTGTGCGCAGGTGTTGGTGCAGGTCAGCGCGTAAATGGCCGCGCCCTTGGACGTACAGGGCCTGGTAGATCGTTTCGGAACTCACTTGCAACTCCTGCCGGTC
>NZ_AZRZ01000467.1 GCF_000520535.1 Arthrobacter sp. H41
GTGTGTCCGGCTCCGGTGAAGGAGGGTGTACATCAGATTGCATGCCTCAAACCTCTCACTGCATAAGGGGATGCCTATCGCCGTCGGATGAGCACGACCTGTCAGGTCCCGCGCTTTCCCTTGCCCCTGACCTATGCGCATCACTAGCGGATTTAGCCATAAATCTAGAAACCGGTTGTGCAAAATTATACGATGCTCCGCATAGGACTGCAGCTCCCCGAGTAGCGGTCAGCCATCCTCCTGCGGGCACCTTTTTCGTCGTTACTGGGGCCACGCTCAGAGGATGATGCCAAGGTCTACGCCGCCCTGGCCAAAGACGCACCGTGTTCTACACCCCCGGCGTGCTCACCACCCCCGGGCGTTATAGGACGAGCTCGACAAGGTCATCAGCCGCACCAACATCTACATCCAGCAACACCTCGAGGATAAACCCGCGGCCATCCCGCGATACCGGCACAGCAAGAACTATGTCCAGCGCATCATCGTCGACGAGCCCGAATGAATCCGCCCCGCCGCCCTGGAACTGCTGCGCGACCGCTACATGGATCCACCTCAGTAGCCGGTACCAGTGTCGCCCTCGTCCGTCGGCGCGGTCGTCTCGGTGGGTTGCTCTGCTTCCGTGTTGTCACATGCAGCCAGAAACAGCCCGGCAACGACGGCGGCGGAAGCGGCCATGATCCTCTTGTTCGTGTCCATGGACTAACCCTAGGCATGGTGATGTAGCGCATCAAGCGTTTTTAAGGGACTTGGGGGGCCGACGACTCTCCCGCACCCTTCATGATCAGGTCCGCGCCGCGCCGCCCGGGATCGCTTTGGCGGCTTGAGAACCTCTATAGGAGTGTCACTATAGAAGCCTCCACTGCCGCCTGCACGGCGAGATCGGACTTGTACCCCATACCGAGCACGACAGCGTCGGATGTCGGGGCTTGTGGGAATACTAAGCCTACTGTCCGTACCATGGTGCCGGACGGCTTGGCCTCATTGTGTTTAGCCTGGCGGTCCTTTAGTAATGGACTATGACAGTGATGCTGAGGTCCCTCGAAACCGCCGTGCCCGAAACGGTCATGAAGCAGCCGCAGGTCCGCGATGTCTTCGCTGCCCAGCCCGATCTCACCCGGCTCGGCACCCGGCTCGTCAATACGGCTTTCGACTCCTCGGGGATCGATACCCGGTACACGGTGGTGAAGGAACTGACACTGGACAGCGAATCCGAGCACCCGGTCTTCTTCGACAGAAGGGAGATGCGCATCCTCTCGCCCAGCACCAAGACCCGCAACGAGGTGTACGCGGAGGAGGGCACCAAGCTCTTCATCGAGGCCGGCCGCAAGGCCCTCGCAGCCGCGACGGGCATCGAAGCCGCCGACGTCACCCACGTGGTGACGGTGTCCTGCACCGGGTTCTTCGCGCCGGGACCCGACTACAAGGTGGTGAGGGCCCTCGACCTCGCGCCGTCGGTCCAGCGCTACCACCTCGGCTTCATGGGCTGCTATGCCGCCTTCCCTGCGCTCCGGTCAGCGAAGGCCTTCTGCGAGGCGGAGCCCGACGCCGTCGTGCTCGTGATCAGCGCCGAGCTCTGCTCACTGCACGTGCGGTCCTCGAACAATCCCGACACCATCGTGGGCTCGTCGCTCTTCGCCGACGGCGCCGCTGCCGCGATCGTCACCGCGCGCGACCTTCCCCTCGACGGCCCCGCCCTCAGCCTTGATCACTTCGAGACCGTCCTTACCCCGGTGGGTGAGGAGTCGATGGCCTGGAACATCGGCGATGAGGGCTTCGAGATGGTTCTCGGCACGTATGTCCCCCACATCATCGACGAGCACATCGTGGGTGCCCTCGAACCGCTCCTTGCGCACGACGAAACGCTGCGGGGAAGGGCATACCGCGACATCGAGCACTGGGGGATCCATCCCGGCGGGCGCAGCATCCTCGACAAGGTCGAAGCGAAACTGGACCTGGCCGAAGAGCAGCTTGCGCCTGCCCGCGAGACGCTTCGGCAGTTCGGCAACATGAGCAGCGCCACCGTGATGTTCGTTCTGAAGCATATTCTTGAGCTGCCGTCGTCGGGCGGCAACGGCCGCATCTGCTCCATGGCCTTCGGCCCCGGGCTCACCGTGGAGACCGCGCTTTTCACCAAAGTAGGCGCATGAGCCCTTCCGGTTTCCTGGCCCGGCGGGATACAGCCGCCATCGAGGAGATGGACAGGCCCGACTGCGACCCGGTGCTGCTGGAGAACACGTACCGGCAATTCGGCCTCGTCAACGCGGTGGTGTCGGGTTGGCGGCACACCTACGTCACGCTGCTGCGGCCGCGCCTGTCGACCTCGTCGTCGTGTTCACTGCTCGACGTCGGCTCCGGCGGCGGAGATGTGCCGCGGGCCCTTGCCCGGTGGGCGCGCAGGGACGGCCTCAATCTTGATATCACGGCGATCGACCCTGATGAACGCGCCCACGCGTTCGCTGTCGCACAACCGCAGGTGCCCGGGCTGACGTTCCGCCGGGCGTTCAGTTCCGAGCTGGTGGCGGAAGGCCGGACGTTCGATGCGGTGATTTCCAATCATCTGCTGCATCACCTGTCCCCCGGCGAATTTACCGGTCTGCTCCGGGACACCGAACAGCTCTCCCCCGGCATCGCCGTGCACAGCGACATCGTCCGCCACCGGGTGGCGTACGGGCTGTTCTCGGCCGGAACGCTTCCCCTGCGGAATTCCTACATCCGCGCTGACGGACGCACCTCCATCCGACGCAGCTACACGCCGACCGAGCTCCGACTGCGTCTGAAAGAGGAGCATGGGACGGGCTGGAGTGTTCGGAGCTCGCCCCTGTTTCACCACTCGCTCGTATATGAGCCAGGGGGCAACGATCGTGCGTGACGTCCTGGTGGTAGGCGGCGGGCCGGTGGGCCTTTACACGGGACTGCTGCTCCGGCGGGCGGGGCTCGACGCCGTCGTGCTGGAGCGGCGTGCCGAACGCAGCAGGCATTCCCGCGCCATCGGCATCCACCCGCCAGCCCTCACGTCCCTGGATTCAGCAGGAGTGGCCGCGACGCTGGTGTCGAGGGGCGTGCCAATTCCGCATCCGCAGCCGCAGTTTCCTCCTCGGACGCCACGTCCGGAGCGGACCTCCGCTGCTATCGAATGCACGCGTAGCGGTTACATCCCAACCCCTCCTACGCACTTCAAGCCCAACGGCGGGCATTCCTCTTCATTCCGACCGGGCACATCCCGCATTCGAACCGCGACGACGGCACACTTCACGAGGTTGTTAACATGTCAATAAATCCGGGCTACGTCCATATCTCCCTCCGCTCCCCGCAGAACCGCCAGGCACGCCAGCAGTTCCCACCTTCCTTCAACGCCCACGCGCAGCAAGTCCCGCATCCGCCTTCACGCCCCCAGGTGGTGTCCGGGGCAGACGCTCCGCACAGCCCTTGAGTGCTCCGGTTCCCGTCGTCGCCCCCAATGGTGTGCCCGGGCCGCAGGCGGTCACCGGCGACACGACCGCGCGCGGGTTCGTGCTGTACGTCGCGCTCGATGAGGCCACCGCCGCAGCGGCGGGCACGACCTTCTCGAAGCTCGTACAGGACGTCCATGCCTACGTGCAGTCCCTCGTGCCGACGGCGGAGAGCCACGCGGTGGTAGCCCTCGCACCGGCAGACACACCCGGTTCCGATCTCGATGCCGTGCGTGCGGCACTCGGTGACCCCACCGTGGCCCGGCGCGCGCGCCCCGAA
>NZ_AZRZ01000468.1 GCF_000520535.1 Arthrobacter sp. H41
ACACCCCGGGCGAAGCGGGCTCGGTCGCGACGGCCATCGAGGGATATCCCATGGCCAAAGCAGGCCGGGCGGGGCCCGCCCTGGCCACGGCGGTCATGGGGTCGTTCTTTGCCGGCATCATCTCCACACTAGGACTTACGTTCCTGGCACCGCTGGTGGCAAATCTCGCGAAATCTTTCCAGGCGACCGATTATTTCGCCCTGATGGTGCTCGCCTTTGTCAGCGTGACCGCTCTGGTCGGAAATTCACTCATTCGGGGCATGGTGAGCCTGTTTGCGGGCCTCTTCGTGGGTCTGGTGGGATTGGACTTCCTCACAGGCCAACAACGGTTCACCTTCGGCTCAACGCAGCTTCTCGGCGGCATCGATATCATCATCGTGGTGATCGGTCTTTTCGCCATCGGTGAGGCACTCTACGGGCTGGCACGGCTGCAGTATGCAAAAGAAGCTGCCGTGGAGTTCTCCGGGCGCATCTGGCTGAACAAGGCAGAGCGCAAGCGGGTGTGGAAACCCTGGATCCGAGGGGGCTTCCTGGGGTTCATCTTCGGTTCCATGCCTACCGGCGGTTCCGAGGTTCCTACCTTTCTCAGCTATAACCTGGAAAAGCGGCTGTCCAAGCACAAGGACGAGTTCGGCAAGGGAGCCATCGAGGGAGTGGCCGGACCGGAAGCCGCCAACAACGCTTCCTTCTCCGGGGTGCTGGTTCCTCTGCTCACCCTGGGCATACCGACGTCGGCAACCGCAGCGATCATTCTCAGTGCATTCCAGATCTACAACATCCAACCCGGTCCGCAGCTCTTCGAGAACTCACCGGATCTGGTCTGGACGCTGATCGCCAGCCTGTTCATCGGCAACATCATGCTGCTGGTCATCAACCTGCCTCTGGTCAAACTGTGGATCAAGATCCTCTCCATACCCAAGACACTCCTGTATACGGGCATTCTGGTGTTCGGAGTCCTCGGGGTGTACAGCTTGTCCGGCAGCCTGATGGATGTGCTGATCGTCTGTGCCATCGGCGTCGCCGGCTTCTTCATGCGGATTTACGACTTTCCCGTGGCCCCGGCCATCCTCGGCGCGATCCTCGGGCCGATGATGGAGACCCAGCTCAGACGAGCGCTGTCCATCAGCCAGAATGACTTCTCCATCTTCTTCACACGTCCGCTCACGGTCGGTCTGCTGGCTGTCGCGTTGGCCGTGCTGATACTTCCTTCACTGCTGCCGAAACTGCTGCGCAAGCCTACAGAATCAGGGTCGGTGAGCTGAGCGTCGGAACCCGTTCACCGGATTCGCGGCACAGCGCCGTAGCAAGGCCACGTTGAGCACCTTCTTTCGACGCCCTCGGTCCGGCGTAGCGCTGAAAATGACCACATGAAATCAGGCGACAAACAAAACGCAGGCTTATGGGCGCGTTTGCTTTAAGAGTTTCCGACAGGTTGTCGGAGCGGAAGCATAGGGTGGGCGAATGAGCACCAAAGAGCGAGGGACAACTCGCAGGCGACTCCGCGACTGCCCTGTGTGCGGAAGCGAATCGTGGCCGATCGCCTATGGCATGATGACCTCCGATGTGCAGGAAAATTCGCCGGAAACGGTCTTCTCCGGATGCTGCATCACTCCGGAGAAGCGGGTAGATCCGCGGACCGGGCAGGTTGAGTGCGGCGTCCCGAAGTGGGCATGCCAGAACACCGCCTGCCGCGATGAGTGGTGGTGATCCGTCATGACCGGATTCCTTGTTCGATCACCCGGCGGGCAATGGTTCGAGCCCTCCGAAAAGGGTTATGGACGGGAGGCGGAGCTACAACAGATCCTCGCGGAACACCCCCAACTCGTCCCGGGCGTCACGGATGGCGCGATTGCCTGCCGGGAATTCCAGTCGGGCGCAGGTCCGGCAGACCTCGTCGTCGTTGGTCCCGAGGGTGGCGTAACCCTGGTGGAGTGCAAGCTCGCGTCGAACCCGCAGATTCGCAGGGAGATCGTCGGGCAGATGTTCGACTACGCGTCGGCTCTCTGGCATACGGAGATTGATATCTTCGACCGCCAGTGGCGCGTGCGAGCGGGTGTCGCACTAAAGGACAGTTTCCCTGGTTCCCCGGGAATTCAGGAGGTGGTGGCCGACAATCTGTTGTCCGGCAGGTTCAGTATCGTGCTGGCAGTCGACGTGATCAACCCGGAGCTCAAGCGGATGGTCGAGTATCTGAACGCCATGTCGGGACCCGAAACGTCAGTCATCGCTGTTGAGTACACCCGACTCTTCAGCAATGACGTCGAAGTTCTGATGCCGCGGGTCTACGGTCAGGAGTTGGCAGAGGCAAAAGTCGCAGCGAACTCGAGGGCGCAGGAAAGCTGGACTCTCGACCAGTGCCGCGACTGGATCAGCATCAACGATGCAGTGAACCTGAGCAGGTTCGACCTCCTCATAGCCGAGGCATCAAATGCCGATATCCCGTTCGTCGGATCACCGGTGCGGACCAAGGGGATCCCGGCGGGAGGCCTTCGCATCTTCGTGAACGGCACCACCGCCGTCGGGTCGATCTACCTTTACCACTACGGCGGACGGTCGACTTCCCTTGAGTTGAGCCTCACGAAGGTGCCGACAGCGCTGAGCGGCGTTGAAGGTGGTCCCAAGAGGATGGACGTTTTCCTTGAAACTTTGACCGCAATCCCCGAGTTCGAACGCGCATCGCTGGTCCTGCGTGAATCGGGTTGGTTGAAGCGGCCGAATGTCCCACTAGGAAATATCCCGCTCGGAAGCATTCCGAAGCTCGCGGACGACGGCGCTTCACCTTTCGGGGAAGCGGATCCCGAATACGCGTTCGAACGAGTTGTACTCAAGGTCGGTCCGGCGACGCGGCGGGATCCGCTTCCCCGAAAGGTGAAGCGCCGTCGTCCGCACGCAGCGCCTTTTCCAACCGGAAGGCAACCAGCGCCGCCCCGGCACCTGATGCCGCCAGGACTGCAGCCAGGCCCCAGCCGACCGCCGGGTCGAACTGGGAGAAGATGATGCCGAACAGCAGCGGGCCCAGCGTGCCGCCGATATACGTTCCGCTCTGCGTGATGCCGGTAGCCTGCGCAGTGAAGGGGTGTGCGGTCTTCGACACCACGTAGTGCACCAGTCCGTTCCACCCCCAGCCGAAGCCGAAGGCCACCACGCACCCTCCGGCATAGGCCGCCGGGTGGCCGGTTGCCATGCCGATGAGGCCCACGCAACCGGCCGCCATCATGAGGGCCACCGTCGCCATCGAGCCGCCGATGCCGCGATCCGCGGCAATGCCCACGAGCGGCCGCGCAAGGATGCCCGCCACGCTCGCCGCACCGAGCAGCAGGCCGGCCAC
>NZ_AZRZ01000469.1 GCF_000520535.1 Arthrobacter sp. H41
GGCTCATCACGTCGCCTACGCAACGCTCAAGGTCAAGTCCCTGGGAGTGGTGTAGCGCTTGGTGACCCCTCAGGGGTTAGGCGGTCAGGGCGGGGCGGGTCTCCTTGTCGTCGGTGGTGCCTGTGTCGGTGACGAGGGTGAGGCGGCTTTTGGTGAGGATGTCGAGGCCGAGGTAGCGGCGTCCTTCGGCCCATTCATCGGTCTGCTCTGCCAACACGGCGCCGACGAGGCGGATAATCGCGTCCCTGTTGGGGAAGATCCCGACGCTGTCGGTGCGACGCCGGATCTCCCTGTTTAACCGCTCGTTGGGGTTGTTCGACCAGACCTGCTGCCAGAGCCCTTCGGGGAAGCCGGTGAATGCGAGGATGTCCGCGCGGGCTGCATCGAGGTGCTCGTGGGCATCAGGGAGTGTGGCCTCGACGTAGTCCAGGAGCCGGTCGAACTGCGCATGCACCGCGGCGGCGTCGGGCTGGTCATAGACCGAGTGGAGCATCGCTTTCACGGCCGGCCACATGCTCTTCGGTGTCACGCTCATCAGATTCGCCGCGTAATGCGTCCGGCACCGCTGCCAGGTGGCTCCGGGAATGTTCGCGCCGATCGCTTCCACCAGTCCCCGATGGGCGTCCGAGGTCACCAGGCGGACCCCAGTCAGGCCCCGGGCGACGAGGTCCGCGAAGAAACTGTTCCACGCGGCCCCGGTCTCGGACGTAGCCACCCGAAGACCAAGGACTTCCCTGCGCCCGTCAGCGTTGACGCCGGTCGCGACCAGGACGACCGCGTTGATGACCCTGCCGCCCTCACGGACTTTCATCGTGAGCGCGTCGGCGGCGACGAACGTGAACGGGCCTGTCTCACTCAAGGGGCGGTGGCGGAACTCGTTGACGTGCTCATCGAGCTCGGCTGCCATGCGGGAGACCTGCGACTTCGACAAACTGTTGATGCCCAGGGTCTTTACCAGCTTGTCCATCCGACGCGTACTGACGCCGGCGAGGTAGCAGTCAGCGACGACGGTGATCAGGGCGGACTCGGCTCGTTTGCGGCGCTCGAGGAGCCAGTCAGGGAAGTACGTGCCGGATCGGAGTTTTGGGACGGCGACGTCGACGGTCCCGATCCGGGTGTCCAACTCGCGGTGTCGGTACCCGTTGCGCTGCGCAAGACGGTCGGGGCTGGGCTTGCCCCATTCCGCCCCGGCCACGGCGTCCGCGTCAGCTGAGAGTAAGGAGTTGATCATGCTCTGCAGCAGTGAACGCATCAAATCGGGGGATGCCTCGCCGAGGGCTTCAGTCAGGAGGCGGGCAGGGTCGAGAATATGAGGAGCGGTCATCGTGATGGTTCCATTTCGAGAGGGTTGTAGGAGATTCCTCGAAGGATCACACGGTGGCCGCGTCTACGTCATGAGTGACGAGTCCGGCAACCGCGCTACACCACTATCAGGGACGTAACTACGCTCAACAGCGGAGAACTACACCACTCAGCGGGACGTAACCCGAATTCGCCGGACTGGAATACGCCGGCTCACCAGCAGAAGTAATCCAATTGCAGAATCTGCAGAGCAGGACATAGTGATACGTCCTCCCTCGTTGATTTGGGCCACCTATCGATTTGGGCCACCTACGCCTCCTACCGGCGATAGCTCAGTGAAAACCGCGGGCCCGGGCCGGGAGATTCCTGCGACCGGGCACTGGCAGGATAGTGCTGTGACGATACGCGCTGCTGATGAAGATCCCGAGTTAGCGTTGCTGCGCGTGAAAGTGTCGATCGAAGGCAGCGAACCGGTCATCTGGCGGGTCCTCGATGTCGACTCTTCCCTGACCTTGGACAGGGTTCACGACATGATCCAGACGGCCGTCGGGTGGCGGGATTCGCATCTGCATTCCTTCACCGACACTGACCCCTATGTTCGTCTACGTGCAGTCAACGGGCACGTGCGTGAGCCTCGGCGCTGGGTCTCCCAGGATCTGCTGGAGGACAACGACGAGGACCTCCCGGAGACGGAATGGACCTTGGGCCAGATCTTCACGCCCGAGTCCGGCGCCCTGTTTTATGAATACGACTTTGGCGACGGCTGGATCCACCGCCTCGAACTCACCGGGAGCTTCCCCGCCCCGGCCAACGCTCCGCGGGCACGGCTTGTAGACGGGGCACGGCGGGCACCGCTGGAGGATTCCGGCGGCATCGGGGGCTACCACGACCTGCTCGACGCTCTCGAAGACCCCGACCACGACAATCATCAGGACCTGAAGGCATGGGTCGCCTGGACAGTCGGACCGTGGCAGGGATTCGACCCGGAGCAGCTGGACATCGATGCCGTGAATAATGAACTGGCCTTACTGTTTCCCGCCGCAGCCGCCAGCGAATTCGGACCCGGCGGCCAGTCAGTCGTCCAGGAAGTCACGCACCGGTTACCTCCGGGAATGCGCCGCGAGTTCCGTTCCTATCTGGCCNGTTCCTATCTGGCCGGCGCGGGCCTCGACGGTCCCGCGCTGGTGGACGCGGACACCGCCGAGGCGATGGTCGCTCCTTACCTCTGGCTCGCCCGCCGTATCGGGCGCGACGGCCTGTCCCTCACCGCTGCGGGTTGGCTGCCGCCGGCCGTGGTTCACGAGGCAATGACCGAGCTCGGCTGGGCCCGTAATTGGATCGGCAAAGCCAACCGCGAGGACCAGACCCTGCCCGTGTTCCGGCTGCGTGAAAGCGCCCAGCGGCTCGGTCTGGTCCGCAAAATCAAAGGCAGGATCGTCCTCACATCCGCCACCAAGCGGCTGCTTGATGACCCCGTGCAACTTTGGCTGTTCCTGGCGCGGGCTCTGGCCCACCGGCACCGTCATGACTCCGAACGGGACGCAGCCGTGCTGCTGCTCCTCGAAGTCGCAGCAGGAAAACGAACCACTTGGCACGACTACCTTGAGACCATCTCATTCGGGCTCACCGTGCTCGGCTGGACGACCCGCATCGGAGCCGAACTGTCGCCCGAAACCGTCCACACACTGCTCCAGGATGCCCGGGAAGTGCTCCTAAACCTCGGCATCCTCGACGACCACGACGGGCTGAAAGCGAACACCATCGCACCGCAAGGGCAGGCCTTCGCCCGCGCCGCCCTTCACTCCTATCCGCCCAAACCAGCGATCACGGACAAATCCGCAGCTTAGGACCCCCGTCTGGAGGCTGATTCCGGCGTATGAAACCAGTGGTATTCGCAGGTCTTGAATACACCGGCTCGCCAGCAGGCATTTGGAGACTGCTCCTAGCCGGGGCTCTCAGACGCGATTTGGTCGAAGGCCGCTGTGAGTTCGTCGGCGGCCGGCAGTGCGAGTTGTTCCGCAGCTGGCAGGCTTTCGTAGGTGTAGGTGGATACGGCCATTGGTGACTCGGATCGGCCGAGGGCGTAGCGGACGGTGTGGTCGTTCTTGCTACCGCAGATCAGGATCCCGACGGTGTCGTTGTGGGCTTCGCGTCGGAGCTTGTCGTCGACTAGGGCGACGTAGAAGTTCAGCTTTCCAGCGTATTCGGGCTGAAACTTGCCGGTCTTGAGCTCGATGACGAAGTAGCGCAGCTGCTCGACATGGAAGAAGAGCAGGTCGATGTAGAAGTCATCGCCCTCGACCTCGAGGTGTACCTGTCGACCGACAAACGCGAAGCCGGGACCGAGCTCCCGGAGAGTATCGACGATGCGGTCCATGAGGGCCCGCTCGAGGTCGCGCTCAGCGACCTCGCCGGAGAGCCCGAGGAACTCAAACGCGTACGGGTCCTTGGCTGTTTGCTGTGCCAATTCGGAGTCCGCTGCTGGCAGGCTGCGGGTGAAGTTCGACGGCGCCGTGCCGGTACGCTCCATCGACTTATTCATGATCATGTTCGCCAGGACGTTTCTGGACCACCCGTACTCAGAGGTCGTCAGCGGTGACGAGCTGCGCGCTGGGGACAGGGAGCTGGGGGACTACTACACCGTTGAGGGGATGCCTCCGGGGCAGTGGGTCGGCCACTCGGAGCAGTTGCTGGGAGTGACCGGTGAGGTAACGCAGGAGCAGATGGCCGCCCTGTTCGGGGAGGGACTACACCCCAAAGCTGCCCGCATCCTGGCCGACGGCGGAACCAACGAGGACGTCCGTCTCGGACAGAAGTACCACCAGTTCGGTGAGGCGAACACGGAAATGACCAAGCGACTCGACGAGGAGTACGCCCGGTTCCGGCGCACCAACGGTCCTGCGTGGGGCGACGGAACCACCACTGTGCATGTCCTGATGGGTCAGCGCCGCACCTGCGGCGCGGTCGAAGCCGAGGCACCCCTGATCCCGGTCATGGTCGTCACCAGCCCGGAGGAAGCCGAGCGGATCACCACGCAGGTCGTGTATTAGCGAGCGGCGGAGCCTGCTGGGCCGCGGCACCGTCCGCAAATTGGTGATCGAGTCAGACGGCTTCGAGTGGCGCTTAGGTCGGAACTCTTGGAGCGGGCCGAAACCGGTATGACACGCTGAGGGATTCTTCACCGGACACCACCTGATCCGTAAATCAAACCGAAGCCCGGCATGCTCAATCGGTGCTCCTATTCCGGGTAAGGGTCTGCCCCGGCAACGTGGGATCGGGCCGGTTCCGCGGTGGCGTAAAGGGAGTTGAGTTGGCGGTAGAGCATGCGGGCGATGTAGCGCTTTAGGGACCTACGGATCTCCCGATAGCTATGGCCTTCTTGGGTACGTTTGGTGACGTAGTCCCGGGTTCCGGGATCATGAACCATTCGGGTCATAGCAATGGTGTGCAGTGCTCGGTTGAGGCGCCTATCACCGCCCCGATTGAGTCTGTGCCGGACAGTGTTACCGCTTGAAGCTGGCAAGGGATTCACCCCTGCTAGTGAGGCGAAGGCAGCCTCGCTGCGAACCCTTCCTGGATGCGACCAAGCTGTCAGGATCGTAGCGACAGTGACAGCCCCGGCGCCCATCATTTCCAGCAGCGGCGCCGCGGGGCTTTGCTGGATCAGCTCTGTCATACGCTTCTGGTTAGCAGCTAGTTGAATGGCTACTTCGTGCACGCGGCGCGCCAACCGAACTGCTTCCTCGCGCGCGATCAACAACTCGATTGGCTCATCTCGTTCCCTCCACCTGGTGATCGTGTCGATCTGGGCGGGAACCAGCGGTTTACGAGCGTCGATTCCTAGATCGTGTGCCCGGAGTAAGGCGATGAGCGCATTGACGTTCATCGTTCGGTCCCGGGTCAACTGATCCCTGGCTGCGCTCAAGATCTTGAGTCCGGCACGGGCTCCCTCGTCCTGGCGTGGGGTTCGAAGCTGGGACTCATCTAAAGCCAGGACTGCGGTTCCGATTGCCGCGGCGTCCAACGGATCGGATTTACCGATCGCGCGGCGTCCTCGGGCGTTCATTCGTGGAGCTTCGACGACGTCATAGCCGACCTCGGCTACTGCCCGGGCCAGACGTGCCCCATAAGAACCGACACCCTCGACAGCCCACAGACACCCTGTGTCGCCGTCCGTCCGTCGGCCTACCCACGCAAGTGCGCGGGAGATCCCTGCCGAGGTAGTCGGGAATTGCTCGCACGCGACCTGTCGCTTAGTACGGGCCTCGATGATGGCGTACGTGTGTGTGCGGGCGTGGCAATCCACGCCGATGACGAATGGGCGGGTCTGCGCAACGAGTGTCACTGCGGCCACCCTCCTTCGGGACTGCCCACGGTTTGGTTGACTCGT
>NZ_KI914766.1:0-1625 GCF_000520535.1 Arthrobacter sp. H41
CCAGCGACTGAGCCGCCGCTCGGCGGGATCCTCCGATAGGCCGGAGGGGGCCCTGTGGCGGTGATGGAAAAACAGGGTGAGGTCCAGAAAGCGGCTTTGCCAGAAGGCCTCGTTGCGTTCGGCTTGTGAGGATGTCACGGGCAGCTACTGCTGAGTGCCGTGCGTGGGTAGGCGTGAGTCACGTTGGCGGGGTCCAGGGTTCTCTCCGGCGAGGGCGCAGGGTTCAGGTGCATGTGGTCAAGCTCCGGGATCATGGTCTCGTGATGGCGTGGTGGATGATGACTGACAAGGCTGCGTCCGGTCCGCAGGGTGGTGTACACGAAAGCGGCCTCCGGGCTCGCGGTGAGGCAAACCTGGAAGCCACTTTCTTATTCGGGTGGGGCAACTACATCCCGGCCTTGGGGCGCCGGTGTTTTTCTAGTTGGCGTTAGTTGCTGTCTTGCGGCGGGTGCTGAAGAGCGCTCCTGCTGCCAGAAGCAGCGCTCCGGCGAGGGCGGCGATGCCGATCGTCGTTTCGTTGGTGTTGTTCGCGGCCGCAGCCAGCGACTGAGCCGCCGCTCGGCGGGATCCTCCGATAGGCCGGAGGGGGCCCTGTGGCGGTGATGGAAAAACAGGGTGAGGTCCAGAAAGCGGCTTTGCCAGAAGGCCTCGTTGCGTTCGGCTTGTGAGGATGTCACGGGCAGCTACTGCTGAGTGCCGTGCGTGGGTAGGCGTGAGTCACGTTGGCGGGGTCCAGGGTTCTCTCCGGCGAGGGCGCAGGGTTCAGGTGCATGTGGTCAAGCTCCGGGATCATGGTCTCGTGATGGCGTGGTGGATGATGACTGACAAGGCTGCGTCCGGTCCGCAGGGTGGTGTACACGAAAGCGGCCTCCGGGCTCGCGGTGAGGCAAACCTGGAAGCCACTTTCTTATTCGGGTGGGGCAACTACATCCCGGCCTTGGGGCGCCGGTGTTTTTCTAGTTGGCGTTAGTTGCTGTCTTGCGGCGGGTGCTGAAGAGCGCTCCTGCTGCCAGAAGCAGCGCTCCGGCGAGGGCGGCGATGCCGATCGTCGTTTCGTTGGTGTTGTTCGCGGCCGGTGTTCCTGTAACACCGGTATCCGCCCCGCCGGTGGGCATTTGTCCCATCTGGGTGGAGCCGAAGTTGTGGGTATCCAACCAGGCGGAGACCTCGGCTGAGAACTGGTCCTTGGTGTTGTGAAGGGTCAGGGCGTGCCCGGTGGCCGGGATGGTCACCGAGGTGATGTCCTGGACTCCGGTGAGCAGTGCGGCCTGTTCCTCGGCCTGGATGGGGTAGATGGCGTCCTGGCCGCCGATGAGGACCAGGGTGGGTGTGGTGATTGATCCGATGTTGGCCTTGTTGGTGTCTACCGCTGCCTTGTAGGAGGTGATGTCGCCGCAGGGGTCCATGTTGCGCATCGCGGCCGTGGTATCCACCACTGCTGGTTCGGCGTTGTCGGTGAAGAAGTGGGCTTTGATGAACATCTCCGGGGTGTCCGCGCCGAAGTAGACGTACCCGGGTGAGCCGGGGTCACCTTCGGAGAGCCCTCCACCAGCCTCGCAGGCAGCGATTGCCGTTTCCAGGGCACCCATCGCGGCGGGAGAGACGGTGGTGTCGGAGTAGGACAG
>NZ_KI914766.1:1725-3039 GCF_000520535.1 Arthrobacter sp. H41
CCCGGTGGCCGGGATGGTCACCGAGGTGATGTCCTGGACTCCGGTGAGCGCTCCTGCTGCCAGAAGCAGCGCTCCGGCGAGGGCGGCGATGCCGATCGTCGTTTCGTTGGTGTTGTTCGCGGCCGGTGTTCCTGTAACACCGGTATCCGCCCCGCCGGTGGGCATTTGTCCCATCTGGGTGGAGCCGAAGTTGTGGGTATCCAACCAGGCGGAGACCTCGGCTGAGAACTGGTCCTTGGTGTTGTGAAGGGTCAGGGCGTGCCCGGTGGCCGGGATGGTCACCGAGGTGATGTCCTGGACTCCGGTGAGCAGTGCGGCCTGTTCCTCGGCCTGGATGGGGTAGATGGCGTCCTGGCCGCCGATGAGGACCAGGGTGGGTGTGGTGATTGATCCGATGTTGGCCTTGTTGGTGTCTACCGCTGCCTTGTAGGAGGTGATGTCGCCGCAGGGGTCCATGTTGCGCATCGCGGCCGTGGTATCCACCACTGCTGGTTCGGCGTTGTCGGTGAAGAAGTGGGCTTTGATGAACATCTCCGGGGTGTCCGCGCCGAAGTAGACGTACCCGGGTGAGCCGGGGTCACCTTCGGAGAGCCCTCCACCAGCCTCGCAGGCAGCGATTGCCGTTTCCAGGGCACCCATCGCGGCGGGAGAGACGGTGGTGTCGGAGTAGGACAGGACCATCAAGCCGTCGATGTCCCCGAAACTATAGGCCGCGGCTTGGGCAATGATCCCTCCGACGGAGTGCCCGGCAAGGACCACCTCCTCGAAGGCTGGGGCGCTTTCTGCGGTGTCGCCGGCCTGGTAGTCGCCGCTGCGCAGCTGGGTGACGATCTGGTGGGCGATATCCGCGCGGGATCCGAAGCAGATGCCGGTTCCCTCGGGCTTGTCGGAGGAGTCATAGCCAAGCCGGTCGACCGTGACGGTCACGTGTCCTGCTGCGGCTTGCTTCTGGGCGAAGTTGTAGCCGGGCTGTTCGGTGTAGTTTCCGAAGAACTCACCGTAGCTGAGCCCGTGCAGGAGAAGGGTCACGGCCTGCGGGTCCTCCAGTGCGTCCTGAGGTCCGGTGATACTGCCGCGGACGGTGTAGGTTTCCCCGTCGGCTTCGCAGGGGATTTTGCTGCGGTTGAGGTTCTGGACTTCGAAACTCACTTCCCGCTGCACGGTCTGCGACCCATCCGCCGAGCCAGCACCCGCGGCCGGCTGAGCGGCCTGTGTAAGGGGTGCTGTGCCGAGAAGCAGCAGGGGGGTCAGGGCGAGTCCGGTCAGGAGGGATTTGTACTGCTGAAACATGGCAACCTTTCACACGCCGCAGTC
>NZ_AZRZ01000472.1 GCF_000520535.1 Arthrobacter sp. H41
GGCTCACCCTGCTCGATTCCTCGGGCCAGGATTCCACGGTCGGCCCAGGGCAGGCGCAGAACCTCTTCAACTCGGACACCACGGTGTCGCAGGACCTCAACCTCCTGCGCCAGGGTGCGTCGGAGGTCATCAACGGCAACCTGCTGACCCTGCCGATCGGCGGCGGCATCGCCTATGTCCAGCCGGTCTACGTGCAGTCGTCGGGTAGCTCGTCCTTCCCGGTCCTGCGGCGGGTCCTGGTGAGTTTCGGGGACAACGTCGGTTTCGCGCCGACCCTTGATGAAGCACTCGACCAGGTGTTCGGGGGAGACTCCGGCGCAACGACCGGTGACAGCGAGAACGTCGGCGAGACCCCCGATGATCCGGCGGCACCGCCGGCCGAGGGCGACGGCGGCACAGAGGTCGAGGGTGACGCCGGCGTGCCGCCTGTTGCTCCCGGCGGCACCACCGACGATCCGGCCGCTGACCTGAGGTCGGCACTCGATGACGCGAGCGCCGCGATCCAGGAGGGCAACGCAGCGCTGGCAGAGGGTGACTTCGCCGCCTACGGCGACGCCCAGGACAGGTTGAACGACGCACTCCAGCGGGCGCTCGCGGCTGAAGAGCGGGTTTCAGCAGGCGCCGGCGGCTGAGGCACCGCCTCGATTTGCCACTTCGCCCCACGGCCGGTAACGTTAGTTATACGCCGCGGGGTGGAGCAGTTCGGTAGCTCGCTGGGCTCATAACCCAGAGGTCACAGGTTCAAATCCTGTCCCCGCAACGGAATGAAGGTCTGGCCGACAGCAATGTCGGCCAGACCTTTTTTATTGCCCGGATTCGCCTCCCGGAGAGAGGTCAGCTGTCCCGCAGCGCCTTGAACGCGGCAAGGGCCCGCTCACGGCTCTCCTTCAGGTCGACCACTGGGGCGGGATAGTCCCCCGAAGGCCCATTCCACGGTTCATGGATGTTCTCGGCGTCGGCAAGCTCCGGAACGAAGCGCAGCAGGTACTTCCCCTCCGGATCGAATTTCCTGCTCTGGGTCACAGGATTGAACACGCGGAAGTACGGGCTCGCATCGGCGCCGGATCCGGCAACCCACTGCCAGTTCGCTGCGTTGCTGGCCGTATCGGCATCAACCAGATAGTCCCAGAACCACTGCTCGCCCACCCGCCAGTCGATCAGGAGGTTCTTGATCAGGAATGATCCCGTGACCATGCGGACGCGATTGTGCATCCATCCCGTTTCCTCCATCTGCCGCATGCCGGCGTCCACAAGTGGATAACCTGTCCGGCCCTCCTGCCACGCCTTCAGCTCCGATCGGGTCGAGCTTTCCCAGGCGAAGGCGTCGAATTCGGGGCGATAGTTCTTCGTGGCCAGCTCAGGGTTGAAATACAGCAGCTGCCAGCAGAACTCCCGCCACCCGAGTTCCGAACCGAACACCCTGAGATCCTCGCTGACGGCGGCATCCCGGCGTTCCTGGGCGGCGTGCCATACCTGGAAGGGACTGATCTCCCCGAAACGCAGGTGTGGTGAGAGCCTGCTGGTACCTTCCGTGGCAGGAAGATCCCGCTTGGTCCGGTATCCGGTGGCCCGCTCCTCGAGGAAGTTGTCGAGGCGCCGGTGGGCGCCGTCCTCTCCGGGAGTCCAGGTCACCCGCAGGCCCTGCGCCCAGTCGGGCGAGAACGGCAGCAGCGCCCAGTACTCGAGTTCGTCCGAGAGCGGGGGAGTGCCACCGCGAAGCGAGGCGGGAGCCTCCAGCGGAGCTCTCGGGGGCTGCCTGTCCATGCAGGCGCGCCAAAAGGGCGTGAAGACCCTGTAGGGGTCTCCGGAGCCGGAGGTCACGGCCCACGGTTCGAACAGGAGGTTCGCCTGGAAACTGTGGGCACTGATCCCGTGTTCACCGCACCAGGCCTTGATGCCGGCGTCGACGTTGCGCTCGGGCAAGCCATAGCGGCGGTTCCACAGCACGGTGTCGGCCTGGGTCTCCGCCACCAGCACGGGAATCACTTCAGCTGCGGCGCCGCGCCGCAGCGTGAGCGGAACGCCGAGTTCGGCAAGCTCCCTACCGAGCGCGACGAGTGAGTGATGGAGCCACCAGCGTGAGGCACCACCGAGCGGTCTGATCCCCGGGCTCTCCTCGTCCAGGAGGTAACAGACGACGACGTCATCCCCGCTCCGTGCTGCCGCGAAAAGGGCGGGGTTGTCGGAAATGCGGAGATCGTCGCGAAGCCACACCACGGTTCCAGCCATGCGATCAACTCACCTGTCATCGGGTCGGAGGAAGGCCGCGGGACCGGACCTCACGCGAAGGCCCGGCCCCGAGCTGACGAACCGGCGCCGCTACGTGGTCCGCTGCGGCGCCGGGTGTGCCGGCTGAAGAACTTCCTAAGAGTAGGGCGTCTCTGAGCCCTGCTCGAGGGCTGACGGCGTGGACGACGCGCTGCCGGACTTCAGCGCCGCGAGGCGTGCCTCGATCTCCGTCTGCTCGCCGAGATCCTCGAGGCTCTCGAACTGGGCGTCCAGGCTCGAGCTGGCGAGCTCCTGCTGGCCGCGGACCTTCGCCTCTTCCCGGCGGATCTTCTCTTCGAAGCGCCCCACCTCGCTGGTGGGGTCGAGGAAATCGATGCTCTTGACGGCGTCATGCACCTGCTGCTGTGCCTGGGCGGTGCGGGAGCGCGCAATCAGCTGGTCGCGCTTGCTCGTGAGCTCGTTCAGCTTGCCCTTCATCTGGGTCAGGCCGTTCTTGAGTTTGTCGACGATCTCCTCCTGCGAGGTGATCGTGGGCTCGGCGCCCTTCGCCTCGGTCTCCGCGGTGATCTGACGCTGGATCGCCACCTTCGCCAGGTTGTCGAACTTCTGGGCGTCCACCGAGTCACCCGAGGCACGGTAGTCGTCGGCTTTCCTCGAAGCGGCGAGCGCCTTGTTGCCCCAGCTCCGTGCGTTGTCGAGGTCCTCCCGATAGTCGTCCTGGATCATCCGGAGGTTTCCGATGGTCTGTGCGACGGCGCTCTCCGCCTCGGCGATGCTGTTGGTGTAGTCCCGGACCATCTGGTCCAGCATCTTCTGCGGGTCTTCCGCCTGATCGATCAGCGAGTTGATATTGGCTTTCGCCAGTTGCGCGATACGTCCGAAAATTGACTGCTTTACCATGTTGTTCCCTTTCGTTGTCTGCCTAGGTATGGAGTGCTCGCCCGGAAGCGTAGAACCGACCGGAAGTGGCTAGAAGCCGCCACCGCCGCC
>NZ_KI914767.1:0-2816 GCF_000520535.1 Arthrobacter sp. H41
GGGGATGCCGTGCCAGGAGACGAGGTCCGCCCACCGCTGGCGCTCATGGATCCCATGCCGCCACTCGGGGCCGTCCCAGCCCGGCGAGCGGTGCCCGAGACGCCTCGCCGGCCGGATCTCCTCAAGGCGCTGCCGGCTCTCGCCGCCGCTGCCGTGGAGATTCACGGCAACGTCCACACGACCAGCTTCGATGGGCAGCGGGTCGTCGAGCCCGTGGGTGGGCAGCAGGTCGTCCACGCTGTCGGTCAGGGCGACGATCGGCGCGAGCCAGGACTGCGCCGCGTAGTAGATCCGGTGGTCGGGGAAGGACCTCCGGAGGCCCCGCAGCGCCGGGAGCGCCACCAGGAGATCTCCCAGCTTCAGCGCACGGAGGGCAAGCAGCTCGGGTCGTCCATCGGGCTGGGGTGGCGCTGCGGGCCGGGCGAGCGAATCCATCCCTTCATCCTGCCAGACCTGGGGCCGACGAAGCCGACGAAGGGGGGGCAGGAGCTCAGGTTCCGCAGTAGGTCCGGTAGGTACCGAAGTCCTCCGGTGCGGGAGCCGCGTAACGCTGCAGTCCGGGGCGCTCGTCGTAAGGCCTCGTCACCGCCTCAAGGAGCCTTTCGAGCGGATGCAGGTCGCCTTCGGTACCTGCGGCGAGGGCCTCCTCCACAAGATGGTTGCGCGGGATGTAGACGGGGTTCACGCGGTCCATCGCCTCGGCGTCCGGACCCAGGAGGCGCCAGCGCTCCGTCCAGGCGTCGAACGCCGACGGCTCGGGGAAGAGGGTCCGCACGACGCCGGCATCACCGCGGGCGGCCCCGCCGAGGCCGCGGAAGAATGAGGTGTAGTCGACGCCTCCCGCCTGGAGCAGGGTCAGCAGCTCGTCCACGAGAGGCTGGGCGACGTCGTCGTCGAGGTTGTCGGGCAGGCTGGGCAGACGGGTCAGTCCCAACTTCCTCCGCATACCTGCCGACCAGGCGGCACTGTACTGCCGGGGGAAGGCATCGAGCGGCTCCATCGCCAGCGGAATCGCCTGGTCCTGGTCCTCGTGGAAGAGGGGCAGGAGCGCCTCGGCGAGCCGGGCGAGGTTCCACTGCGCCACCACCGGCTGGTTCCCGTAGGCGTAGCGCCCGCCGGAGTCGATCGAGCTGTAGACGGTGGCCGGCTCGAAGGCCTCGAGGAAGGCACACGGCCCGTAGTCGATGGTCTCGCCCGAGATCGTCATGTTGTCGGTGTTCATGACCCCGTGGATGAATCCGTTGAGCATCCACTGGGCGATCAGCGCGGCCTGGGCGCCGACCACCGCCTCGAACAGGGCGAGGTACGGATTCCCGGCCTGTGCGGCGTCGGGGTAGTGACGGCGGATGGCGTGGTCGGCGAGGCGTCGGAGGAGGGCCGGGTCGTCCATGGCCCGGGCATATTGGAAACTGCCGACGCGCAGGTGGCTGCCGGCGACCCGGGTGAGCACCGCTCCCGGCAGCAGGGTGTCGCGGCGTACCGTCTGCCCCGTCGCCACCACCGCGAGGGAGCGCGTCGTGGGTATGCCGAGAGCCTCCATCGCCTCGCTGACAACGTATTCCCGCAGCATCGGTCCCACAGCGGCCAGACCGTCGCCCGCGCGCGCGAACGGAGTACGGCCGGAGCCTTTGAGATGGATATCGCGAAGGTGGCCGTCGGCGTGGGGAACTTCGCCCAGCAGGAGTGCGCGCCCGTCGCCGAGGCGGGGTGAAAACCCGCCGAACTGATGCCCGGCGTAGGCCTGGGCCACTGGAGTGGCCCCGCTGGGGACGAGGTTGCCGACCAGCATGCGGAGGCCGTCGGGGCTTCGGAGCCACGCGGGGTCCAGGTCCAACTCCGCGGCGAGCGGCTCGTTGAGCACGAGCAGCTGCGGGTCGGGAGCTTCCTCGGCCTTCCATGGGAGGGCCAGCTCCGGAAGGTCCCGGGCGAAGTGGTCGGAAAGGGAAACGGTTGGTTGAGGTGCAACGCTCACACTCTCCACGTTACAGCGGGTTACCCGAAGCGGCTACGGTCCATGGCAACCCCGGGGAACGTGCACCGGCGGTTGACATCCCAGCGGCCGGAAGAGGGACCGGGGCGAAGGATCAGCAGATGCAGGAGGGAAAGCAGAAGCAGGAGGAGGAGGAGAAGAAGTTCGCCTTCGAGTGTTTAGCACTGCTTCTTCTCGGGAACTAAAGCTTGTATGACGCTTTTCCCCATCGGATCCGCTGCGGCGCCCAAGGCGGTCCTCTTCGACCGCGACGGCACCATTGTGGTCGATGTGCCCTATAACGGCGACCCGGAGCTGGTGCGGGAGGTGGAGGGAGCGCGGCAGGTGCTCGATGCGCTGCGGAAGGCCGGCGTTCCCGTCGGTGTGGTGACCAACCAGTCGGGCATCGCCCGCGGTCTCCTCACGCGCGGCCAGGTGGACGCCGTCAATGCCCGGGTGGAGGAACTCCTCGGCCCGTTCGAGGTCTGGGAGGTGTGTCCCCACGGTGCTGGAGACGGATGCGCCTGCAGGAAGCCGGAACCGGGGATGGTCCTGAGCGCCTCCCACAGGCTCGGCATCAACCCCTCGGACATGGCGCTGATCGGTGATATCGGAGCCGACGTCGATGCCGCCGCGGCAGCCGGAGCCCGGGGCGTGCTCGTCCCCACCGGAGTGACCCGTCCCGAGGAAGTCGAGGCAGCAGCGCTCGTCGCCCCCGACCTCGCGGGTGCCCTCGCGCTCCTGTGGAGGGATGGACAGTGAGCGCGAGGGTGCTCGTGGCCCGGCTGGACAGCGCCGGAGACGTGCTGCTGGCGGGGCCCGCGGTGCGGGCCGTCGCCGCAGGCCG
>NZ_KI914767.1:2916-9527 GCF_000520535.1 Arthrobacter sp. H41
GTCGCCGCAGGCCGGTATGGTGCGGCGAACGACGTCGTGATGGTGTGCGGGCCGCAGGGTGCGCCGGCCGCGCGACTGCTTCCCGGGGTGAGCGAAGTCTTCACCTGGGCGGCACCCTGGATCGTGGACCCGGCCCCGGCGGTGACCGCGGCACTGACCGCTTCCCTGGTGGACTTCGTTGCGGGTGCGGGCATCGAGGAAGCGGTGATCCTCACCTCGTTCCACCAGTCGCCGCTTCCGCTGGCACTGCTGCTGCGGCTTGCCGGGGTGGGCCGGATCACCGCAGCGTCGGTCGACTACGCAGGAAGCCTGCTCGACGTGCGCCTGAAGCCCGGCGAGGATTTCCCCGAGGACCAGCCCGAAGCGGAGCGCGCGCTCGGTATTGCCGCTGCGGCAGGTTTTCCCCTGCCGAACGACGACGACGGGCGCCTCCGGGTCACGGAGCTCCCCGACGTTCGCCACCTGGTAGGGGAGGGACCCTATATCGCGGTCCATCCGGGAGCGGCCGTGCCGTCGCGGGCGTGGCCGCCGCTGCACCACGCCGCTGCAGTGGAGCTGCTCACCGCGGCGGGCTTCCGTGTGGTGGTGACGGGCGGCCCGGGTGAGCGGGAGCTGACGGCCACCGTTGCAGGACCCGAGGGTATCGACCTGGGCGGCCGCACCGATCTCCCCGTCCTGGGAGCCGTACTGCAGGGGGCGACCGTGGTGATCACCGGGAACACGGGGCCGGCGCACCTCGCCGCCGCCGTCGGAACGCCGGTTGTCTGCCTGTTCTCGCCCGTGGTGCCGGCGGTGCGCTGGGCGCCGTACCGGATCCCGGTCGAGCTGCTGGGGGACCAGCATGCGGCCTGCGCCGGAAGCCGGGCCCGGATCTGCCCGGTCCAGGGGCATCCCTGCCTGTCCGGGGTGTCCCCCGAGGACGTGGTGGAGGCGGTGCTGAGGCTCACCTCGGGAGTGACATCGCTGGGCTCACGCCGCAGCATCGGGCGCACCGACGGCAGACGCCAGAGAAGGGGAACCCGATGAGGATACTGCTGTGGCACGTTCACGGGGGGTGGACCGACGCGTTCGTGCGGGGGGACCACACCTATGTCCTGCCCACCAGCGCCGAGGGCGGCCCCTGGGGCCTCGGGCGGGCGGGCCGCGACTGGCCGAGGACCGTCCTCGAGGTGGCGTTGGAGGACCTGCGGGACCAGGACTTCGACGTCGTGGTCCTCCAGCGGGTCGAGGAGATCGCCGAGTGCACACGGCTGCTGGGCAGGACGCCCGGCCGCGACCTCCCCGCCGTCTTCCTCGAGCACAACACGCCCAAGGGCGGGGTGCCTGCCACGCAGCATCCGCTGCAGGGCCAGACCGACATCCCGATCGTCCACGTCACCCACTTCAACGAGCTGTTCTGGGACAACGGGCTGGCGTCCACCACAGTGATCGAGCACGGAATCGTGGACCCCGGCCACCGGTACACCGGGGAGCTGGAGCAGCTCGCGGTGGTCATCAACGAACCCGTCCGCAGGGGCCGCGTCACCGGAACCGACCTGCTGGGGCGCTTCACGGACCTTGCCCGGCTGGAGGTGTTCGGCATGGGCACCGCGGGACTGCCCCAGGCGACGGGGCTCGACCCGGCACGGGTGCGGATCGGCGGTGATCTTCCGACGGCGCAGCTCCATGCACGGCTGGCGCGCTCCCGAGCCTATCTCCACCCGATGCGGTGGACCTCCCTCGGACTGGCGCTGCTCGAGGCGATGCATCTCGGCATGCCGGTGCTCGTGCTGGCCACCACGGAAGCGGCACGCGCTGTGCCGCCCGGTGCCGGTGCCGTGTCAACGGACGTCGAGGACCTCCGCCGTGCAGCGAGGATCCTGATCGAGGATCCGGACGAGGCGCGGGCGCGCGGTGCCGTTGCACGCGCGGCGGCGCTGAGCCGCTACGGACTGAACCGATTCCTTGCCGACTGGGACAGCGTCCTTGAGCGGACAGCAGGGCGCTCCCGCGTCCTGGCGGTAACCGAGAGGAGAGCCCAGTGAAGATATCGATGGTGTCGGAGCACGCCAGTCCATTGGCAGCGCTCGGAGGCGTGGACGCCGGCGGCCAGAACGTGCACGTCGCGGAGCTTTCACTCGCGCTGTCGAGGCGCGGGCACGAGGTCACTGTGTACACGAGGCGGGACGACCCCTCCCTTCCTGACCGCGTGCGCACCGGGCCCCGGCTCGAGGTGGTCCACGTGACGGCCGGGCCGGCGCGCGGAGTCGCCAAGGACGGCCTCCTGCCCTACATGGGTGCGCTTGCCGATGGCATCTTCGCCGACTGGGGTAACCGGCCGCCGGAGATCGTGCACGGCCACTTCTGGATGTCCGGCCTGGCGGCGCTCGACGCCGCGGGCCGGTCGCACGCCGCCGGCAGGCCCGTCGAGGTGGTCCAGACCTTCCATGCGCTGGGCACCGTCAAGCAACGGCACCAGGGGGCCGACGACACCAGCCCCGCCGACCGCATCCTGCTCGAGGCGATGGTGGCACGGAGTGCACGCCGTGTGGTGGCCACCTGTTCCGACGAGGTCTTCGAACTCAAATCCATGGGAGTCGCCGGGAACCGGGTCTCCATCGCGCCCTGCGGGGTCGACCTCGATCTCTTCACACCCTCCGGTCCGGCCGAACCCAGGGGCAGGGCCCATCGCATCGTCAGTGTGGGGCGCCTGGTGCCGCGCAAGGGCATGGACCTGGCGATCCGCGCGCTGCGCGAGCTCAAGGACAGCGGACACGACGACGTCGAACTGGTGATCGTGGGCGGTCCGGGCAGTTCCACGGGGCTGGAGGGGGATCCGGAAGCCCAGCGGCTGAAGTCCCTTGCCCGGACGCTGGGTGTCGAGGACCGGGTGGAGCTGCGCGGGCAGGTCCAGCGGGACGAGATGCCCGCGCTCCTGCGCAGCGCCGACGCCGTGGTCTGCGCTCCCTGGTACGAGCCGTTCGGCATCGTGCCGCTGGAGGCCATGGGCTGCGGGGTGCCGGTGGTCGCCGCCGCCGTGGGTGGGCTCGTGGATACGGTGGTGGACGGTCGTACCGGGCTGCACGTTCCGCCGCAGGACGCAGGGGCGATTGCCCGTGCCGTGGCGGAGATCCTGGCCGACCCCGAGTGGGCTGCCGGGCTGGGCCGGAGCGGCTACCGCAGGGTGCGCGCGCGGTATTCCTGGAGCAGGATCGCAGCCGACACCGAAAAGGCCTATCAGTTGGCATTGCGCGGCGGCAGTGCTGCGTCGGCGGACACGGACCGGCTGGGCGTTGCCCGGCACCTGGAGAGTACTGGAGGGAGGGCGCTGTGAGCGCCGAAGCAAGCAGCCTGTTGACGCCCCTGCACGCTGGTGAGCCGCAGGTGGAAACGGCGCCGGAGGCGACCCCATCGTCAGCGCCGGAACCGGATCCGGGGGAACTGGTCCGGAATCATCTCCGGGGCGTGATGCCGGCCCTTCAGTCGCTGTTCGCCCAGTCCGACCACCTCGCGCGGTGGGGAGTCGAACTGGCTGACCGGCTGATGGCCGGTCAGCGCGTGCTCGCCGCCGGCAACGGCGGTTCGGCGGCCGAGGCGCAGCACCTGACAGCCGAGCTCGTGGGCCGGTTCGACGGTGAACGGGAACCATTCTCCGCGATCTCGCTCCACGCGGAATCCTCCGCCGTCACCGCTATCGCGAACGACTACGGATTCGACCAGCTGTTCGCGAGGCAGGTCCGGGCGCACGGGAGGCGCGGCGACATCCTGGTGCTGCTGAGCACCAGCGGAAAGAGCCCCAACCTCCTTTCCGCGGCGGCCGCCGCACGGGATGCGGGCATCACCACCTGGGCCCTCACGGGCGCCGGGCCCAATCCGCTGACCGACTGCGTGGACGAGTACGTCGCCATCGAGGCGGGGTCGGCCAACGCCCAGGAAGGCCACCTGATGGCACTGCATGCGATCTGCCGGGCGTTCGACGCCGAGGTGCTGGGCCGTCGGAGGGCAGGACGATGAAGGTCCTCGTGGTGGGCGACGTCCTGCTGGACATCGATCTCTCGGGAGATGCGGGCAGGCTGTCGCCCGATGCACCGGTTCCCGTCGTCGACGTCGACGCCGTGCAGCGCCGTGCCGGAGGAGCCGGGCTGGTGGCCCGGATGCTTCAGCTCGACGGGCACGAAAGCGGCCTCGTCACGGTCCTCGGACGCGACGACGCCGCCGGCTTGCTGCGCGCCGAACTCGACGGCATCGCCGTGACCTCCGGGCCCTCGGGAGCCCCCACGCCGGTCAAGACACGCGTCCGTGCCGCAGGACAGGCGGTGGTGCGCTTCGACGAGGGGTGCGCGAAGCCGCCCGTGCCGGAGTGCACCGCCCACATGCTGGCCGCACTCGGATCCGCTGACGCGATCGTCGTGGCCGACTACGGCCGCGGGCTCACGGCGAACCCTGAGCTGCGAGCGGCGTTGTCGCAACAGCTCGGACGGATCCCCGTGGTTTGGGATCCGCACCCGGCCGGAGCCGCCCCGATTCCCGGCGTCACCGCCGTCACCCCCAACCTCGGCGAGGCCCTGCGTTTCACCGGAGTGGAGGGGAGCGGTGCGCAGGCCGCCGCCTCGGCGGCAGAGGTGCTGCTCACGCGGTGGGAGAGCCTCGCCGTCGTGATCACCCTGGGTGAGCAGGGCGCGCTCGTCGCGACACGCGATACCCTCGCCCAGGTCATCCCGGCTCCGCGGGTCTCGGGGACCGACCCCTGCGGCGCGGGGGACCGCTTCGCCTCGTCGCTCGCCGTGAGCCTCGCTGCCGGCCTCGCCGTGGACGCGGCCGCGCAGGCTGCAGCGGAGGCAGCGGCGTCGTTCCTTGCGGCGGGAGGCGTGTCAGCCCTCTTCGCACCGAAAGTGGACGAGCCCCGTGAGCTGAACGTTCCGGGCCTTGATGCACTGAACGTCGCCCGGCGCACCCGTGAGGCCGGTGGCACGGTGGTGGCCACCGGCGGGTGCTTCGACCTGATCCACGCCGGGCACGCCCGCACCCTCGCCGCCGCACGGAAGCTGGGCGACTGCCTGATCGTGTGCCTCAACTCGGACTCCTCGGTCCGGCGGCTCAAGGGTGACTCACGGCCCATCATGGGCCAGGAGGACCGCGCCGAACTGCTGGCGGCCCTTGAATGCGTCGACGCGGTGCTGGTCTTCGACGAGTCGACGCCCGAGGACGCGATCGCCCGGATCCGTCCCGACATCTGGGTCAAGGGCGGCGACTACGCGGCCGAGGACCTTCCGGAGGCGAAGCTCGTGAGCAGCTGGGGCGGATGCACCGTCACCGTTCCCTACATCCCGGCGCGGTCGACCACCAGACTCGCCGCCGCGCTCGCCAGGGTGGGCTGAGCCGCCTACATTTCCAGACAGTTCCAGCAAGGCAATCGAAAGGAAGACATGACGCTCGAAACAGCCAGCACCGTCTCCGGCAGTCCCTTCAACCCGGGACGCGTCCTCGTGACGGGCGGTGGCTCCGGACTCGGGGCCGCCGTCGTCCAGGCCGTGCTCGCGGCAGGGGGAACTCCCGTGGTGCTCGACCTCGATATCAGCCGCGTCACCGGCGTCAAGGCGTTCGCTGTCGACGTCGCGGACCGCGCAGCAGTCGAGGCCGCCGTCACGGAGGCCGCCGAGACGATGGACGGGCTCGACGCCGTGGTGACCGCCGCAGGGATCGACCGCTGCGGGGCGCTCGCCGACGTGCCTGCGGACCAGTGGGAGAAGGTGGTGGGCGTCAACCTGTTCGGCACCGTCTCCACCGCCCGTGCCGCACTTCCTCACCTGGTGGAGACCCACGGGCGGGTGATCACCATCGCGTCGACGCTCGGCATCAAGGCCGTGGCCGACGCCACCGCTTATTGCGCGTCGAAATTCGGGGTGATCGGGTTCTCACACGCGCTGGCTGCGGAGACCAGCGGCCAGATCGGCGTCACCACCATCATCCCGGGCGGCATGAAGACGCGGTTCTTCGACGACCGCGACGAGCAGTACAAGCCGCAGGACGACTCCCGGCTCAATGATCCCGAGCGTGTTGCCCAGGCCATCCTGTTTGCGCTCTCACAGCCCAGGGGGTGCGAGATCCGCCAGATGGTCATCGCCCACGAAGAAGAAGGCTCGTGGCCGTGAGTTCGCGGATGTCCTCGTAGACCTCTGCAGGCTTGACCGTGCGCACGAATGAGTTCTCGTGCTCGCAGCGCTCGGCGGTCCAGCCCACCTGGGTGACGTCCACGCCGCAGACGGGGCAGGCCGTCACCCAGGAGAGATGGACCCGGTGCAGGGTGCGTCCCAGTGCGCCGGCGTTGATGACGTTGCCGATCCAGTAGATGCCGACGGTCGGGGTCCCGACCGCCTGCGCCAGGTGCCGCGGGCCGCTGTCATTGCCGACCAGGACGGCGCTCGCCTTCAGCACGCCGGCGAGTTCCCCGAGCGACAGCTTTCCGGCGAGTGAGGAGATGTCGGTGCCCGGCGCGCTCGCGAGCGTGAGGCGCACGATCTCGTCGGAGGCCGCTGCGTCGCCGTCGTCACCCACCACCACGACGCGGCTCCCGTCCCGCGCGGCGAGCGTGGCGACGGCAGCGAACGACGACGCCGGCCAGCGCCGTCGTG
>NZ_KI914767.1:9627-12767 GCF_000520535.1 Arthrobacter sp. H41
ACGCCGGCCAGCGCCGTCGTGCGTCGGTTGCGCCCGGGTGGATGCTGACCAGGGGAGCCGCGTCGCCCAGGCGGTCCGTCGCTGCCGCCGACTCTTCGGGGGTGACCTGGATCCGGGGTTCGAGCGACTGCGGTTCGGCGCCGGCCAGCCCTACCACTTCCAGGGCGCGGAACACCTCGTGCTGGTAGTAGACGTAGGGAATGGTGCGTTCGAGGGCGGCGGCGTCGGCCGTGCGGGTTCCCACGGTGTGCCGCGCCTTCAGCCTCAGGAGGAACGGATTGGAGTTCCTGCCACCGCCGTGCAACTGGACGGCGAGGTCGAACTCCTCCCTCACCATCCTCGTGAAGAACTTCTCCACGGCGGCGGCGTCGGGAATCCCCGGACGCACGCCTTCCGCAGGTGGGAGGATCGCCACCCGGCTGATGGGGCCCGGACGGTCCTTCAGCAGGGCCGCGTGGAGCCCGGTGCCCAGGAGGGTGATGACGGCCTCCGGGTAGGCGGCCTTGAGTGCCTCCACCGCGGGCAGGGCGAACATCAGGTCCCCCAGGCCGCCACCCCGCAGGACGGCGATGCGGTGCACGTTGCGGAACCGCTCGAGGACGGGGCCCACCAGCCTCGACTGCTCGACCGACCCACCGAATTCCGCCCGGGTTTCCAAACCCATGGATGCCTCCTGAAACTTGTTGCGAAGCTGCTTCCTCCCTGACATCCTAAGCCTGCTGATGAAAATGGTCGGCTAGTACCGCGGAGGTGCCCGCGGCGGGGAAGAAGTCCGAAAAAGGCAACGGCTGATGTGTAAACGGGAGGAGTGCAGGGTACTTGAGGAACAGCCGGGCCCACCGGCGCCGCGGCGCCGGAAGGATCGGCATCGACACAATCGTCACGGAAGCTGAGGAGCGTCATGTCCACCCACCCTGGTCTCGCGCAGGACGACCTTGTTGACGAGGTAGCTGACAATTGGGCTGACGAGGAAACTCTCACCATTTTCGATCCGCGCGACGGCAGCGAGGTGGGGACGGTGCAGTGCGCCGGGCGCGATGAGATTCTTGCCGCACTCTCCGAGGCCCGCGCGGCCCGGCCCGATTGGGCCGGAACCGATCCCGCAGCGCGGGGGAGCATGCTGCGGAGGGCGGCGGGTGCACTCCGGGACGGTGCCCGAACACTTGCCGAACTGAACAGTCGTGAGACCGGGCGTCCGATCGATGAGGCGATCGCCGGTATCGAAGCCGGGGTGTCGACACTCGAACAGTACGCCGAGCTCGGCCCGCTCCACCGCGGCCTCAGCCTGCGCGGGTCGCTGCTTGCATCCAACTTCACCGTGACCGAGCCCCGCGGTGTCGCCGCCCTGTTCACGCCATGGAATGATCCCGTCGCCGTTGCCGCCGGGCTGATCGGAGCCGCGCTGGTGACGGGGAACACTGTCGTCCACAAGCCCAGTGAGCGCTGCCCGCACCTGGGAATCCACCTGGGGGAGCTTCTCGCCCCCTGTTTTCCGGCCGGCGTCTTCTCGACCCTCACGGGCGGAGCCGACGTGGGACGGCGGATCACGTTGGAGACCGGCGTCGACGTCCTCGCGCACGTGGGCTCGAGTGCCAGCGGTGCCCGCATCGCCGAGGCCGCCGCACTCACCGGGAGCCATGTGATCCGGGAGAACGGCGGCAACGATCCGCTGCTGGTGGACGCCGACGTGGACCCCGTCTGGGCCGCCGGGCAGGCCGCGATCGGGGCGTTCAGCAACAGCGGCCAGATCTGTACTGCGGTGGAGCGGATCTACGTGCACCGTACAGTCGCCGAGCCGTTTCTCGAAGCACTTGCCGCCGAGGCCAGGCGGCGGAACACCAGTGGATCAGTTGCCCCCCTCGTGGACCGCCGGCTCCGCGACGCCGTGCACGCGCAGGTCGCCCAGGCCGTCTCCTCCGGTGCGCGCTGCCTGGAGGGCGGCGTCATCCCGGAGGGTAGCGGCGCCGCCTATCCCGCCACGGTGCTGTCCGGCTGCAGCGACACCATGACCGTGATGACCGAGGAGACGTTCGGTCCCGTAGCTCCCGTGACGGTCGTGGACAGCTTCGAGGAGGGCCTCGTCCTCGCGGCGTCGGGGCCCTACGGACTGGCCGCCTCCGTGCTCACGGGCAGCATCGCCGCCGCGCAGCGCGCCATCGCGGCTCTCCCCGTCGGCACGGTCAAGGTCAACGCCGTCTTCGGGGGAGCACCCGGCGGTTCGGCACAGCCGCGCGGCATCAGCGGGGCAGGCTTCGGGTACGGGCCGGAACTGCTCGATGAGTTCACCCTCGTCAAGGTCGTGCACATCGGCGCCCCGGGAGCCGGGGGCGCCTGATGGGGAGCCTGAAGGATGTCCGTGGACTCGCCGGCTGGGTGCCGCAGCGGATCGCCGAGGCCGCCCCGGCCGTGACCGTGGTGGGCGACGTCATGCTGGACGGCTGGTGGACCGGGAGCATCGAGCGGTTCTGCCGTGAGGCTCCTGCGCCCGTCGTGGACGTCCAGCGCCGCGAGTATGCAGCCGGCGGAGCGGCGAATACTGCGGTGAATCTCGCAGCGCTCGGGGCACGGGTGCGGATCTGCGGACTGACGGGGAACGACGACGCCGGGCGCCGGCTGCGCTCGATCCTGACCGACGCCGGCGTGGACGTGACGGCGCTCGTCGCGGACGACGGCGTACGCACCACCACGAAGTACCGCATCGTCGGCGGGGACCAGGTGATGCTCCGGCTCGACGACACGCCGGAGAGGATCCCGGAGGCGGCGGCACTCCGGGTGGCCGGCCGGGTGGCAGCGGCAACCGCCGGCTGCGACGCCGTCGTGGTGTGCGACTACGGCACCGGCGCGGTGCGCGGGCCGGTGCGCCAGGCCCTGATCGATGCCGACCCGCCGCCGTTGACAGTGGTCGACTCGCATGATCCCGCTGCCTGGGCTGCCCTTCGCCCCGACATCGTGACGCCGAACGCGGAGGAAGCGTCCCGCGTCCTCGACTGCAGGCTCGACGCGCGGAGCAACCGCGCCGCGACGGTCCAGGCCCGACGCGGCGAACTGCTCGCCGCCACCGGGGCATCAGCAGTGGTGGTCACCCTCGACCGTGACGGCACGGTCCTGTTCACCGGGGACTCCGAAGAACACCGGACGTG
>NZ_KI914767.1:12867-14662 GCF_000520535.1 Arthrobacter sp. H41
CTGGCGCCGGGGACACCTTCGTGGCCTGCCTCACCGCAGCGCGGGCCGCCGGGCTGCCGCTGGCGACCAGCCTCGACCTCGCCCAGGCGGCGGCCGACGTCGTCGTACACCGGCCCGGGACCTCCGTGTGCTCGACAGAGGACCTCGCCGTGCATCTTGGCAGCTTCGCCGACACGGCCCTCAGCGCGGAGGACCTGGCCCGGCGGATCGGACGGGATCGGGAGGCGGGCCTCCGCATCGTCCTCACGAACGGGTGTTTCGACGTCCTGCACCGCGGGCACACGCGCTACCTCAACCAGGCCAAGCAGCTGGGTGACGTACTGGTGGTGGCACTCAACGACGACGACGGCGTCCGCCGGCTCAAGGGACCGGACCGGCCCATCAATGCGCTCGCTGACCGGGCCGGGGTGATCGCCGCGCTGAGCTGCGTGGACTACGTGACGGTTTTCGCGACCGACACTCCCATTCCGCTGATCGAGGCGCTGCGCCCCGACATCTACGCGAAGGGCGGGGACTACTCCGCGCAGATGCTTGAGGAGACCCCGGTGGTGGAAGCCTTCGGGGGGACCGTGCGCATCCTCGACTACGTGCCGGAGCGGTCGACGACGGCGGTGGTACAGAAGATCCGGACGTCCGCCGAACCTGCCGCCGAGGGCGCGCCATGACCCGCTGGTCCGGAGAGTGGGGGCTGCCTGCCGCGCAGGTGGATCCGGAAATGGATGTGCTCATTCCCTCCTTCACCCGTTCCGCCGAGCTCGCAGTGACGCTCGCGGGGCTCGCTGCGCAGGACGGCATCGATTTCCGGGTGGTCGTGAGCGACCAGACGGAGGACGCACCGGCCTACGACCATCCTGCGGTGCAGGCGATAATCCGCGTGCTGCGGGCGCAGGGCACGCAAGTGCTCCTTGAACGGCATCTCCCACGCCGCGGCCTCGCCGAGCACCGGAGCTTCCTGCTCGGAATCTCGTCCGCACCTTTCGTCCTGTTCCTCGACAACGACGTCTGGCTCGAGCCGGGTACCCTCCTGCGCCTCTGCTCCGCGCTGCGGAGCGCGGGGTGCGGCTTCATCGGTTCCGCAGTGCAGGGGTTGTCCTACCTCGACGACGAACGCCCCTCCGAGCGGGTGGAGCTGGAGTTCTGGGAGGGTGGGGAAGTACTCCCTGAACGCATCCGGCAGGACGCCGAGGGCTTCCCGCGGTGGAAGCTGCACAATGCCGCGAATCTTGTCCATGCCGCGCAGGGCCTCGATCTCGACCCCGGGTCCTGGAGGCTCTACAAGGTCGCGTGGGTGGGCGGCTGCGTCCTGTTCGACCGCGAGGCCCTGGTGAACTGCGGAGGATTCGGCTTCTGGGAGGACCTGCCGGATGCCCACGCCGGAGAAGATGTCGCGGCGCAGTGGCGCGTGATGGAGCGCTACGGCGGAGCAGGGATTCTTCCCTCCGGCGCGGTGCACCTCGAATCACCCACCACGGTCACCGACCGTACCATAGACGCCGCTTCGGTGGTCCACGGGCCACCGAAGCAGTGAATGCAAGTCAAACCCTCAAGAAAAGGACGGAACACATGGCAGATCCGAGCCCCATCGATATCCAGAAGGCACTGGGCGGCATCGACTACCCGGTATCCAAGGAGAACCTGGTCAAGCACGCCGAAGGATCCGGAGCCGATGACTCCGTGATGGAGACCCTGAACAACCTTCCGGACCGGGAGTACGATTCGCCCACCGACGTCAACAAGGAAGCCGCGAAGTAGGCGGAAGTAGGCGGTAGTCGCCGAGGGCGACGGCGGGGAGGCC
>NZ_KI914767.1:14762-20687 GCF_000520535.1 Arthrobacter sp. H41
ATTCAGGCTTTCGGGCCTGCGATGTTCACCATCCAGTGAATACCGAAGCGATCCACACACATGCCGAAGCTGTCTCCCCATGGTGCCTGCGCGAGTGGTTCCACCACGGTCCCGCCGTCGGACAGTTTGTCCCAGTAGCCCCGCAACTCCTGCTCGTCCTCGCCGCTGAGTGACAGTGCGTGGTTGGTACCCACGGTCAGATCCATGCTGTTAGGAGTATCTGCTGCCATCAGCACCATGCCGTTGGGGGTAGTGAGTTCGGCGTGCATGAGCTTGTCCTGCTCCGCAGGGTCCTCGCTTGCATGGAACTCGCTGAAGGTGCCCCGCCGTCCCGCTTGGGTCGGCTGGTCCTCGCTCCGGAGACCGGGAGAATTCAGGCTTTCGGGCCTGCGATGTTCACCATCCAGTGAATACCGAAGCGATCCACACACATGCCGAAGCTGTCTCCCCATGGTGCCTGCGCGAGTGGTTCCACCACGGTCCCGCCGTCGGACAGTTTGTCCCAGTAGCCCCGCAACTCCTGCTCGTCCTCGCCGCTGAGTGACAGTGCGTGGTTGGTACCCACGGTCAGATCCATGCTGTTAGGAGTATCTGCTGCCATCAGCACCATGCCGTTGGGGGTAGTGAGTTCGGCGTGCATGAGCTTGTCCTGCTCCGCAGGGTCCTCGCTTGCATGGAACTCGCTGAAGGTGTTCTTCGCGAGTTCCCCGCCGAACACTGATTGATAGAACGCCATGGCGGGAGCCGCGGTGTCTCGGAAGCTGAGGTAGGAATTGAGTCGGGTGGTCATGGGAGCACTCCTTGTCTTTGGGATGCTCCGATTATGGTCCGGCAGGCGTTGCCCGGGAAGAGGCTCGGGACTGGGCCGTCGAAGATCCCGCGCCCAGCATGCGCGCCACCTTCTCCTCGAGGGAAGCGATGGTGGCGTCGGGAAGGACGATCAGTCCGTCGAGTTCGCGGCGTGCCCTCTTGTAGGCCGTCTGGCGTTCCGCCGGGGTCGCCGCCTCGTCGACGGCGACCGTCACGAGCTTCCTCGCGGTCGTCAGCCGTTGGCGCTCAGGGCCGCTGAAGGCAGTGTCCTTCAAGCGGTGCGCTTCCGACTCTGCGACGCGGAACGCGACGTCGAAGTTGTTGACGGCGTTGCGGTACTCGGTGAGCCGGTCCCGCGGCAGCTCGTCCTCGTCGATGGGCCGCAGTGCGTCTGCTTCCCGCTTCGCGCGGAGGAAGGCGACGGTCAACGGCTCCCGCACGTCCGTCATCATGGGGTAGTCGATGAGCTTGGCGGCGTCGAGCTCATAGGCGAGCCAGCGCCTGTTGACGTCGTCGTGCGCCGACAATAGGCGCTGGATCTCACCGCTGCGCGCGTGTTCGACGGCGAGTCCCTGGTGCTTGAGCCCGTAGAGCTCGAGCTTGCGCTGGTGCCGCCGTTCGCTCGCCCTGGACCACGAACTTCCCCAGGCTGCGAAGACGCCACTCAGGGGGAAGACAAGCCACCAGTAACTACCGAGGAAATCGAAGAGGGGTTCCACGAATCCATGGTAGTGCCGCTGGTGTGCCCTGCACCACAGCGGCACCATGAGCGGAACAGCTCCTGTCCTCTGATGCCCGCCTCGGCAGGCACGCCCGCGAAAGCGGGTCTCGACAGCCGTTTCACTGCAGTGTTAGACATTGTTCATGCCTGTCATCGGTTTCCATGCTTCGCATGAACAAATCTCTCCTGCACAACTTCTCCTGGACGTCCAGCATGCTGAATCGGCCGGCTTCCAGGCGGCGATGTGCTCGGACCACTTCGAGCCGTGGTCGCCCTCCCAGGGACATGCCGGGTATGCCTGGAGTTGGCTCGGCGCGGCGCTTGCGACGACGGGGCTCCGTTTCGGCGTCGTCACCGCTCCGGGGCAGCGCTACCACCCCGCCATCACCGCCCAGGCCTCCGCCACGCTCTCCGCGATGTTCCCCGAGCGGTTCTGGGCGGCTTTGGGCAGTGGCCAGAACATGAACGAGCGCATCACCGGTGATCCCTGGCCGGAGAAAGCCGTCCGCCAGCAACGCCTCGAAGAGTGTGTGGACATCATCCGGCGCCTGCATGCAGGGGAGGAGGTGACCCACCGCGGGCTGGTGACGGTGGAGCGCGCCAGGCTGTGGGACCTGCCGGAGGTGCCGCCTGCCTTGATCGCACCGGTGATGTCCGTAGGCACGGCGCGCCGTGCGGCAACGTGGGCGGACGGATTGATCACCACCAACCAGGACCCCGGCACGCTTCTGGAACTGCTGGGTGCCTATCGGGATGAAGGGGGCCGCGGCAAGGCGGTGCTCCAGGTCCACCTCAGCTGGGCGGAATCCGACGGCGACGCCGACGAGATGGCCTACGGACAGTGGCGCACCAATGCGGTGGGGCCACCCTTGACGTGGGAGGTCGCCACCGCGCAGGACTTCGTCGAACTGGCAGAGCGGAAGGAGATATCCCGGGAGCAGGTGCGGCAGGCGGTCAACGTCTCGAGCGATCCGGCGCAGCATGCCCAGTGGCTGCACGAATACGGGGAACTCGGATTCGATGAGCTGTACCTTCACCATGTCGGCCAGGACCAGGGCGCTTTCATCGACACCTTCGGCAGCAAGGTCCTGCCTGAGCTGCGCAGCTGAGTAGCGCAATTGCCGGGCTGCGCTGCAGAAAACGACGGTCGCGCTCGTTTCGGACATTCACACTGGTTGTATCCGGCGCGAATGTCGTTTTCTACGGCACCCCGTCATAAGCTTTTCACATCCGCACCTTTGGTAACAGGCGTTCCTCGGTTATGATTCCCGCGGGGAACAGCATCGGCCTCCCCATGAATCACCCATTGTTTCAGTGGGAATGAGCCCCTGAGGATGCGCATGCCAGTTCCGCCCCGCCGCTCGACCCGAGGAGCAGTGGCCGCCGCAATCGCAGCGCTCCTGGTGAGCCCCTTGTACGCCCTGCCGGCCGCTGCACTGGAGGGTGCACCGGAAATGATGGCGTCACCGGAGGTAGTGGTGCCTCCAGACGTGACCGCGCCACCGGAGGTGTCGGGTTCGCCGGACGTCGCGGCGCCACCACAGATCACGGCTCCACAGCTGGCTTCGGCTTCGCCGGACGAAGGAGCTTCACCGGAGGTCACAGCTCCGCCGCTGACCGGCGACGTCAGCCAGGTCCAATCCGCGGCCGCGGTGGCCGGGAGCATGACCTCGTCACCCCCCACCATCACCGGAAGTCCGACGATGGATGCCACCCTGACCGCCGACCCCGGGTCATGGGGACCGGCACCTGTCTCTTTCACCTATCAGTGGATGCGTGGCGAATTCGTGATCGCCGGAGCCACGGCAAAGACCTACAAGCTTACTGCCGATGACGTGTCCGAGTTCATCCGCGTCCAGGTGAGCGGTTCCAAGAGCGGCTACGATCCGACGGCGACGACGTCCGACGGAAAACTCATCGCGCCGGGCACGATCGGCTCGACACTGCCGACGATCTCCGGGTCTCCGGCGACGGGGTCGGTCCTCACGGCCGTTCACGGTGCGTGGACGCCGGCACCTCTTCCAGTGGAGTACCAGTGGTTCCGCTCGGGCGAGGCCGTGGCCGGTGCAACCGGCTCCACCTATACGCTGACCGGTGCCGACGCCGGTGCAACCATGACGGTGAATGTGACCGGCATCAGGACCGGATACACTCCAGCCACTCGGTTCTCACCAGTAACACCGGCTGTATCCAACGTTCCGGTCCGCACCGCAATCGAGGCGAAGTACGCGCAGCCGGGAGTTGCCGGCCTCCTCGGCACGCCGGTGGGCGGTGAGATCGGCCTCGCCAACGGTGCGCAGCGCAATTATGAGCGCGGCTCGATCGTCTGGTCCGCGGCCGGTGCGGTCGTGGTGAGGGGCGCCATGCACGCTGCCTATCTGGGAACGAAGGCCACCACCGGACCCCTCGGCTTCCCGACCGCCGATGAGGGGGGCATCGCAGGCGGCGCGTACCAGCAGTTCCAGCACGGCGGGATCTTCTGGTCGCCGGCCACCGGTGCACAGGTCAGCCCGCACGGGCCGCTCCGTGACACCTACTTCGCTTACGGGTTCCAGACCGGCCTGATGGGCTTCCCGACCTCGGGTGAACTGGGTGGCCTGAAGGACGGCGGGAAGTACCAGACGTTCCAGAACGGCACCGTCCTGTGGTCCCCGGCCAACGGGGCGCACCTGGTGTTCGGTGGGATGCGCGAGACCTACGTCCGCAGCGGCTCCGAGAACGGCAGTCTGGGGTACCCCACCGACAGGGAAAAGCCGGTGCCGGGCGGCGCGTACCAGCAGTTCCAGCACGGCGGGATCTTCTGGTCAGCCGCGTCGGGCGGGCAGGTCACCCTCAAGGGCGCGATTCTGGACGCCTACAACTCCTACGGAGCACAAACCGGCTTCATGGGCTTCCCGACCTCGAACGAGCTCAGCGGCCTGAAGGACGGCGGGAAGTACCAGACGTTCCAGAACGGCACACTCATGTGGTCACCGGAAAGCGGCGCTTTCCTGGTCTTCGGCGGGATGCGGGCCACCTACGTTGCCAACGGTTCCGAGAACGGGTCGCTGGGCTACCCGATGGGCCGGGAAACCGGGATCAGGGGCGGTGCCTACCAGCAGTTCCAGCACGGCGGGATCTTCTGGTCGGCCGCCACCGGCGGACAGGTCACCCTCAACGGGCCCATCCTGGCTACCTACGAGGCCTTCGGTTCCGAGTCCGGCTTCCTCGGCTACCCCACCTCCGGCGTCATCGGCGGGCTGAAGAACGGCGGCAAGTACCAGGCGTTCCAGAACGGGGCGATCCTGCAGTCACCGGCCGGCGGCGCCTACCTGTCCTTCGGCGGTATCCGGGATGCCTACGCCCAGGTGGGCCTCGAGAACGGGCGCCTGGGCTACCCCACCTCCAACGAATACGGCGTTACCGGTGGGGTCCGCCAGGACTACCAGGGCGGCTACATCACCTGGACCGCGACGGAGGGCGGGGTAGCGACCTTCCGCTGAACCACAGCCCCCTGGACGTCGGCTTCGCCAGGCGTATCTGGACGCGGGATGACTCGAGCATGCTTGGATGGGTCATGGCCACTATCGCAACAGTTCAGGCAGCGGATCTGTCGATGGCGGATGTTCTCGACCTCTACGCTTCGGTTGGCTGGCTGGCCTACACGAAAGATCCCGAGAACCTTCTGGCAGCGCTTTCTGGATCCTCGATCGTGGTGACAGCTCGAGAAGGAAAAGCGCTCGTTGGGCTGGCCAGGGTGATTTCCGACAACGCTTCGATCTGCTATCTCCAGGACATCCTGGTCCGCCCCGGTCATCAGCGGGAGGGAATCGGCCGCGCGCTGGTTTCCACCGCGCTCGGCTATTACCCGCAGGTCCGCCAAAAGGTTCTGCTCACCGATGATGAGCCCGGGCAGAAAGCGTTCTACGAGTCGCTGGGCTACACCCAGGCAACCGAGTTCGACGGCGGCGCAGTGCGGGCCTTCCTCCGATTCGATTGACGGCCGGCGCCGGGCTTGAAATGCACTCGCGTATAGAAGCGCACCCAGGGCAAAACAAAACCCCGCACTACCAGCGGCGAGACTGGAAGTACGGGGTTTCGCAGTGCACCCCTCGGGACTTGAACCCGAAACCCATTGATTAAGAGTCAATTGCTCTGCCAATTGAGCTAGAGGTGCTTGGCATTTTTCCTGCAGTTTGCGGCTGACTTGGTCATCCGCAACAGCACAAAACTCTACCAGCATGGTGCTGGAAAGCTGAAATCGAACCGCTCAGTCGAGCTCCGCCCGAAGGATCCGCGCGCCGCCGTCGCCTTCGTTCGTCGCGACGAGCAACCCGCCGTCGGGCCCTTCCACAGCATCCCGCAGCCGCCCGAACTCGCCATCGAAATGGCTGACGGGCTCGCCGGCCTGCCCG
>NZ_KI914767.1:20787-22777 GCF_000520535.1 Arthrobacter sp. H41
CGGCCTGCCCGCCGGCGAGCGGTACCTGCCATAGCCGCTGACCCCGAAGACCACCGATGTAGGCCGTGTCGTCGATGATTGCCATACCGCTCGGGGACGAGGTGGCGGTGGAGGGCCACACCACCTGGGCGTCGACGAAGCCTTCCCTGCCCGGCGCCCCCGTCACCTCCGGCCACCCGTAGTTGCTGCCGGCTTCCAGCAGGTTGAGTTCGTCGTCCACGTCGGGCCCGAATTCCGTGGCCCACAGCCGCCCCTCCGAATCCCAGGCGAGTCCCTGCACATTGCGGTGACCCTGACTGTAGACGGGGGAGCCAGGAGTGGGATTGTCGTCAGGCACGCTGCCGTCCGGCGCAACGCGCAGCACTTTCCCGCCGAGACTGTCCGGGTCCTGCGCGTTGCCGCCATTGCCCGCGTCGCCCGTGCCGATATACAGGTGGCCGTCCGGACCGAAAGCGATCCTGCCGCCGTTGTGGATCCTGCCCTTCGGGATGCCTGTGAGGATGTCCTCGGGCTCACCCAGCGCATCGTCCTCGTACGCCATGCGGACCACCCGATTGTCTTCCGCAGAGGTGTAGTACGCGTACACCGCCGGATCTTCGCTGAAATCCTCGGCGACGGCGAGCCCGAGGAGGCCGCCCTCTCCGGAGGCCTCGGCGGCGTCGGGCAGTGCTCCGACGACGGTTGTCCCACCGCCTGCCGCCCGCGTGATGGTCCCGGTCTCCCGGTCGGAGAACAGCAGCGCCCCGTCCGGAAGGACGGCGATGGACCAGGGCACGCCGAGCCCCGTCACTTCATCCCCGGAATAGGTGATCGCCGGTAAGGCTGCCGGCGGAGCCGGCGACGGCGAAACTCTATCCTCGGTGTCAGTCCTGGTGGTTCGTGCCGGTGCAGGAGGAAGGGCCCCAGGGGAGGCGTCCGGTGGTGCCGACGCGGACTGTTCGGGTGGGTCCGATCCCTGGAAGATCGGCTCCTCACCGGCTTCGCTGGAGCAGCCGACGAGCAGGCCGAGCAGCACGCAGAGCCCGCCCAGCCGTGCGGGTCCTCCCCAGCCTGCGCCCACGCGCAGCGACACAGCGGGAGTAACCCTCGGATCAGACATATTTTCGACAGTACGTGCAGCCTCCCGACGAGTCCAGCACCTCGTTCCGCCGGGTGGCTCCTGCCGGTCGGGAGCGCGGTACGCCGTCCCGGCTCCCGCCGATTAGGCTGGGCGCATGGAGCACCGCGACCGGCCATCGAGCCGCCCAATCACCACGCTGACCGTTCCCTCCGTCGAACTGCGGGATACACTTATCGATTCGAGCCCGAACATCGACGTCGTTCACTGGGATCTGACCGCCGCTCCCGAGGGCGCAGCGCCCGGCGACATCGACGCCGTCGTCCTCCCCTACGGGGGCGGTGTGGATCCGGGACCCGCGTTGGCCGGCGTGCCGCATCTGAAACTGGTGCAGACCCAGTCCACGGGCTACGACGGAGTGCCGGCGCTCGTGTCCTCCGCAACCGCCATCGCCACGGCGGCAGGCGTACACGCCGCGGCCACCGCCGAGCTGGCCGTCGGGCTTGCCCTCGCCTCGCTGCGGGGCATCGACGTCGCGGTCCGCAACCAGCAGCGGGGCGTATGGGAGTCCCGCCGCTATGCCGGGCTCGCGGACCGCCGCGTCCTGCTCGTGGGAGTCGGCGGCATCGGTGTCGAGATCCAGCGGCGCCTCGAGCCGTTCGAGGTCGTCCTGACAAGGGTGGGGAGCACGGCACGCGAGGACGCCTCTGGCCAGATCCATGCCGGGTCGGAGCTCGCCGCACTTGCGCCGCACCACGACGTCGTCATCGTGATCACCCCGCTCAGCGATGCCACGCGCGGCCTGATCAGTCGCGAGGTCCTCGCTGCCATGCCCGACGGCGCGCTGCTCGTCAACGTGGCTCGGGGAGGAGTGGTCGATACCGACGCGCTGACACAGGAGGTGGCGGCCGGGCGGCTGCGGGCCGCGATCGA
>NZ_KI914767.1:22877-31684 GCF_000520535.1 Arthrobacter sp. H41
TCGTCGATCCCGAGCCGCTGCCGGCGGACCATCCGCTGTGGAAGCAGGAGGGGGCCATCATCACGCCGCACGTCGGGGGTAACACCGGTGCATTCTGGCCGCGGATCGTTCGGCTGCTCGATCGGCAGATCCGGCTGCTGGGGGAGGGCAAGGCGCCCGTCAACCTGGTGCAGGCCGGACCGTGGGCCGAAGACTGACCCCGGCCGCTGGGCTGATCACGGCCGCCGGACGGCTGCATTCTGCACTGATAGGCCTGGGCTGATGCACCTAAGCCATCGCGATGAACGCCTCCATGAAGGCGTCGAAGTCGATCACGTCCTCATCCTGTTCGAGCACGAGGGTGTTGCCCGGTCCGACGTCGAGCGTGGGTTGCGGATGAACCCCGAACCGGAAGATGCGGCCGGTGCTCGTGCCCACCTCGTAACTGCCGTCGTTCCACTGCAGCGCGTGCGCGAGGTTGGTCATGTTGACCTCGACCGGGATCCCGGCCCCGGTGATGCTTGCCACATCGACGGGGGCCATCATGATCTCGGCCGGCTGCCAGCGGTAGCCGAGCACATAGGAGCCGACGGCGCTGAGGGGAGGCCGCAGCTCGCCGTCCTCCCGCTCGTGCGACGCGAACACCAGGTTGTAGTCGCCGTAATTGGGGATCTGCGTGTCGAAGACGCGCCGCAGGGCGTTCTTCAGGCCACGTCCGCCGTGCAGTTGTTCGAATCGGTCGCCGGCCTCGTCGGAAGTCATATCACGCCATCAGGGTAGGGATCCCAGCAGGTTCGCAGGAAGTGCTGGGCGGATGGTGGCCGCTCACGTGCCGACCACCCGATTTCCACTGTACCGTCCGGGCGGTTTCGCCCCCTTCCGGCGAGTAACAGCGGGGTCATAGAGCACGGGTGCACGTATCTGTAGGCCTAGACTTTGACCCATGAGCGTGGAAACAACTCCTGACATCAAACCGAGAAGCCGAGTAGTAACCGACGGAATCCATGCGGCGCCTGCGCGCGGGATGTTCCGGGCCGTGGGGATGGGCGATGACGATTTCGCGAAGCCGCAGATCGGCGTCGCCAGTTCCTGGAACGAGATCACTCCCTGCAACCTGTCCCTGAACCGCCTGGCGCAGGGCGCCAAGGAGGGCGTCCACGCCGGTGGTGGGTTCCCCATGCAGTTCGGCACCATCTCCGTGTCCGACGGCATCTCCATGGGTCATCAGGGCATGCACTTCTCCCTCGTCTCGCGCGAGGTCATCGCCGACTCGGTCGAGACCGTCATGGAGGCCGAGCGCATCGACGGCTCAGTACTCCTGGCCGGCTGTGACAAGTCCCTGCCCGGCATGCTGATGGCCGCCGCCCGGCTGGACCTCGCCAGCGTCTTCCTCTACGCCGGCACGATCATGCCCGGCTGGGTCAAGCTCGAGGACGGCACGGAGAAGGAAGTCACGCTGATCGACGCCTTCGAGGCGGTGGGTGCCTGCGCTGCCGGAAAGATGTCGGAGGCTGACCTGACGCGCATCGAGAAGGCGATCTGCCCCGGCGAAGGCGCCTGCGGCGGCATGTACACAGCGAACACCATGGCCTGCATCGGCGAGGCCCTCGGGATGTCACTGCCAGGCTCGGCAGCACCGCCGTCGGCCGACCGCCGTCGTGACGAATTCGCGCGGAAGTCGGGGGAGGCGGTGGTGAACCTGCTTCGCCTCGGCATTACCGCGCGCGACATCATGACGCGCAAGGCCTTCGAGAACGCCATTGCGGTGACCATGGCCTTCGGCGGTTCCACGAACGCCGTGCTGCACCTGCTGGCGATTGCACGCGAGGCCGAGGTCGAGCTGACCCTCGACGATTTCAACCGCATCGGTGACCGCATCCCGCACCTCGGCGACCTCAAGCCCTTCGGACGCTATGTCATGACCGACGTCGACAGGGTGGGCGGCGTTCCGGTGATCATGCGGGCGCTCCTCGACGCCGGCCTGATCCACGGCGATTGCCTCACCGTGACGGGCAGGACGGTGGCCGAGAACCTCGCCGCCATCAACCCGCCGGATCTCGACGGCAAGATCCTCCGCGCACTCGACAACCCGGTCCACAAGACCGGCGGCATCACCATCCTCCACGGCTCGATGGCGCCGGAGGGCGCCGTCGTGAAGAGCGCAGGCTTCGACGCGGACGTCTTCGAGGGCACCGCCCGGGTGTTCGAGCGCGAGCAGGGAGCCCTCGATGCCCTCGATGCCGGGGAAATCCTCGCCGGCGACGTCGTCGTCATCCGCTATGAGGGACCCAAGGGCGGGCCGGGAATGCGCGAGATGCTCGCGATCACCGGTGCCATCAAGGGTGCGGGCCTCGGCAAGGACGTCCTGCTCCTCACCGACGGACGTTTCTCCGGTGGTACCACCGGCCTGTGCATCGGGCACGTGGCGCCCGAAGCCGTCGACGGCGGACCCATCGCCTTCGTGAAGGACGGCGACCGCATCCGCGCCGACATCTCCAACAAGACCTTCGACCTCCTGGTGGACGAAGCGGAACTGGAGGGCCGGAAGATCGGCTGGGAGCCGCTCCCCGCGACTTACACCAAGGGCGTCCTCGCCAAGTACGCAAAGCTTGTGCACTCGGCGTCCGAAGGGGCCTACTGCGGATAGCAGCAGTGCTGCCGGTGTAACGGGGACGGGTTAATGTCCACTAACTGGACTCCCTGTCCAGTATGTGAGATGGGCAGGGGTGCGGTTGACACCCATTCCCGGGTGCGTGGACACTACAGGTATGCAGCTTGTATCCGTAGTCGTCGTCCTTACCCAGCGCGCGGCCTAAAGCCCGACCGGTCGACTTTACGTCACGCGCAACCCCTCACAGAGCCTCACCGGGCTGAGGGGTTTTTTTGTTGAATCCAGCAGAAGCGCAGTGTCCAGGAAGTTCGTGCAATACCGTTTTAAAGGAAGTTACCGATGTCCAAGGGATCGCCTATCAGCCCGGCGCTGATGGCAGCAAGACCAGCCGCACCGGCCGCACCGTCGGCACCCTCCGGCAGGGATTCAGCGCAGACCGTGGTCCCGCAGAGTGCGGTCCGCGGACCGAACAATGTCGTGGGACCCATCCAGATGCTCGGATCGGCGGCAATCGTCCGGTCCCTCGAAGAGCTCGGCGTCGACGATATCTTCGGGCTCCCGGGCGGAGCCATCCTGCCCACCTATGATCCACTGATGGCGTCCTCCAAGCTGCGCCACATCCTCGTCCGGCACGAACAGGGCGCGGGCCACGCGGCCCAGGGCTACGCCATGGTGACCGGTCGGCCGGGCGTCTGCATCGTGACCTCCGGCCCGGGTGCCACGAACCTGGTCACGGCGATCGCCGACGCACACATGGACTCGGTTCCGATGGTCGCCATCACCGGACAGGTGTCCAGCGCCTTCATCGGTTCGGACGCGTTCCAGGAAGCCGACATCGTGGGTATCACCATGCCCATCACCAAGCACTCCTACCTGGTCACCAATCCCGAGGACATCCCCCGGGTCCTCGCAGAGGCCTTCCATATCGCGTCCACCGGCCGCCCCGGTCCGGTGCTCGTCGATATCGCCAAGGACGCCCAGCAGGGCCAGATGACCTTCTCCTGGCCGCCGAAGGTGGAACTTCAGGGATACCGACCGGTGCTGCGCGGGCACTCCAAGCAGGTCCGCGAAGCGGCACGCCTGATCGGCGAATCGACCCGGCCCGTCTTCTACGTGGGCGGCGGCGTCATGAAGGCCCACGCCGCAGCCGAACTGAAGGAACTTGCCGAACTCGTGGGCGCCCCCGTGGTGACCACGCTGATGGCCCGCGGCGTGTTCCCTGATTCGCACCACCAGCACGTGGGCATGCCCGGCATGCACGGAGCGGTCTCAGCAGTGACCGCCCTCCAGCAGGCCGACCTCCTCATCACGCTCGGTGCGCGGTTCGACGACCGCGTCACCGGCGTCCTCTCGAGTTTCGCGCCCGGGGCCAAGGTCATCCACGCAGATATCGACCCCGCGGAGATCTCGAAGAACCGTACGGCCGACGTGCCGATCGTCGGATCGGTCAAGGAGATCATCCCGGAGCTGACCCAGGCGGTGCGGGACCAGCATGCTGCCGGCGATGCTCCCGACATCACCGCATGGTGGAGCACTTTGAATCACCTTCGGAAAACCTATCCCATGGGCTTCGTCCAGCCCGACGACGGGCTCTCCGCGCCGCAGCACGTCATCAAGCGGATCGGCGAACTCACCGGGCCAGAGGGCGTGTACGTCGCCGGAGTGGGCCAGCACCAGATGTGGGCCGCCCAGTTCATCCAGTACGAACGCCCGGACTCCTGGCTCAACTCGGGTGGCCTCGGCACCATGGGCTACTCGGTGCCGGCCGCCATGGGCGCCAAGGTGGGAAACCCGGACCGCGTGGTCTGGGCGATCGACGGCGACGGCTGCTTCCAGATGACCAACCAGGAACTCGCCACCTGCGTGATCAACAACATCCCCATCAAGGTGGCGGTCATCAACAACTCCTCGCTGGGCATGGTGCGGCAGTGGCAGACCCTGTTCTACGAGGGCCGCTACTCCAACACGGACCTCAACACCGGCCACGACACCGTGCGGGTTCCCGACTTCGTCAAGCTCGCGGACGCCTACGGCTGTGCAGGCCTGCGCTGCGAGCGTGACGAGGACATCGACGCCACCATCCAGCAGGCCCTCGAGATCAACGACCGCCCCGTCGTCGTCGACTTCGTGGTGAGCCGGGATTCGATGGTCTGGCCGATGGTGCCCTCGGGCGTCAGCAACGACCTCATCCAGATCGCCCGGAACATGACCCCGCAGTGGGAACAGGAGGACTAACCATGGCCCGTCATACGCTTTCCGTCCTGGTCGAAGACGTTCCGGGCGTCCTGACGCGCGTCGCAAGCCTCTTCGCCCGCCGCGCGTTCAACATCAACTCCCTCGCGGTCGGCCCCACCGAGATCCCGGGTATGTCCCGGATCACCGTGGTGGTCGAGGCCGAGGGTGACCTCCTCGAGCAGGTCACCAAGCAGCTCAACAAGCTCATCAACGTTCTCAAGATCGTCGAGCTGACCTCCGAGACGTCGGTGCAGCGGGACCACATCCTTATCAAGGTCCGTGCTGATGCTGCGACCCGGCTGCAGGTGACCCAGGCGGCCGACCTGTTCCGTGCGTCGGTGGTCGATGTCTCCACCGACTCGCTCATCATCGAGGCCACCGGAACGCCGGAAAAGCTCAGCGCCCTGTTGTCCGTCCTCGAGCCGTTCGGGGTCCGCGAGATCGTCCAGTCGGGCACCCTTGCGATCGGCCGCGGCGCGAAGTCGATGAGCGACCGCGCCTTGCGCACTGCCTGACCGGCGAAACCGCGCCTCCCACCAGCAATTCCAACCGTAACGATTTCCAGCACCATCCACCTAGAGGAGAAACACCCGTGACCGAGATGTTCTATGACGACGATGCAGACCTTTCCATCATCCAGGCACGCACCGTCGCCGTCATCGGCTATGGCAGCCAGGGCCACGCCCACGCCCTCAGTCTCCGCGATTCCGGCGTCGACGTGCGGGTGGGCCTGAAGGAGGGCTCGGCGTCGCGTGCCAAGGCCGAAGCCGAGGGGCTTCGCGTCCTGTCGGTCGCCGAGGCCACCGCGGAAGCCGACCTCATCATGGTGCTCACCCCGGACCAGGTGCAGCGCCACGTCTACAAGGACGACATCGAGCCGAACCTGCAGGCCGGCGACGCCCTGTTCTTCGGGCACGGCTTCAACGTCCGCTACGGCTACATCAAGGCACCGGCCGACGTCGACGTCGCGCTGGTCGCGCCCAAGGGCCCCGGCCACATCGTCCGCCGCGAATTCGAGGCCGGGCGGGGCGTCCCCGACCTGATCGCGGTGGAGCAGAACCCGTCCGGAAAGGCGAAAGAGCTCGCGCTCTCCTATGCGAAGGCCATCGGCGGAACCCGTGCCGGGGTCATCGAGACCACCTTCACCGAAGAGACCGAGACCGACCTCTTCGGTGAGCAGGCTGTGCTGTGCGGCGGCGCCTCCCAGCTCATCCAGTACGGTTTCGAAACGCTCACCGAGGCCGGGTACAAGCCCGAGGTCGCGTACTTCGAGGTGCTGCACGAGCTCAAGCTGATCGTCGACCTCATGGTGGAGGGCGGTATCGCCAAGCAGCGCTGGAGCGTCTCCGACACCGCCGAGTACGGCGACTACGTCTCGGGCCCCCGCGTGATCGACGAGTCCGTCAAGGAGAACATGAAGGCCGTGCTCGCCGACATCCAGAACGGTGCGTTCGCGAAGCGCTTCATCGACGACCAGGACGCCGGCGCTCCCGAATTCGCCGCGCTGCGCAAGAAGGGTGAGGACCACCCGATCGAGAGCACCGGGCGCGAACTGCGCAAGCTGTTCTCCTGGATCAAGACGAATGACGACTACACCGAAGGCTCGGTAGCCCGCTAGCGCTACCAGCACCAACTGACAGGGCGCGCCGGACGGTGCGCCCTGTCAGGGTGTAGGACCCGTTTTCATCCCACCAGCTGCAAGGATCCTTTCCCCGTGAACCCGAAACCTGTCGTCCTGATCGCCGAAGAACTCTCACCTGCCACCGTCGAGGCGCTCGGCCCGGACTTCGATATCCGAAGCACGGACGGAGCGGACCGCTCCCGACTGCTCGCGGACCTCGCCGACGTCGACGCCGTCCTGGTGCGTTCCGCAACGCGGATGGACGCCGAGGCCATCGCCGCGGCGCCGAAGCTGAAGGTCATCGCCCGCGCCGGCGTAGGCCTCGACAACGTCGATATCAAGGCCGCGACGAGCGCTGGCGTCATGGTGGTCAACGCGCCGACCTCGAACATCATCTCGGCGGCGGAACTGACGGTGGGGCACATCCTCAGCCTCGCGCGGAACATCCCCCAGGCCAGCGGTGCGCTGAAGGCGGGGGAGTGGAAGCGGTCGAAGTACTCGGGTATCGAACTGTACGAGAAGAAGGTCGGCATCATCGGCCTCGGCCGCATCGGCGCCCTCGTCGCCGAGCGCATGCAGGGCTTCGGCACCGAGATCCTCGCCTACGACCCGTACATCACCTCCGCCCGCGCCCAGCAGCTGAACGTGCGGCTCGTGACGCTCGATGAGCTCCTGAAGGAAGCCGACTTCGTCACCATCCACATGCCGAAGACCCCGGAAACCGTGGGCATGCTCGGCAACGCGGCCTTCGGAAAGATGAAGACGACGGCGTACGTGGTCAACGTGGCGCGCGGTGGGCTCGTTGACGAAGCAGCCCTGTATACCGCGTTGACGGAGGGGCAGATAGCAGGCGCCGGCATCGACGTCTTCGTTTCCGAGCCGAGCACCGACCTCCCGTTCTTCGCCCTGGACAACGTGGTGGTGACCCCCCACCTCGGGGCGTCCACCGATGAGGCCCAGGAAAAGGCCGGCATCTCGGTGGCGAAATCGGTGCGGCTCGCCCTGGCAGGCGAACTGGTGCCCGACGCCGTCAACGTGGCCGGCGGCGTGATCGATCCGAAGGTGCGTCCCGGCATCCCGCTGATGGAAAAACTGGGACGTATCTTCACCGCCCTGACCCACGACTCGCTCACCTCCGTGGAGATCGAGGTGGCCGGTGAGATCGCGTCGCTCGACGTGAAGGCGCTTGAGCTGGCGGCACTCAAGGGGGTCTTCACCGACGTCGTCTCGGAGCAGGTGTCCTACGTCAACGCGCCTCTCCTCGCCGAGCAGCGGGGCATCTCCACGCGGCTCATCACCACCTCCGAGTCGGAGGAGTACCGGAACGTGCTCCGGCTGCGGGGCGCGCTGTCCGACGGCACTCAGATCTCAGTGGCCGGCACCCTCACTGGCCCGAAGCAGATCGAGAAGCTCGTGGGCGTCAACGGTTACGATCTCGAGATCCCCATCAGCGAGCACCTCCTGGTGATCCTGTACGCCGACCGCCCCGGCGTGATCGGCACGCTCGGTCGCCTCCTCGGTGAACGGAACATCAACATCGCCGGAATGCAGGTGGCACGGAGCAAGGAGGGCGGCCAGGCGCTGTCCCTCCTCACCGTCGACAGTTCGGTGCCGCAGGAGGTGCTCGACGCCATCCGGACCGAGATCGGCGCGAGCGTGGCCCGCGAAGTCGACCTACACGACTAGTTCACGAAGGACGGCGATGACGATTCACCAGCTCGAGGTGCACTCCGGCACTGTCACCCAGGTCTTTTCCCGCGATACTCCGGCAGTGCTGGCAGTGGATCCCGGCGACACAGTGGTGGTGGAGTCCCTTGACGCCTCCGGCCACCTGGAGCCGCAGTCCTTTCCCGGGGAGGTGCGGCCACTGATGTTCCCGGACCGGCGGGGCCACTGCCTCACCGGTCCCATCGAGGTGCGGGGAGCGCAGCCGGGGGACATGCTGTCCGTCTCCTTCGAGGCGCTCACACCCGGCGATTGGGGCTTCACCGTGGCAGGGCGGCGCGACGACGCCTTCACGCGGTCGCTGGGGGTCGCGGGCGGTGAGCCCGAATGGCTCCTGTGGCAGCTGGATCGGGACCGGGGGACCGGGACGAACCAGCTCGGCCACACGGTTCAGCTGAGGCCCTTCCTCGGCGTCGTCGGCATGCCGCAGCCCGAGGAAGGGGAGTTCTCCACCACTCCTCCCCGCGCGGCGGGCGGCGGAAACATCGACTGCAGGGAGCTGGTGGCGGGCTCTACGCTGTTCCTCCCCGTGACGGTTCCCGGTGCGCTCCTCAGCGTCGGTGACGGCCACGCGGCGCAGGGCGACGGCGAGGTGGGCGGCACCGCCATCGAATGCCCCATGACCTCCCGGCTCGT
>NZ_KI914767.1:31784-37028 GCF_000520535.1 Arthrobacter sp. H41
CATGCCGTCACGCCCGACGCCCGCATCACCTTCGGCTTCAACGCCGACCTCAATGCGGCATCTGCCGAGGCGCTCGGCGCGATGCTCACCTGGCTGCAGGCGCTGCTGGGCCTGTCACGGACGCACGCCCTGGCCCTCGCGAGTTCGGTGGTGGACCTCCGCATCACCCAGATCGCCAACGAAACGTGGGGCGTCCACGCGGTCCTGGCCCACGACGCCGTCGTCCACAACAGCTGCCTCCCGGCTCGTCCTGGGCCTCGAGCCGAACCCGCCCCTCGTCTCCATCCATGCCGTCACGCCCGACGCCCGCATCACCTTCGGCTTCAACGCCGACCTCAATGCGGCATCTGCCGAGGCGCTCGGCGCGATGCTCACCTGGCTGCAGGCGCTGCTGGGCCTGTCACGGACGCACGCCCTGGCCCTCGCGAGTTCGGTGGTGGACCTCCGCATCACCCAGATCGCCAACGAAACGTGGGGCGTCCACGCGGTCCTGGCCCACGACGCCGTCGTCCACAACAGCTGACGCCCGGCCGGCGGGCGACGATGCCCGCCGGAACAGGGTAATTTCGTAGGGTGACTTCCTCAGGCGCCAAGCCCCCCTTCTACATCACCACCGCCATTTCCTATCCCAACGGCGTGCCGCACATCGGCCACGCCTACGAGGCGATTGCAACCGACACCATGGCCCGTTTCAAGCGGCTCGACGGGTATGACGTCCTCTTCCTCACCGGCACCGACGAGCACGGCCTGAAGATGCAGCAGACGGCCGATCGGGAGGGCGTCCCGGTGCGTGAGCTCGCCACCCGCAACGCGCGGGCCTTCCAGACCATGAACGACGTCGTCGGCTCCTCCTACAACCGGTTCATCCGCACCACCGACGCGGATCACTATGCTGCCGCAACCGAGATCTGGCGCCGGATGGAAGCTGCCGGCGACATCTACCTCGACAAGTACTCCGGCTGGTATTCGGTGCGCGACGAAGCATTCTGGGTGGAGGATGACACCGAGCTCCGGGCCGACGGTCTCCGGTACGCCACGGAGACCGACACCGAGGTCACCTGGACGGAGGAGGAGAGCTACTTCTTCCGGCTGTCCGCCTACCAGGACAGGCTCCTCGCCCTGTACGAGGCGCAGCCCGAGTTCGGCGCGCCGCAACCCCGCTTCAACGAGGTCATCAGCTTCGTGAAGCGCGGGCTCGAGGACCTCTCCATCAGCCGCACCACCTTCGACTGGGGTGTGCCGGTGCCGGGCAACGAGAGCCACGTCATGTACGTCTGGGTCGATGCCCTCACCAACTACCTGACCGGCGCCGGCTTTCCGGACATCGAGTCCGAAGCGTTCCGGAAGTACTGGCCCGCCGATGTCCACGTGATCGGCAAGGACATCTCACGCTTCCACGCCATCTACTGGCCGGCTTTCCTGATGTCCGCGCAGCTCGACCTTCCGAGGCGCGTCATGATCCACGGGCACCTGCACAACAAGGGCATCAAGATGTCCAAGTCGCTCGGCAACACCGTGGCGCCCCAGGACTGGGTGGATCAGTACGGCCTCGATCAGGTGAGGTTCTTCCTCCTGCGCGAGGTGCCCTTCGGTGCGGACGGCTCCTACAGCCACGACGCCATCGTGGGCCGGATGGATGCGGACCTCGCCAACAACTACGGCAACCTCGCCCAGCGGTCCCTCTCCATGGTGGCGAAGAACTGCGACGGCAGGGCTCCGCAGCCGGGCGGGCTCGAGGCGGCGGACAGCGCGATCCTCGACCAGGCAGCGGCTCTGCTGGAAACCTGCAGGGCCGCGTTCGAGAAGCAGGAATTCTCCCGCGCACTGGAGTCGGTGTGGAAGGTGCTCGGCGACACCAACGCCTACTTCGCCGACCAGCAGCCCTGGGTCCTGCGGAAGACCGATCCGGCGCGGATGGAGACGGTGCTGTATGTCACCCTCGAAATCCTCCGCATCGTCTCGATCCTGGTGCAGCCGGTGATGCCCGGCAGTGCAGCGCAGCTCCTGACCGCGCTGGGCCAGGGAACGGCGGACGACGACGCCCGGCGCACCTTCGCGGCGATCGCCACTCCGCTGGAACCCGGCACCGAACTGCCTGCGCCCGCTCCGGTCTTCCCGAAGTACGCGGGGGAGCCCGAGGTCGGTTAGGTAGCTCTCAGCCCTTCAGGAACCGGTCCGCTGCAGTACTTCCGATGATGCCGGCAATGCGGGCCTGCTGATCGCCGGCTTCCTCCAGGAGTTCCTGCAACTCCTCGTCGCTGAATTCGAGCCCGTCCGCCGTGGGGTTGGTGGAGCGGAGGGCAATCAGCGTCTCCCAGAGGGATTCCTTCCCGCGGAGCAGGGACAGCAGGGACTCCAGCTCCAGTTGCGCGCCCGTGCTGGTCTTCCTGCGCCAGGGATTGACGGGGTTCACCTCGGCAAGCCTGGCCGAGATGTGCGCAACGAACATCTTGCCCCGGCCGGGCCGGTGCCCGGACCGCTCGATCACCCGCCGAAGCCGGAGGCGTTCCTCATCGATCTCCTGTTGGAGATCCGAGATCACCCGGCCGTGCTCGGTGCCAACCCACGAGTGTGCGGCTGCCTCGAAGAGCCGGACACCGTTCGTGGCGCCGAACAGGTGCATGTCGAGGTATGAGTTCAACGTTTCCCGCTCAATGCGTCCTGCCGCACCCTCAGCGGGCTCTGGCCCCTGCCCCGATCCCTTTTTCATCCCGCGCTCCATGCTTCGTCTCATTTTCGGTTCAGCTTCCATGATGCGTCCCTTCCCTGCTGCGGCACGCTAGCCGACCCGATGATACCGTGCCATCGAAGCGATAGGTTGTCCACCGCCTGAGACGGTTTGTCCGGCAACCGAACATTTCCCTAATCTTGGGGAATGAGTGAATTCGTGTCCCACGCCTCCAGTTCCGCCATCGACCTCGCAGTCATTCCGGGGGATGGCATCGGCCCCGAAGTAACAGCGGAGGCGCTCAAGGTCCTCCGGGCGGTCACGGCCGGGAAGGTGGAGGTGGCGCTGACGCACTACAACCTCGGTGCTGAACATTGGCTCGCAACGGGGGAGACGCTCCCCGATGAGACCCTGGCGAAGATTCGCCAGCACGACGCCATCCTCTTCGGTGCCGTCGGGGCTGCTCCAGGAGACACCCGTATCCCCTCGGGCATCATCGAGCGAGAAATGCTGCTGAAACTGCGCTTCTCGCTTGACCACTACGTGAACCTGCGGCCCTCCCGGCTCTATCCCGGCGTAACCAGCACGCTCGCGAACCCCGGCGAGATCGACTTCCTCGTGGTGCGCGAGGGCACCGAGGGGCCCTACGTCGGCAACGGTGGAACCCTGCGCGGCGGCACTGTCCACGAGATCGCCACGGAGGTTTCCCTCAACACTGCGCACGGTGTGGAGCGAGTGGTCCGGGATGCGTTCCGGAGGGCCAGCGGGCGGCCCCGCAAAAAGCTCACCCTGGTGCACAAGCACAACGTCCTCGTTTACGCCGGCCATCTGTGGAAGCGGACCGTCGAGGCGGTTGCCGGGGAATTCCCCGACGTCACCCATGACTACCTCCACGTCGATGCCGCCATGATCTTCCTCGTGAGCGACCCGGCCCGGTTCGACGTCGTCGTCACCGACAATCTCTTCGGCGACATCATCACGGACCTGGCCGCAGCGGTGACCGGGGGGATCGGGCTGGCTGCTTCGGGCAACCTCAACATGGACCGTACGGCGCCGTCCATGTTCGAGCCCGTGCACGGGTCCGCGCCGGACATCGCCGGGCAGCAGAAGGCAGACCCCACCGCCGCTATCCTCTCGGCCGCCCTGCTGTTGCGGCACCTCGGACACGAGGACGCCGCCGCGCGGGTGGAGGAGGCGGTTGAGAAGGACATCGCCGGTCGCGGCGGACGCATCCGGAGCACAGCCGCGGTAGGCGATGCTATTGCCGCCGCTGTGTCCTAAGCTGGTGAGTGATCACTAACCGAAAGTTTGCCCGGAGGAATCATGACAGCCACGGAGCTGGAGTTTGCCCAGTACCTTTCCACGAGCACTGCAACGCCTGAACAGCGCAGCGCCATCCTCGCCAATCCGGGCTTCGGAAACTATTTCACCGACCACACCACGGTGGTGGACTTCGCGGTTAACGAGGCGGGCGAGGGCGGTTGGCACAGCCCACGGCTCGAGCCCTACGGGCCCATCGCGCTCGACCCGGCAGCCGCGGTGCTCCACTACGGCCAGGAGATCTTCGAGGGCATGAAGGCCTACCGCCACGCCGACGGGTCGGTGTGGACCTTCCGGGCCGACGCCAACGCGGCACGCCTCAACCGGTCCGCGATCCGGCTGGCCCTGCCGCAGCTTCCCGAGGAATTGTTCCTCGAATCCCTGCGCCAGCTCGTCGGGGCCGACCAGGCCTGGGTTCCGTCCGGCGAGGGCGAAAGCCTTTACCTCCGGCCCTTCATGATCGCCACCGAGGCGTTCCTCGGAGTGCGGCCGGCCCGTGAAGTGTCCTTCCGGGTGATCGCCTCCCCCGCGGGGAACTACTTCGGCGGCGAGGTCCGGCCCGTTGCCATCTGGGTGTCCCGGAACTACGCGCGTGCAGGACGTGGTGGGACCGGTGCCGCCAAGGCTGGCGGAAACTACGCCTCCTCGCTCGCAGCCCAGCTCGAAGCCGAGGCGCACGGCTGCAAGCAGGTATTGTTCCTTGACCAGTTCAATGACAACGCCATCGAGGAACTCGGCGGGATGAACGTGTTCTTCGTCTTCCGGGACGGCTCACTCGTGACGCCCGCGCTGTCCGGAACCATCCTCGAGGGAGTGACGCGTTCCTCGGTGATCCAGCTCGGCCGTGACCGCGGCATGAACGTGGTTGAACGCAAGATCACGCTCGACGAGTGGCGCGAGGGCGTGGCATCGGGCGACATCACGGAGGTGTTCGCCTGCGGCACCGCCGCCGTCATCACCCCGATCGGTTCGCTGCGCGACGGCGACGAGGTCATCGGCGCGCCCGATTCGGCCGCCGGTGAGGTCACGATGTCGATCCGCAGCCAGCTTCTCGGCATCCAGACGGGCACCAGCGAGGATACGCACGGCTGGCTCACCCGGCTCGTCTAGCAACTGGGCTCCAGCGCCACCGCACGAAGTTGTGCAGGTATGGTGGGTGTCCGGCGGCAACACCCGCCAGATCTGCACATGTTCCGCGATGGGTCCCTGGGTGGGCTGGCTGCCTCACGAAGTTGTACAGCAACGGCGGGTGTACG
>NZ_KI914767.1:37128-47337 GCF_000520535.1 Arthrobacter sp. H41
GGCGGCACCCGCCAGATCTGCGCTAGTTGCACTGAGCCAGCCGGAGCCGGCGACCCTAAAGGACGTCGACCGTCACCTTGAGGAATTTGCTGGCCGTCAGCAGTTCGGTAGCTGCCACTGCCGGAAGCGGCCTGCTGAAGTAATAGCCCTGGCCGCTGGCGCATCCCAGCTCCCGCAGCTGCTCGGCCTGTTCCTTCGTCTCGATTCCCTCGAAAACCGCTTCGAGTCCGGCTGCCCGGATGAGCTGGAGGATTGCTGCGACGAATTCGAGTTGCCCGGGCCTGTGATCCAGGTCGACGAGCAGCGAACGGTCCACCTTCACCATGCTGACCGGAAGCTCGCGCAGGTAGCTGATGGAGGAGTATCCGGTTCCGAAGTCGTCGATCTCGATGCCGACGCCCAGCTTCTGCAGGCTGAGCAGCGAGTACATCTCCACCTCTCCGCGCGTCACGATGGCCGTCTCGGTGATCTCGATCACCAGGCATCGCGCTGGGACCCCGAGGTCGCGCAGGAGTGAGCGGACATGGTCCACCAGGTCGAGCTGCTTCAGCTCGACGGCGGAGAGGTTCACCCTCAGCTGGAAGTCGTCATCGAGGGGCAGCGTCCGCCTCCACTCCGCGAGTTGCCGCAGCGACGTCAGCATCACCCAGCGGTCGAGGTCGTGGATCGCCCCGATCTCCTCGGCAAGGGGGATGAAGGTGTCCGGGGGGATCAGCCCGCGAACGGGATGCTGCCAGCGGACCAGTACTTCGACGCCGAGGACGCGGTTCGTTGCGAGCTCGACCACCGGCTGGTAATGGAGCACCAGTTCGTTGGAGGTGATGGCGCCGCGCAGTTCGGTGGCCATCTGGCTCCGTAGCTGACGCGTGTAGAGCATCAGCGGCTCGAAGACCTTGATGATGCTCCGGCCCTCACGCTTCGCGGCGTACATGGCGGTGTCCGCGTCCAGCAGGAGTGCGTCCGCGGTCTGTCCCGGATCACCGAGACGAACGCCGATGCTGGCACGGGAGTGCACGTACAGATGATCGAGCTGGATCTGTTCCCCGAGCACCTGCAGCGCACGGCGCGCCACCTGCATCGCGACGTCCATGGTGACCTCCGGGAGGAGGATGGCGAACTCGTCGCCGCCAAGGCGCGCCACCATGTCGCTCTCGCGCACCACGCCATTGAGGCGCGCGGCAACCTCCTGGAGAACACGGTCGCCGGCGTCGTGCCCGAAGCGGTCATTCACGTTCTTGAAGGAATCAAGGTCGAGGAGGATCAATGCGGGAGGCAGCGAGCCGGCCTGCGCTCCGGCGAGGGCGGTCTCGATCCCGTCCATCAGGGCGACCCGGTTCGCGAGCCCGGTCAGGGCGTCCGACATCGCCATCTTCATCAGGTCGAGGTGTGCCTGTCGAAGCATCGCGGTGCGGCTTTCCACCCTCTTCTCGAACTGGTCGTACACCTGTTCCAGTTCCTCGGCGAGGAGGTTGACCCCGGTGATGACGGCGTCCACCTCGTCACGCGCCGACGACGGTTCGATCCGGCTGCTGAGTTCCCCTCGTGAGAGCCGCACAATGCTGTCCACGAGTATGGCCAGCCGCGGGTCCTTGTTGTCAGAGCTCATTCGACTCAGGGTACCTTCGGAATCCGGAGAGCCACGCAAGCGCCTCGCTCTCCGAGGAAAAGAATTCAACAGGGCACGACGGCGGCTGGCCGCCCAGCATGAAGTTGCCGATCACCCGGTCCACCGGACTGGATCCCAGCAGCGCGATCGCGGTGGAGATTCGGGCATTTCCCATCACTGACCGCGCAGCACGGTCGATCGACAGCACACCACTGATGTCGATGAGCAGTGGCCGGGCCACGCCGCCGGCCAGTTTCCGTGCCTCCGCGGCTTTTCGGTCAGCAACGGCCCGGGTGATGTGCTCCCCGGCGGGCAGCGTCAGAATGGTGGTGCCGTCGACGTCGGCTATGGCCCCCGAGTCGCCACGTTCGCCGGCGGCCGCGGCGTTGGCCGCCGCGGCATCGATCGCGACATCGGTCGCTGCCTTATCGTTCTCCCCGGCGGGAGTGTCACTGCCGCTGGTGCCGGCCGCGCCGGTCTCCCCGGATGGTTCCTCCCGCATACGGGTACGCGTCCTGTTCATCGAAGATGTCCTGCTGGTGGAACCCGGCCGGGAGAGCTGCTGGTGCGCAAGTGCCGGTGCGCCAAGGGGGATCACCGCACCATTATTCTGCGGCGGCGGTCCTTTGCTCCGCGGAGGTCCCGGTTGAGGCGCCGGTCGCCGTGGTAAAGGATCGACTCCCAGTCGGCTTCCTCGGGTGTCTTGTCGATGACGGGCGATACGACTGTCTTCTTCTTGCGGGGTGCCACGTAAAGCCAGTTCATGACACCGAGTCCGACGTCGACGACCGAGTTCTTGATGCCGATATAGGCCCGGATGGCACCCGCCGCGAGGACCGCGTTGAGGGCCGCGAAAATTGCGTTGCCCCAGTTCTGCTCAACGGCATCCCTGGCCAGGGTCAGCAGGGAGAACAGGACGATCGCGTAGGGAACCAGCACGTAGAGCGCGGGGGCCGCAGTGCGGTCCTTCACCTTCGGCGTGCGCACGAACGGAATCTTCTCGCCGGTGAAGGCCTGCTGGATGGATTTCAGCACACCGGCCAGGTTCACAGGCAGTAGCACCAGGTTGAAGCCGTAGATCCGGAAGATGTCGGAGAACCGGTGCCCGCAGTCCCGCAGGTCGCTGCCCATGGCCAGGAAGTAGGGAGCAGCCGCGAGGAAGACGACGGGGCTGAGGAGCCGGCTGTCGTAGGGGTAGGCCAGGAGGAACAGGAGGCCGAAGCTGGCCCACGCGATGGACGCCATGTAGTTGACGCGAAGGAGAACTTCCCGGAAGAGGATCTGCTCGCGCTGGTACCGCCGTCGCCGCAGCTGGTTCCAGAGTTTCGGGAGGATCAGGAGGCCGCCGTTGGCCCACCGCCGGCGCTGGACAACGAGCGAACCGAAGTCGGGGGGCGTCGCGCTGTAGCTGAGGCGCTCCGGATAGTTGACCAATGTCCAGCCGTGGGTGCCGAGGTCCACACTCGATTCCGTGTCCTCGATGACGGTGCGGTCCTGGATGTAGGTTCTGATCTCGAACCCGCCGACGTTCTCCACCTCGACGATGTCCTCGATGGCTTCCTTCCGGATGACGGCATTCGCGCCGACCCAGAAGGTAGCCCCGTAGTAGGACATGCCCTGGTGCAGGATGTGCTGGATGTCGGTGGATGCACCGGCCACGCGTTCGATGCGGGTCGGTGCCCCGCGGAAGGACGAGTAGGGGGTCTGCGTGACTGCCACCCGCTCGTTGCCCGGTGACTCCAGCAGGTACACCAGGCGCAGGCAGTAGTCCCGAAGGAGCAGGGAGTCGGCGTCGAGGGTCAGCAGGTAGGTGGAGTCGGGCACCACGATGTCGTCCGGACGCTCCTGTCCCGGCTCGACGGCGCGCAGCACCACGCCGTCGCCGGCGGCTTCGCGGTGCCAGCGGCGGCCCATGAGGGAGATGTAGGCGTTGAGGTTCATGGCCTTGTTCGCCTCGTGGGACAGCGAGGCAAAGCGCTTCCGCTCGAAGGTCTCGAGGCGACTGTTGAAGATCCGGACCAGCCGGACGTAGAGCTCGCGCATGCGGGGTACATTCGGTGCGTCACGCTGTGCCAGGGCTGCGGTGAGTGCAAGGACGGTCAGCCGGAGTTCGCGGGCGAGGCCCATGATCACGAGGTCGACGAAGAACTCGTCGACGTGGTCCTCCACGCGCTCCGTCCCGGCCATGGCCTCCAGCCATCCCGAGGCCTCCTCGTAGGCGTGGATGAGCCGCTGCAGTTCATGGAGCATGTCGGGTCCGGTCCCGGCTGCGCTGGCCGTGCGCTCGTCGAAACCCTCAAGGGCCGAGATTGCCGCACCGGCGGGTTCGAGCAGGCTTGCCTCGATCTCGACGGTGAGCGCGCGCGTCGCCTCGAGGCGGCTGCGGACGGCGGGATCGGTGGGCTCGGGTGGATCATCCAGCAGCAGGACCACCCGCAGATCGGGAAACTCCTGGAGCGCGGCCGACCACAGGGTGGCGCGAACCACCTGGGGTTCTTCGGCGTAGGAGGGAACCAAAACGGTGATGCCGTCGCGGTGGTCCGCGAAATGCCGGTCGAGCTCACCCCGTGGAATTCTGCGGTGGTCGCGGAACCGGTATAGCGCGCCCTGCCGGGCAACGAGATACATCAGGGCGGAGAAGGTCAGGAAAGTGACCACAATGAGGTAGGAAACGGCCTCGAATTCGAACCGGAAACCGGCGTTGGGGTTCTCCGCGAACTGCCGCAGGATTGTCGTCACCACATAGGTCAGCCAGGCCACGATCGTTACGGTTATTCCGAGCCGTCCTAGCGCGATTTTGCGGCTGGATGGAATGGGATGCACGATCGAGAGAGGTTCTGACCGCTTCTCTGCACCCCACTGGCGTCGTCGTCCGCTTGATTCCCCCGGCGCGCCCGGCAGTGAAGTGGAGGGCGCGGCTATTTTGTTCGACATATTTCATCCCCAGCAGTTCGGCAGCGGCAATACCGCTGCCTTGTCAGCAATTGACCGGAAACCACGGATCCGAAACCTGGAAAGCGTCCCGATGTGAGACCGGAAGGGACGGTTTCGAAACAATCGGCTGAGATGGCCGATCTGTGATCGGAGTAACAGTATCATTGATCCATCAAGCATGATTTGTTAATTTGATTGCTTGATCAGGTCTCATCGATGCGCCCTTTCCGGGCACTTTCTACTTGCTGGTCTCATTACTTTTTCCGCCCGTTCCGGGCATCAACTGGGGGCATTGTGTCCAAACGTTTTCCAGGCCGAAGGCTTTCCGTACTCCGGCTTCTGGTCCTTCTCAGCGCAGCATCAGCACTGGTGGTCGGCTCCTTCGTGGGGCTGAACCGGTTCGAGGACGCCCGGGCCGCCGATGCCGGGGGAGCCTTCTTCGCCGGTTATGTGGATGCCACCGCCACGCCCTTCTATCCTTTCGAGAAGCCGGTGACCGACGAGGGAAAGAACGTACTGCTCTCCTTCATCGTCGCGGATCCCGACGACGGTTGCGAACCTTCCTGGGGCGCCGCCTACAGCATGGATGAGGCCGAGACGGCGCTCGACCTCGACCGCCGGACCGCCCGATTGGCCCAGAACGGGGGAGAGGTGTCGATCTCCTTCGGCGGGCTGCTGAACGATGAACTGGCGACGTCCTGCTCGGACCCGCTCAAGTTGAAGGACGCCTACGAGCGCGTGATCGACCGCTACGAGGTCTCGATGATCGACCTGGACATCGAGGGGGAGAACCTGCTGGACACCGCGGCGGGGAAGCGGAGGGCGGAGGCGATCGCAGCCCTTTCGAAGGAGCGTGCCGCAGCGAAGAAACCCCTCAAGGTCTGGCTGACACTTCCAGTGGCCCCGTCGGGCCTCACCGAGGCAGGGACCGACGCCGTCGCGCAATTTCTCAGCGCTGAAGTCGACCTCGCTGGGGTCAATGCGATGACCATGGATTACGGCGAGGGCAGGGAGGCCGGCGTCAGTATGCTTGACGCTTCGATCAACGCGGCGAAGGCGACGCACAGCCAGTTGTCCATCCTCTACCAGCGGGCGGGAATCGAACTCGGTCCGCAGGCTGCATGGCGCAAGATCGGTCTGACACCCATGGTGGGCCAGAACGATGTCAAGGAGGAGGTCTTCGACCTCGATGCGGCGGACGCGTTCAACAAGTTCGCCATCAGCACGGGGGTGGGCCGGATGTCGATGTGGTCACTCAACAGGGACGCCACCTGCAGTGACAATTACCCTGACCTCACCGTGGTCTCGGACGGGTGCAGCGGCATCGATCAGGACGGACTGCAGTTCGCGCAGGTTCTCGGCGAAGGATTCGAAGGCCGTGCCGCCACGCTGAGTGACGCTCCGGCGCCCTCGGAGGCTCCTGCCGGCCCGGTCGAGGATGACCCGGCTACCAGCCCTTATCCGATCTGGAGCGAGACCGGCACCTATACCGAGGATGAGCGCGTCGTCTGGCACCGCAATGTCTACGTGGCCAAGTACTGGACCCAGGGCGACGTTCCGGACAACCCGGTGCTCCAGGCCGCCGAGACGCCATGGACCCTGCTCGGGCCGGTACTGCCGGGTGAGAAGCCGCTGCCGAAAGTGACGGCACCTGCCGGAACCTACCCCGCCTGGGACGCCGAGAAGACCTACCTGAAGGGTGAGCGCGTGCTTCTCGGCGGCGATGTGTTCGAGGCCAAATGGTGGTCCAGGAGCGACAGCCCCGAGGCCGCCCAGCAAGGGTCGGATGCCTCTCCGTGGAACAAGCTCAGCAGTGAGGAAGTCCAGGAGTTGCTAGGGCAGAAGTAGCACTCCGGAAAAGACTGGATACCGCTCCTGAATTCCCTGCCCCAAGAGAGTTCAGGAGCGGGTGGGCTCGATGTCCTCGATCAGTTCCCGCGCCGAATCGGCCCTGCTCGGGGCGCCGGCCTTGCTGAACAGCTTCTCGCTCGTCTTGAGGTTCTGCGCCGCCTCGGGTTGGTCCCGTTTGGCCTTCAAGGCTCTCCCGAGCAGCAGGTGGGCTTCAGCAGCAGTATGGGTGGCGAGCAGCCTGTCTTTGCTGATGACGAATTTGAGGCGCTCGGCCGCTGCATCGAACTGGCCGGTGAGCACAAGCCAGTGCGCCCTGGTCAACGCCAGCTCAACCTTGTCGCGTTCGCTGCCCCCCACGATCGAGACGGCCAACTCGGCGCGGTCGATGCATTCGAGCGTTTCAGGCTGGACGACGCCGGCGGCGAGTCGGATCTCGGCGGAGGCCCGGTTGAACTTGGCCCAGAGCTCGAGATCGTTGGTGGGGGAGAGGTTCTCAGCCGCAAGGCGATGGTACTTGGTGCCTTCCTCGGACTGGTCCATAAGGAAGGCGACGTTGCCGATGGCCCAGTAACTCATGCCCGCGCTTTGTGAGCTCGGGTTGCCCTGCAGGAGGGCGGCCAAGGTCAGGCATTCCACCCAGGCATCCTCAAGTTGGTCACTGTCGGCGAGGGCCGCGATCAATGTGTCTTGGGCCTTAATCTGATAATCCTGTTGATCCAAGGCCAGAGCAGCGCTGACAGCTGCCTTTCTTGCCGCCAATACGGCCTCAGGTAAGTCGCCGCAGCCCTGCAGCGCCAGAGACAGAATGGTGGAGACCCGTGCAGTAAGCGCGGCTGACTGGATTGTAAGTGGGTGATTTTCAAGTTCCTGGGAAACCTCTGCGGACTCCCTCATAAGACCCAGCTTGCGCAGGCACTCTGCCTGCAAGAACGTCATGTTCCACCAAGCGGAAGCGTCACCGAGACCAAGGGCTAGAACTGCTGCCTCGTGGGCCGTGCGGCGAGCCTTATCGTAATCCCGCTGGTTCCAGGAATCGCGAGCGCTTAGCTCGAGAAGCACACGCTCGCCTGGTTCATTATGCGGAGCCATCGCCACCTTCCTGTCGCGGTGCACCGTGTGACCACCGGTGCTGTTGGGGCTGATCCCCTGCTTGCCGGGCCCAAGTCTAGGGCAATCCGAAGTAAATGTACTGGAAAGTTGAAAAAGTTGCTGGAGTTACTGGTGTGAACACACTGTTTTCGTATATCCTCGGACTAATCGCACTCGCGAGAAGGAAAAACCAGGTCTCCCCTCAAGCCCAAGGATCAATATTATGAAGAAAATTGCCGCAACAGTAATGTTGACCGCACTGCTCGTGGCCGGTGGAGGATCCGCGGCATTCGCCGGGGACAAGTCCTCGACCAAGACCACATCCTCCTCGACCAAGACCGTCTCGCCCACGGTGTCGGGCACCGACGTCAACCGCTGGCCTCACTAGGCCTTCCAGACTGTGGCTGCAACGCCGCCGTCTAACCCTAGTACGTCCAGCAGTATAGCCAGCACCACTTAGGCCGCGGACCTACACCTTCTGGGGAGGGAGGTCCGCGGCTTTTGTGTGCCCGCGCCCGGTGCGCCGTGACCTGTAGCCTTGGGCCATGCGAATTGCACGTTTTGTAGTGGATGACGATCCCATGTTCGGCGTAGTCGAGGGGCCCAGCGGAAGCGAAGAAGTGGCGGTGATCAACGGTGACCCGTTCTACGCAGGGGTTCACCTGACCGGGGCACGCCATGCCCTGGAGGACGTGAGGCTACTTGCGCCGGTGATTCCGCGCAGCAAGGTGGTGGGCATCGGCCTCAATTATGCGGACCACGCCAGCGAGATGGGTTCGGCAACCCCGGCCGCTCCGCTGATGTTCCTCAAGCCGAACACCTCGGTCGTCGGTCCGGGTGACCCGGTGATGCTTCCCTCCTTCTCCGACCAGATCTCGTACGAGGCCGAATTGGCAGTGGTGATCGGCCGCATCTGCAAGGACGTTCCCCTCGAGCGCGTTGACGACGTCGTCTTCGGGTACACCTGCGCCAACGACCTCACGGCGCGGGACGTCCAGAAGACCGACAACCAGTGGGCGCGGGCCAAGGGCTTCGATACGTCCTGCCCCCTCGGGCCGTGGATCGAGACCGATCTCGATCCCGAGAACCTCAGCATCCAGGGGAGCCTCGACGGTGAGCTACGCCAGGACGGCTCGACGAGCAACATGATCTGGGGCGCGCGTGAACTCGTGGCCTACGTGTCCCAGGCCTTCACGCTGCTGCCGGGGGACATCATCCTCACGGGCACGCCGGCCGGAGTCGGCCTGATCACCGACGGCCAGCGCTTCGACGTCGACATCGAGGGAATCGGCAGGCTCTCCAACCCTGTCCGGCGCTGAGCGGAGCGTCCGTTCCTGCAACCCGGGCTGTGCCCGGCTACTAGACTTGCACCATCATGACTACTGCCGCTGAGCTCCCCACTGTCACCGCATCCACTCCCGTCCGCGTGCGTTTCTGCCCGTCGCCAACGGGAACTCCCCATGTGGGCCTGATCCGCACCGCCCTTTTCAACTGGGCCTACGCGCGGCATACGGGCGGAAAGCTGATCTTCCGCATCGAGGACACGGACGCCAACCGGGACAGCGAGGAGAGCTACGGGCAGTTGCTCGAAGCGATGCGGTGGCTCGGTATCGACTGGGATGAGGGAGTGGAGGTCGGCGGACCCCACGCGCCGTACCGCCAGTCACAGCGCAGCGAGCTGTACTCGGACGTCGTCGCCAGGCTGGTCGAGGCCGGCCACCTGTATGAATCGTTCTCCACCCCCGAAGAGGTCGAGGAGCGTCACCGTGCTGCCGGCCGTGACGTCAAGCTCGGGTACGACAACTTCGATCGGGACCTCACCGCCGAGCAACGTACGGCGCTGCGCAGCGGGGGTCGCGAGCCCGTCCTGCGGCTGCGCATGCCGGACGAGGACATCACCTTCACCGACCTGGTGCGCGGCGAGATTACCTTCCGCGCCGGAAGCGTCCCCGATTTCGCCGTCGTCCGTGCCAACGGCGCCCCCCTCTATACGCTGGTCAATCCCGTGGACGATGCCCTGATGGGCATCACCCACATCCTGCGGGGAGAGGACCTGCTGTCCTCCACTCCACGGCAGGTGGCTCTCTACCGTGCGTTGATCGACATCGGCGTGGCGCGCTACATGCCGCTCTTCGGGCACCTCCCCTACGTGATGGGGCAGGGGAACAAGAAGCTTTCGAAGCGGGACCCCGAGTCGAACCTCTTCCTCCACCGCGAGCGCGGGTTCATCCGGGAAGGCCTGCTCAACTACCTCTCCCTCCTCGGCTGGAGCCTGTCCGCCGATGAGGACATCTTCACGGTGGACGAGCTGGTGGAGAAGTTCGACATCACCGACGTCCTCGGGAACCCTGCCCGCTTCGACCTGAAGAAGGCCGAAGCCATCAACGGCACCCATGTGCGGCTCCTCGATCCGGCGGAGTTCCGGACGCGCCTCGTCCCCTATCTCGTGGCCGCCGGGCTGGTGGGGGATCCACTGGACCCCCGCGAGACAGCAATCATCGCGGAGGCCGCACCCCTGATCCAGGAGCGCATCACGCTGCTCGGTGAGGCGCCTGAGATGCTCGGCTTCCTCTTCAAGAACGACGACGCCATCGACGTCGCCGATGATGCCCGCAAAGGGCTGCCCGCCAATCTCGACGAGGTCCTCGACAGTGCCCGCGAAGCGCTCGAGAGCCTCTCCGGCTGGGACGCCGACTCCATCCAGGCCGCGCTCCGCGAGGCGCTCGTCG
>NZ_KI914767.1:47437-52999 GCF_000520535.1 Arthrobacter sp. H41
CGGCCTCAAGCCGCGGTTCGCCTTCGGCCCCGTCCGCACAGCCATCTCGGGACGGCGCATCTCGCCGCCGCTCTTCGAGTCGATGGTGATCCTCGGCCGGGAGGCGTCCCTCGCGCGCATCCGGGCCTTCCGCGCCGCGTCGGGCGAGTAGGACAGGCGATGGAACGTGGTGAGCGGGTGAGCGGCGACCACCCGCTGGGCGTCCTCTTCGATATCGATGACACCCTGGTGGACCTCGAAGGGGCCATGGGAGCCACACTGCACGAGATCGCCGACGAGGGGTTGAGTCACCTCAGCGACGATGACTGGATCGAATACAAGCGGCTGTATGCGCGCGATCCGGAACGCCACTACGACAGCTTTCTCCAAGGGAAGGCCACCTTCACCGAGCAGCGCATCCGGCGCGTGGCCCACGCCCGGGCAGGGTTCACCGCGGTGCCCTTCGACGCCGAGGCCGCGGCCGGGTGGAACCGGGCGTACGAATCGACTCTGCCGCGCCATTTCAAGGCCTACGACGACGTCGTCCCCCTGCTGGACGAACTCGACGAGCGGGGGATCCCCTACGGCGTGATCAGCAACAACGTGCACGACTACCAGCGGGCGAAACTGGACCGCGCGGAGCTCTCCCGGATTCGGATCCTCGTCGGCATCGACGCGCTGGACGTGGCCAAACCGGACCCGGCGATTTTCCTGGAGGGCGTCCGGCTGCTGGGCACCCCGCCCGCCCGCACACTGTATGTCGGGGACAACCCGGTGGTCGACGCGCACGGCGCTGACGCCGCGGGGCTCGTCGGCGTGTGGCTCGACCGCGCCGGCCTTGAAATCGAGGATGGCCCGCAGCGCCGGATCAGCACCCTGAGTGCCGTTTTGCAGTTCCTGCCACCTGTCCGGTAAAGTTGTTTCTCGGCGCGCGGCACTTACGCGGTCGGATCCCTGCAGGCCAGGGCTTCGAAAAGCGCCTTTGGGGTATGGTGTAATTGGCAACACACTGGTTTCTGGTACCAACATTCTAGGTTCGAGTCCTGGTACCCCAGCGCAGGAAACTGCACAGCATCATCGAAGTGGAACAGCTGAATAGAACAGTACTGGCCCCATCGTATAGCGGCCTAGTACGCTGCCCTCTCACGGCGGTAACGCGGGTTCGAATCCCGCTGGGGTCACGAATAAGGCGCTCCGGACATCAGTCCGGGGCGCTTTTCGTCGTTCGGGGCAGGCCTCGGCTCCAGTCGCCGGAGGAGCTGCCGCTGCTGGCAGAATGGTGAAATGAGCGCTTCCCATCCTCCCGCGGAATTGACCGGCCTGTCCGGGCTTCCGGCATTCCTCCGGGAGGTGCGGGAGGCACTCGTGCACACCAGTTTTCCCTTGGCACTGGGCGGATCCTCCGAAGCGCGGGCTGCCGTCACCGCCGCCGCCGCACAGCTGGACGACTACATCCTGCCGCGTCTCGCCGACGTCGACGCCCCGCTGCTCGCCGTCGTCGGCGGATCGACGGGTGCGGGGAAGTCCACGCTCGTCAACGCGCTCGTGGGCAGCCCCGTGACACGCTCCGGCGCGGTCCGCCCCACCACGCGCCAGCCGATCCTGCTCCACCACCCGCTCGATGCCGGCTGGTTCTCCACCCAGCGCGTGCTGCCCTCCCTGACCCGCGTCCGGGTGGGCATGCCGCCCCGATCCGCGTTGCAACCGGGGCCGAAACCGGGTTACCCGCCGCAAGCGCAGCCTGACGCGCACGAGGTTCAGGACGCAGCCCCGGGTGGCACCGCCTCCCTTCTCCTTCGAGCGGACGCGTCGATCCCTCCCGGGTTGGCGATCCTCGATGCGCCGGATGTGGACTCGATCGCCGACGAGAACCGGAGGCTGGCGGGCCAGTTGCTCGCCGCCGCAGATCTATGGCTGTTCGTCACCACCGCGAACCGGTACGCGGACGCCGTGCCATGGAAGCTCCTCTCGGAAGCGGCTCAGCGGGACATCCTGCTCGCCGTCGTCCTGGACCGTGTTCCGGACGGTGTGGAGGAGGAAGTCCGGGACGACCTCCTGGCCCTGCTCGCAGCGAAGGAACTGGGGCACGCGCCCATCTTCGTGATTCCTGAGGTGCCGCTCGACTCCGCGGGAATGCTGCCTCCCGGAGCCGTCGAGCCAGTGCGGCGCTGGCTGCAGGACCTGGCCGCCGATGCCGAGGGCCGCAGGGACATTGGACGGCGCACCCTCACCGGAGCCGTCCGGGCGCTCGGGGTCCGCATCGGCGAGGTGGCCGATGCTGCCGGTGCCGAGCAGGCAGTGGGAGCAGGTCTCCGGAACGCCACCACGGCGGCCTTCGACACCGCGCTCTCCGCGATCCTCGAATCGACCGAGGACGGAACCCTGCTGCGCGGCGAGGTCCTCGCGCGCTGGCAGGACTTCGTGGGCACCGGCGAGTTCATGCGTGGGGTCGAAACGAGGATCGGCCGCCTGCGGGACAGGGCGGGATCGTTCTTCACCGGCAGGCCCGCTCCGGCGCAGACGGTCGCCGCAGCTATTGAGAGCGGACTGCATTCGGTCATTGTCGAGGAGACTGCGAAGGCAGCGGAGGCCATCGAAGCGCGGTGGCGGGCCGACGACGCCGGCCGGGCGCTCCTCGCCGGACAGGCGCCCCACAACAGTGGCGAGTTCTCGGCCCGCGCCGCTACCGAGGTGAGGGAATGGCAGCAGGACCTGCTCGAGCTGGTGCGGTCCGAGGGCAGCAGCAAGAGGTTCGCCGCGCGCATGCTCTCGTTCGGCGTCAATGGAGTAGCGGTGGCCCTCATGATCGTGGTCTTCGCGTCGACGGGCGGACTCACCGGGGGCGAGGTCGGGATCGCCGGGGGATCAGCGGTGGTGGGCCAGAAGCTCCTCGAGGCGATCTTCGGCGACGACGCGGTCCGGCGGCTCGCGCGTACAGCCAAGCACAACCTGCGACGGCGGTGCGAAAAACTCCTGCGTGCCGAGCAGGCGAAATTCGAAGCACTGCTCCTACCGCTCGCCGGGCAGACCAGGCCGGAAGCGCTGCGCAGCTACGCCCGGACCCTCGCGACGCTGCAGCTGGCCAGGGGAACGGACCCAATCGAGGGCGAAGGACGTGCCGTCGGCGCGGACGCGGTCAACCCCCAGTGAACCGTTCCCGGAATGCCGAGCGCCCCAGCACGCTCCCGAAGCAGCTCGAAGCCCTCGAGTCAGCGCGCGAGCTGGCCCGATCCCGCCTTGATGATTCCCGGCTCGAGAGGATCCAGGGCGTCCTCGATCGCGCGGGAAGCAGGCGCTCGCTGTCGGCCGATCACACCGTCGTCGGAGTGTTCGGTCCCACCGGGAGCGGGAAGTCCTCCCTGATCAATGCGCTCAGCGGAACCAGCCTCGCCCGGGTGGCGGCACGGCGTCCCACCACGTCCTCGCCGCTGGCGCTCGTCTGGGGTTCGGCGGGGAGCGCCGAGTTGCTGGATTGGCTCGTCGTGGAGGAGCGTTACGACATGCCGGATGACTCCGCCCTGTCCGGGGGAGCGGGACTAATCCTGCTCGACCTGCCTGATTTCGATTCGACGGCGAGCGCCCACCGCCTGGTCGTGGAGCGCATGGCGGGCCAGGTGGACGTGCTCCTGTGGGTGGTCGATCCCCAGAAGTATGCCGATGCCGCATTGCACCAGGGTTTCCTCGCGCCGCTGGCCAGCCACGGGGCCGTCACCCTGGTGGCGCTCAACCAGGCGGACCGGCTCGATGAACCAGCACTTGGGGAGGTGACGGCGTCCCTGTCCGGCATCCTCGCCGCTGAAGGACTCGCGGGCGTCGAGGTTTTCCCGGTCTCCGCGCGGACCGGCGCAGGTCTGGATGCACTCACTGCCGCCGTCCGCACGGTCGTGACGCGGAAAGAGGTGTTCAATGAGCGCCTCGCTGCCGACGTCGCGGTTGCTGCGGCCGAGCTCGAGGAGTTCGCGGGCACAGGTGAGTTGTCCCTTCCGGGAGCTTCAGCACAGGCTCTTCTCGCTGAGGGCCTGACCGATGCGGCAGGCGTCGGGGCGGTGGTCGACGCCGTCGTCGCGTCCCACCGGCGCGATGCGCGTGCCGCCACCGGCTGGCCGGTCACCCGGTGGCTCGGTGCCCTGCGTCCCGACCCGTTGCGCCGGTTGAACCTCCGCCGTGCGGACCTCGACCCGATGCTGGTCCGTACCTCGCTGCCGACCGGTGAACCCGCTCAGCGCGCAACGGTGGACCGGGCACTCCGCACCTATGCCGACACTGCCGCAGGCGCCGCCGTCGAGCCCTGGCGCAGTTCCGTCCGGAATGCTGCGAGGAGCTCCGAGCCGGGCCTGATGGACGGTCTTGACCAGGCTGTTGCGGGCACCGATCTCGCCACCGGCAGGCGATCGTGGTGGTGGCCGGTCGCGGGGTTGCTGCAGTGGATCGCTTTCGCAGCACTGGTTGCCGGAGCGGTCTGGCTCGGCCTTCTTGCCCTCGGTGGGTTTCTTCAGCTGCAGTTGCCCCAGACGCCCCGCGTGGAAGGTTTCCCGATTCCCACGCTGTTGGTCGTCGCCGGCGCTGGAACCGGCATTTTGCTCGGGGTACTTTCCGCCGTCCTCGCCCGATTCGGGGCGAGGCTTCGGGGACGAAGGGTACGACGTCGGCTGGCCGGGGCAGTCACGCGCATCGCCGTGGATACGGTGGTGAAACCCGTCGCCGTCGAGATCTCCCGGTACAACGCCTTCCGGGCGGCAGTTGCGGCAGCCAGGCGAAGGTTCTAGGAGGAGCCACTGCAGCTATGCTGCGATCTTCATGCGGCGCTTTTCGTACGCGTGGGACGGTTGTGGCCCGCGCAGACCCACTCGATGCTCTGGCTGGTGATCCGCTCGCGGAGCAGCTGCTCGGTTTCCCCAGCAACAGCTCTGTCACTGATGACCGGCCGAAGGATGAACTGGCGCAGTCCGCCGTCCTTGCGGACGGTGACGGAGTCGCCAGTGAAAAGGACAGAGTTCCACTGGAAGGCGAAGTGGCCCGGGGTATGGCCCGGCGTGGGGAAGTAGTCGAGCCCCTCGAAAATGCTGCCGGTACCGTTCATCTCCTCGAGCCGGTCCGGATAGGGGATCGACGTGAGCCGCTGCATCAGGCGGCGTACTGCGGTCGGCGGTGCCTTCTCGCCCCGGAGGATCGCGGCGTCGGCTCCACCCAGCCATACCGTCGCGCCGAGTTCCTGCTGGAGGCGGGCGACGGCCTGGGCATGGTCGAAGTCGTAGTGGGTGAGCGCTATGTCCGTGACACGGCCCACGCGGGTCTCGGAATCTCGCAACTCCTTCAGGACGGCGTCGTAGCCGGAGGAAATTCCGGGATCGATGACGGCAGCCCCGGCGCTACCGGAGACAACGTACCCGTTGGCGCCCTTCGAGTGCTCGAGCTGGTAGCAGTTGTTGGCGATCAGGCGCATGGCGGGTGTCCTTCGAGTATGGGCTGTTGACAGCGAGGATGGCTCCTCCTCGCTGATGTCCTTGTTCCGAATTTAGTCGATGTCCTCTCCGGCGAGGGCTCTGGCTGCGAGGCTTTCTTCCTCCGCCGCTTCCCACACTT
>NZ_KI914768.1:0-2086 GCF_000520535.1 Arthrobacter sp. H41
TCGCCGGTGGTGGGGTGCACTACGCCTTCGCCACCGAGGCGCTGCGCGAGTTCGTGGAGGCCACGGGCATCCCCGTTGCCTACACCCAGGCCGGCGTGGGGGTACTGGACTGGGACCACCCGCTGTGCCTCGGCGCCGTCGGCTCGACCGGCTCGACCGCGTCCAACGCAGTGGTCGCCGATGCCGATCTGGTGATTGGCATCGGAACCCGTTACGGGGACTTCACCACCGCCTCCCACACGGCCTTCCAGCACCCGGACGTGCGCTTCGTCAACATTAATGTCGCGGCCTTCGACGCCTACAAGCAGGGCACTGCCGTGCCGGTCGTCGCTGACGCCCGCAAAACCCTCGTCGAACTGACGAGAGCGCTCGGCGGGTACAGGGTCGGCGCGGATCTGGCCGAGGTTGTTAAAGCCGAGAAGCAGCGCTGGGACGCGACCGTGGACGCCGCGTTCGGGAAGCGGCACGAGCCGCTGCCCAGCCAGAACGAGATCATCGGGGCCGTCAACGACGCCATGGACGACCGCGACGTCGTCGTGTGCGCCGCTGGCTCGCTGCCCGGTGACCTGCACAAGATGTGGCGGGTCAAGGACCCGTACGGCTACCACGTCGAGTACGCGTTCTCGTGCATGGGCTACGAGATCGCCGGTGGGCTCGGCGTCAAGCGGGCCGCCGTGGCCGAGGCCGAGCGAGCAGGAGCCCCCGAGGACGCGCGTGATGTCGTCGTCATTGTCGGGGACGGCTCGTACCTTATGATGCACACTGAGCTGGTCACCGCCGTGGCCGAGGGCCTCAAGCTCGTGGTCGTGCTCATCCAGAACCACGGCTACGCCTCGATCGGGGCGCTGTCCGAGCAGCTGGGCTCCCAGCGCTTCGGCACGAAGTACCGCTACCTCGACGGGGAGCGGCATAGCTTCGACGAGGGCTCTACGTTGCCGATCGACCTAGCCACCAACGCCGAGTCCCTCGGCGTGCGCGTGCTGCGTGTGGAGTCCGGCGCGGGCGTGATTGACCGGCTCAAGACGGCCGTCGAGCGGGCCAGGGCGGTGCCCGAGGGCTCCGGCCCCGTGCTCGTGCACGTGGAATCGGACCCGCTGATTGATGCCCCCAGCTCTGAGTCCTGGTGGGATGTGCCCGTCACGGGCACCGCCACCCTCGGATCCACCCAGGAGGCCTACGAGGTCTACCAGCAGAACAAGGCCCGGCAGCGCCCGCTGCTCGGGGAGTCCAGGAGCAACGCATGAGCCAGCAGACCCAGCAGCAGATCCAGCACGTCGAGCACTTTATCGACGGGGCGCGCACCCGCGGCACCGGGGACCGTACCCAAGAGATCTACAACCCCGCCACCGGCCAGGTGTCCGGCATCCTGCACCTGACCACCGATGAGGACCTGCAGGTCACCGTCGCGGCGGCGCGGAAGGCCGCGGACTCGTGGGGCGATGTGTCCCTGGCCAAGCGCACGGCGGTGCTGTTCAAGTTCCGCGAGCTCGTAGCCGCCCACACCGACGACCTTGCTCGGCTGATCACCTCCGAGCACGGCAAAGTGCTCTCTGACGCCAAGGGCGAGGTAGGCCGCGGCCTCGAGGTCGTCGAGTTCGCCTGCGGGATCGCTGAGCAGCTCAAGGGGGAGTTCTCCGACCAGTTTTCCACTGGCATCGACGTGTACTCCTTTCGCCAGCCCCTTGGCGTGGTGGCGGGCATCACTCCGTTCAACTTCCCGGTCATGGTGCCGCTGTGGATGGCCCCGGTTGCGATCGCCACCGGCAACGCGTTCATCCTCAAGCCCTCCGAGCGCGATCCCTCCCCGTCCCTGCTGATCGCCGAGTTGTGGCAGCAGGCCGGCCTGCCGGACGGCGTGTTCCAGGTCCTGCACGGCGGCAAGGAGGCCGTGGATGGGCTACTGACCCACCCCGACGTGGACTGCATCTCATTCGTAGGCTCCACCCCGATCGCCCGGTACGTGCACGAAACCGCAACCAAGCACGGCAAGCGCGTTCAGGCACTGGGCGGGGCCAAGAACCACGCAATCGTCCTCCCGGACGCAGACATGGACTCGGCCGCGGACAACCTCACGGCGGCCGCCTTC
>NZ_KI914768.1:2186-3011 GCF_000520535.1 Arthrobacter sp. H41
GCCGTGGGTGAGGCCGCGGACCTGCTCGTGGACAAACTCGCCGAGCGGGCGAAGGACATTACGGTCGGCAACGGCATGGACGCCTCCTCCGACATGGGCCCGGTTATCACCCCGGCATCCCGGGACCGCGTGCGCCGAATCGTGACCTCCGCAGAGGAGGCCGGCGCGGCCGTCGTCGTGGACGGGCGCGACCTGATCGTGGCCGCCGCCTTCGGCTCCGCCGGTGAGCGTTGCATGGCCGTGTCGGTCGCCGTGGCCGTGGGTGAGGCCGCGGACCTGCTCGTGGACAAACTCGCCGAGCGGGCGAAGGACATTACGGTCGGCAACGGCATGGACGCCTCCTCCGACATGGGCCCGGTTATCACCCCGGCATCCCGGGACCGCGTGCGCCGAATCGTGACCTCCGCAGAGGAGGCCGGCGCGGCCGTCGTCGTGGACGGGCGCGACCTGATCGTGGCCGACCACGAGAACGGCTTCTTCGTGGGCCCGACAGTCCTCGACCATGTTCGCCAGGGCATGGAAGCCTACGAGGAGGAAATCTTCGGGCCCGTGCTGGTCGTGCTGCGCGTGGATAGCCTCGATGAGGGCATCGAGGTCATCAACGCCAACCCCTACGGCAACGGCACCGCGATCTTCACCTCCTCGGGCGCCTACGCCCGACAGTTCAAGCGGCGGGTCACCGTGGGCATGATCGGGATCAATGTCCCAATCCCCGTGCCTGTGGCCTGGCACTCCTTCGGCGGCTGGAAGGACTCCCTGTTCGGTGACCACCACGTCTACGGCCCGGACGGTGTGCGCTTCTACACCCGAGGCAAGGCCGTCACC
>NZ_AZRZ01000475.1 GCF_000520535.1 Arthrobacter sp. H41
ATGCAACAACTACTATTCGAACCAGGAAACCCCACCGTTGCAACGACCGCTTGAATTCACCATCGGCTTACAGGACGTTTAGAGCCGCCAGATAGAAATGCGGAGTAGCCGTAAAAACCACCGGAATTACCTCCTGGGTGACATCGGTGCTGAGTTCTGCATCAACATCGGCCCGCCGCACCAATATCTATACCTGGGCTGAGATTTGATGATGGAACGCGGTGAAGGCTTTTCGGTCACTGCGGTCGATCCGTTAGAGGAAATTCGCCGATACTTCACGGTCTGATGCGGGATGCACAGCGACGTTACCTGTCCGAGGTTTTCTGTAGGCCTTTACGGGAACGATCTGGTAGCACCCCTGGTGGGCTGTCACCGAGTCTCCAAGCAGCGCAAAAGAATCAGCTATGCGCTCTCCACGACGTGGACGAGTAATAGCCTGAACCGGTAGAGCGGAGCCTGTCGTTGCCGGGTCGGTAGGGTTTGAACCAGCACTTAGATGCGTCTAATATCGTTTGTATGGTCATCGAAAAGCAGTTAGAGAGCACCCTCCCGTGCTGTGTCATCGAGCATAGTGAGACGGTGGAGAACTATTTGAAGGCTGTTTTCCACATGTCCTCAGTGGGCGAGCCGGCGGCGACGACGACGCTGATTGCCGAGCGTCTGGGGGTGGCACCGCCTTCGGTGTCGGCGATGGTGAAGCGGCTTGAGGAGAACGATCTGGTTTCCCATGCTGGCCGCGGTCGCGTGGTCCTGACGGATCATGGGCGAGAACATGCGTTGGCGGTGGTGCGCCGGCACCGGCTGCTGGAGACTTTCCTGCACCGGTTCCTGAAGATGGGCTGGGACGAAGTCCATGTCGAGGCCGAGCGTTTGGAGCACGCGTTGAGTCCCCGGTTGGAGGATCGTATTGACGAGGCGCTCGGGTTTCCGACCCGTGATCCTCATGGGGATCCCATTCCGCCCAAACATGGACCGCATGATGAGGCCTGGGGCATGCCGTTGGACCGCACTGCGCCGGGATGCCTGTTCCTGGTGGAGAGGATTTCGGATCGTGACAGCGCGGCGCTGCGCTACCTGGCGGAGCTTGGCATTCTGCCCGGGGTTGAACTCACGGTTCAGGAACGGGCACCGTTCGACGGACCCTTGTGGGTCGAACTGGGCGGGCAGAGATATGCGCTCGGTTCCACCCTGACCCGCCTGATCCACGGCACCGTGCTGCCCGCAACTGGCCAGGCAACGACCGTATCCACCGACCTCACGTCCGGAGCATAAAGTGCATCAATCACCCCACGCAGCACGCACCGCTTCCTGCACTGAAGGGAGCCTGCCCCGGTCCCGGCGGCGAGACTGGTTTGTGGCGTCCCTGTTCCCGGTTCTCGCTCTTGTTCTTGCCGGTTGCGGCGATACCGCAGGGACGGCCGAGACCGGTGGAGTGGATGACGGGGGGAAAGTTCGGGTCGTGGCCACCACGAACTGGCATACTGATCTGGCCCGTCAGATCGGTGGGGACCACGCCGAGGTGACGGGGCTGATGGGTCCCGGTGTGGACCCGCACCTGTATCAGGCCAGCGCAGGCGACATCGATGCCCTCGTGGGTGCTGACATGGCCGTGTGGAACGGGCTGAACCTCGAAGCCAATATGGAAGAAGTTTTCGAGGAGGTGGGCACAAAGGTTCCCGTGGTCGCCGTCGGGGATGCCGTTCCGGAGGACCTGCTGATCGCGGTCGAGGATGTCCCGGGCGGGGAATACGATCCGCACATCTGGTTCGACACCGAGGCCTGGACCTATGCCGCCGAGGCCGTCGCTAAGGCGTATCAGGAAGTCGACCCCGACAATGCGGATGGTTACCAAACGCGTCTGGAAGACTTCACGGCCGGGCTCGAGGGAATGGACGCTAATATCAACGCGATGATCGAGCAGGTCCCGGAACAATCCCGTGTGCTGGTCACCTCCCATGACGCGTTCTCCTACTTCGCGCGCTCCTATGGCCTCGACGTGGCCGCGATCCAGGGCAAGTCCACGGCAGGAGAAGCCACCACCGCCGATATCCGCCGGGTCGCGGGAACCATCGCGGAGGCGGAGCTGAAAACCGTGTTCATAGAATCCAGCGTGCCCCGGCAGACCATCGATGCGGTGCTCGCCGCCGCGGAGGAAGCCGGCCAGCCCACGGAAGTCGGTGGTGAACTGTTCGGGGACTCACTGGGACAGCCCGCGGACGGCAAGGGCGACTACGAGGGGGCGTTGATGCACAACGCCACGGTGATCACCGAGGGTCTCTCATGACCCTGCTGAAGACGCAGCGGCAGGAAAGTGCCCTGGATATTGCCCGACTGACCGTCAGCTACACGAACCGGCCGGTGCTGTGGGATGTCGACGCCTGGTTCCCCACCGGCGCTCTCTCAGCAATCACCGGGCCCAACGGTGCGGGGAAATCGACGCTGCTGCGCGCTGCGCTGGGCTTGCTTCCCGTCGACGCCGGGCACGCCAGCATTGGTGGGCGTCCCGCCCGGAAAGCACTGGACCAGGTCGCCTATGTGCCCCAGCGCGAGGGCGTGGACTGGGACTTTCCCATCACCGTCCGTGAAGTGGTGGAAATGGGCCGCTACCGCTCCACCGGATGGTTCAGACGAATCACCCGTTCAGACAAATCCATGGTGGATGCGTGCCTGGAGCGGGTGGGCATGTCCGAGTACTCCCGCCGCCAGATCGGTCAACTCTCCGGTGGACAACGCCAACGCATCTTCCTGGCCCGCGCCTTGGCCCAGAACACGCAACTACTAGTAATGGATGAACCCTTCGCCGGTATCGATGCCCGCACCGAGGCCGACCTGCTCGGGCTACTCGGGGAACTACGCGATGAAGGCAGAACCATCATCATCGTCCACCACGACCTGGACACGATCCGGGAAGTCTTCGACTGGGCGCTACTGCTGAACGTGCGCACCATCGCCTGCGGACCGGCAAAGGAAACCCTGTCAGCCCAGAATCTGCTGGCCGCCTACGGGGCCGGACCATCCCGGACCCGAACCGCCACTGCTGCGGCTGGGGC
>NZ_AZRZ01000476.1 GCF_000520535.1 Arthrobacter sp. H41
GTTGAGTTCGCGGACAGCGGGGCTCGTTACGGAGCGGCATCTGCACTCGATGAAATCCACTGCGGTGCTCGTGAACACGTCCCGCGCGGGCATCGTCGACCAGGACGCGCTGGTGGCGGCCCTGGGAAGCCGCCGCATCGGCGGCGCGGGCCTCGACGTTTTCGACACAGAGCCGATAGCCGCGACCAACCCGTTGCTGTCCACGCCCTCCACCCTGCTAACTCCACACCTCGGCTATGTGACCAGGCAGAACTACGAGTTGTTTTTTCGAGGCGCCGTCGAATCGATCAATGCCTTCCTTGACGGCCATCCGATACGGGTCATCAGCCCCGGGTAAGAACGCTCGGCCCCGATAACCATCACTACCCTGAAGAAACGCACGTCCCCTGTACGGCATGGGATCTCCACTACTGTTAGTGCTGATACTGATGTTGCTGATGAGCTTTATGGGGGAACAGATCTATGGCACACATCCCGGGTCGCCGTGCGTTCCTGTTGACCGGAGCGGGTCTGATCCTCAGTGGATGCGGAGCGCGCGAGGCTTTCCGGGGTGTCGGCACGTCACCCGGAGCATCGCCGTCGATGATTCCGCCAGTTCCGCGGCCCTCCGTTTCGCCGTCGCCCGATCCCGTGGAGCATCTTCCAGTGGGCGGAGCACCTCGTGCCGTGCCCAGCCGGGCCGAGATCATCGACCGGTACACCGGCCGGACCCCCCACTACTGGGGACTTGAGGCGCCGGGGGTGGTCACGCACCTACCGAACGGCTCGCGGGGCGTCGCGCTGACCCTGGATTTTTGCGGCGGCCCCGGCGGCAGCAGTTTCGACCCGGACCTCATAGCAGGGTTGCAGCGCCTACGTGTCCCGGCAACTCTTTTCCTCAATGCGCGCTGGATCGCCGGCAATCAATCCCTTGCCGGGGAGCTGGCAGGAGACCCGCTGTTCGAGCTGGCAAACCACGGAACGAACCACCTCCCACTGAGCGTCATTGGAAACGCGGCCTACGGCATCCCGGGAACCGCAGGGATCGGAAGCGTTTATGACGAAGTCATGGCCAACGACGCCGTACTGACGGCGCTCACCGGCCAGCGATCACGATTCTTCCGGCCGGGTACCGCCTATCTCGACGATGTGGCGGCGCGGATCTGCCACGACCTGGGCCTGGTGCCCGCAGGCTTCAGCATCAACGGTGATGGGGGCGCGACCTACCCCGCCGGCACTGTCACCACCGAAACAACCGCTGCCGGTGCAGCAGCGATCATCATTGCCCACGGCAACCGGCCCGGGTCCGGAACGGGCCCGGGCCTCCTGCGGGCACTGGGCATCATGACGGACGCGGGCACCCCTTTCGTCACGCTTGGCGACGCCTTTCCGGTCTGAGGTCCTGTACGGGCGTCCGGACCCACCCCGACCGGGCTGCTCACCTGCTGTTGTGGCGCCGATGCAGGATCAGGTAACCGACGACGGCGAGCACCCCTGCAACAGCCTCCGCCGCTGCGGTGAGCGTCTTTTTCGCATACCAGACTGGCTCGTACATCGAGGGAATCGGCCCGATCGCAGGAACCTGCACGTAGCGGTACAGGATTACGGCAGCCAGCGCCGAGAGCGCCACAACCGCGGCGACGGCATATGCCGGACGGCTTCCCCTGATGAGGACATACAGTGCAGCGAGGACGGCGACAACCGCCTGGATCCGGAACAGGTTCCCGCCGCCGATTCCGGCCGGCGCCGCCCGCTGAAACCCGGGCGCCAGATCGAAGTGGATGACAGCGCTGACGATCAGGCCCACTGCAACAAGGACGCGCAGGGCAATCATGAGTGGCTGATTGAGCCCGGGGGCCCTCCTTGCGAGGCCGTTGTCGCCAGCGGGGTGTTCCCCATGGCTCCCGGCGGAGCTCTCTGCCCGGCTCATGAGATGACCAGGGTGCCGGACATCTCGGGATGGTAGACGCAGATAACCTCATAATCACCGGATTCCTCGGGCGCGGTGAAGGTCACTGTCTCACCACCTTGAACATCGACGTCGAAGCCGCCGTCATCCTTCGCCGTGACAGTGTGGGGAGCGTCGTCTTCGTTGACCACCGTCACCGTTGCGCCGGGCGCGATGGACTCGGGCATCTCGTATTCGAAGTCCCTGATGGTGATCACGGCTTCCTCGGCAGGCTCTGCTTCCCCGGAGGCGGGCGCCGAAGCAGAGGCCCCGGCGCCGGTGGTTTCAACCACTTCTGTCGCTTCCCAACGCGTGCAGCCCAGCCTAGACACCCCCTTATTGGAGTGCAGATCCATTCGTGCCGAAGCCCGACGAAACGGCTCTGACTCGGTTCGTGCAGGCCTTCATTTCGCACACCAAGGTTTCGCAGGATGCGCGGGGTAGGTGATGCTTCCCGCGCCTGAATCACACCCGTTTCATCTGTCACAATTCGATCCTTCCCAACAGCGCTTCGACCTGCTTACAGTGAAAACAAGCACCCCGAAGTCGTGGGTGCTTGTTGGTCCGGGGCGATGGTGACAGGGAAACCAATCCATGGGTTGGAGTGCTTCGAATCACCTTTTGAGCGTGCCTATTTAGGGCACGCGCTCACCGCACAGTGAAGGAATTATTCTCATGAACAAGGCAATGCGTTTTCTGGCAGTTCCTACTCTCGCCCTCGGCGCCCTGGCCATGGCATCATCGCCGGCCATGGCAGCAGATGACTCCTACTCCTCCACGCTGGGTGCGCTCAATGGCTCCAACGGTTCGGGCACCATCACCGTTGATGTCACCGGCGACAAGGCCATGGTGAACCTGCAGGTCTCCGGTCTCGCCGAGACCTTCATGGGCGGACCCTACCCCCACGTCCAGCACATCCACGGCGGAGCCCTGGGCGAATGCCCCACCCCGGCCGCTGACGACAACGGCGACGGCGTCATCAACACCACCGAAGGCGCCCCCTCCTACGGCGGCATCCTCACCACGATCACCACTTCCGGTGCAACCAGCCCCGCAGAGGGCCTGAACACCGCCCTCGGCGGCCAGGGCGGCAGCTACACCATCCAGCGTGAAATCGAC
>NZ_AZRZ01000477.1 GCF_000520535.1 Arthrobacter sp. H41
CGCCGGCCGCCGTTGCGGCGTCCGGTTGAACAGTGCCTTCTTCGGGTTTCAGGGACTGCGTTGCATTAGCCGGAACCGTAGCCTTCGCATCGTTTTGGGCCATACCTGATTCTTGTGCCTGTTCCTGCCCAGGGGTGTCCGTCGGGCCCGGTGCCGAAGCACCGCAACCGGTAAGCAACAGCGCGGTAGCGAGTGTGCCCGCCATCATCGCGTGCACGGTCTTTTTCGGCCATCCGAATGAGCGCATCATTTATTGATCCTTGTGTTGCATCGAGCTCCTACGAGCGATGAAGCGTGGCGGGATTTCCACTGAACGCAGATGTCTCACTGATCCTGGACCTCGATCTTTTGAGGTGCCAAAACGGGGCAGCCACCCAGGACATCGGTTTCAAGCATGAGACGCCCCGTCGATACCCAGCCAGCACCGTAGTAGGTGCTGAACTGTGCGGCGACTTTTTCGGCTTTCCGGACATCCTCGCGAGCATCGTCGAGCTGGCCGGCCGATGCTGCAGCTGCAGCGCGTCCCAGGTAGCCGACGGGATGCTGGTCTTCGTTCAGGGGCGCACCCCCAAGATCCAGTACTGCTGGCAACTCAGGAGTACGGTTGAGCGCCGGGAACATTCGGGCCGCGAGGTTCCGGTCCGCTTCTTGGCAGGATTCCGCAAAACGGATCGGCAGCCGGGCGGCGTCGTAGCTGTAGCGCACATCATCGCCCTGTCCGCCAGCTCCCGGCATCGCGTTGACCTGACCGTCTGCGGTGACCTGCGCCCAGTCCGGAGGAAGCGGGCTTTTATCAAGCAACGCGCCTGTCACAGCCCGTCCGCCGTCGACGAGTTCATTCCAGCGCGGATCTCCACTGCTTTCGAACAGAACGGTAAAGGATACGGGCGAGGCGTAGGACGGATTGTAGAAATAATCAGGTCCTCCTGCTGCCCACAACCCGGGAAGAAGAATCCTGCCAAGTGACGTCTGCGCTGTCATCAAATCCAGCACCTGTGCTGCAAGTTCCTGGCCGGCAGCAGTGAAGTCTGCCCTGTCAAAGCGCTCCCCTGCCAGGACGAGAGCGCGGGCAGCATCGACATCGGCATCCGAGGCGGGTTCGGCGTCGACCACGGCACCGTCCCGCCAACGCCAGGCCAGCAGCCCGTCGTCGCGCATCAGATTCTGTTCGGTCCAGGACCAGATGGCCTCGAACCGTTCCTCATCTTCGGCGCCAAGCGCGATCATCAGGCCATAGGCCTGGCCCTCACTGACGGTGTCATTGCCCTGGTCGCGACGGACCACGCGCCCGTCATCATCAACCCACGTTTCCAGGAATGAACGCGCGGACTCCTCAGGTGTCACCTGCTCGATGCTTAGTTCCACGGCAGGACCACTTCCTCCGGAGGACTCTTGGGTCTGGTTATTGGATGGCCGGAGAACACCGGTTGACCAGAGTGCGGCGGCAACAACGACAAGCAGCGTCACTACACCGAAAGCCACCACGGCGAGTAGTGTGCTTTTCTTCACTGGCGGCGCCCGCTGGCCGCCAGGGCTTTCCGTGCGGAACCTCCAACGGTCAGCAGCGCTAGCACCATGGCCAGAACCAACGTGCCCATCACGGACCATTGGGCGATCTCTGTGCCAGTGGCTTCCGCGGCCTGAACGGCGGCACCGGTGTTGGTTCCTCCGACGGGCGTGGAGGTGACCGAGATGCTGTCTTCGATGTGCTTGATGGTCAGTCCACCTGAGGCGTTGTCCAGGACGAGCAGGGTGTTAACGCTGTTCGACTCAAGTTCGATCTTCGCCTCGCTGACAACTGCACCTGCTGTTAGCAACAGGTCCCATGGTCCGTCGTCCACTGTCGCGTATCCAGTCACTTCGCCGCTTTGTGCTCCTGCGGTGATGACCATACCGGAGACTGTTTTGATGTCGACGCTTGGGTTCACAGTGGAGGCCTGCAGCACACGCACGCGTGCTTCACCGTCAGCCGGTGGGGTGAGGTCATCGTAGATGACCTTGGTCGTCAGTTCGGCGTTCGAGCCTAGAGCCGCCAGGGTGACGGGCTCGCCCTCCTTGACGTTGATGAGTTCGCTGATCGCCGGTTCAGCCTCTATCGTGGCATCCGCGGGTGTCATGGACACGACATACGTACCGACCGCCAGGCGTAGGTAATCGGAAACATCACCATAGGCAACGTCCTCCAGGTCGAAGAGCACCTCGCCTCCCGCTACCGCTGTCAGCTGTACATCCACCGACTTGGTGTCGGGAGACAGGTGCGCCACCCGGGCCCACCCGGCGGGCGTCTCATCGGATTCGACGGCGGAAACCGGCCCCGCCGCGAATGTCAGGGCGAGCATCGCGGTAACTGCCGCAGCGAAAACAGTGGAGACTCGGCCGGTGAATCCGCGGCGTCCGAGGGGACCCGGCATCGGGACGGTGGTGGTCGTAGTGGTGGTGTGCATCGTGCGCTCCTTATGCGATGGATGAGGAAAGAAGTTGTTGGGTTGCGGGTTTCCGGCGCCGGTGCCGTCTCGGGACGCTGTTAGCGGGGCGGCAGCAGGTTGGTCGGTTGCACGGTCGAGAAGGTTGCCAATACGCCGTCGTCTGTCTGGGTGACGCTTGACACGGCGAAGAATCCGCTGAGGCTTTCAAGCCATTGCTGAAGGTCGTCCGCCGCGGGGCTTCCCGGGGCCAAGGCAACGCCATCGGAAGCGCTAAACAGCACCTGGCGACGCATCGTGCCATGCTCTCCGTGGACCGGAGGGAAACCTGCAATGGTCAGCGCATCCGAGGATGCCCGTTGACCGATCGCAGCCAGGATCCGTGCATCTACCTGACCTGCCTCGAGGAGTGAAACGCTTTCGCCCTCGAAAGTCAGGGACGGATTGGCGGCCAACTCGATCCCTACCGAGGACAACCGCTCCGACCGCTCGGCCGTAGCCTGCTCGCGCGCTGCAAGCCCTTCGGGAAA
>NZ_AZRZ01000478.1 GCF_000520535.1 Arthrobacter sp. H41
GGCTCTTCGTAATTGAGGGTGTAGCCGGGGTGGGCGCGTCGGTGACGGGATAGAGGTCGAGGCCTTCCGATGATGGAAGTTCCTACGCTGCCTATCTGAAAGGCCTAGACGATGTTCCACGCTACCTTCGCTGCGCCTGATTTGACCACGTTCTGCCGTCTTGATGAGCTCGGCCTCGAAGCCGTCGGGCAGTTTCTGAGCCCTGGTCGGGCGGTGATTGAGTGCCGTGTCGTTCAGGCGGATCCATGGTGCCAGTCGTGCGGAGCGCAGGGCGTACCGCGAGACACGATCACCCGTCATCTTGCGCACGAACCGTTCGGTCACCGACCCACCACGCTGCTGGTAAGGGTGCGCCGCTACCGGTGCACGGGGTGCGGGCGCACCTGGCGGCAGGACACATCGAAGGCGGCCGAGGGCAGGGCGAAGATCTCCCGTCGGGGGCTTCGGTGGGCGCTGGAAGGCCTTGTCATCGATCACCTCACCGTGTCCCGGGTCGCGGCAGGTCTCGGGGTGTCCTGGCATACAGCGAACACCGCGATCCTGACCGAAGGAAAGCGCCGGCTGATAGATGACCCCGACAGATTCCAGGGGGTTACCGCGATCGGCGTGGATGAGCATGTGTGGCGGCATACCCGCCGCGGTGACAAGTTCGTGACGGTGATCATTGATCTGACCCCGATCCGCGAAAAGACAGGCCCGGCGCGGCTGCTGGACATGGTTGAGGGCCGCTCCAAGCAGGTCTTCAAGACCTGGATTCAAGGCCGTCCGCAAGCATGGCGGGACGGAGTGGAAGTCGTCGCGATGGATGGCTTCACCGGCTTCAAGTCCGCGACCAGCGAGGAGCTCCCGGACGCGGTGCCGGTGATGGATCCGTTCCATGTTGTTCGCCTCGCCGGGGACGGGTTGGACCGGTGCCGGCAGCGTATTCAGCAGGCCACGCTCGGGCATCGGGGCCGTACCGGTGACCCTCTCTACCGAGCCCGGCGGACCCTGCATACCGGCGCGGACCTGCTGACGGAGAAGCAGAACGCGCGTCTGAGCGCTGTCTTCAAGTCTGAGGAACACGTCGAGGTCGAAGCGACGTGGGGCATTTATCAGCGGATTGTCGCCGCCTACCGGGAACCCGACAAAAAGAAGGGGAAGGAGATGATGCAGGCCGTGATCAACTCCGTGACTACCGGCGTCCCCGCCGCACTCGTGGAGATCCGGCGTCTTGGTCGGACTTTGAAGCAACGAGCCGTCGACATCCTTGCGTTCTTCGATCGGCCTGGCACCAGCAACGGGCCCACGGAAGCGATCAACGGGCGCCTGGAGCACCTGCGTGGTTCAGCTCTAGCTTGCGTTCTTCGATCGGCCTGGCACCAGCAACGGGCCCACGGAAGCGATCAACGGGCGCCTGGAGCACCTGCGTGGTTCAGCTCTAGGCTTCCGAAACCTCACCCACTACATCGCGAGATCACTCCTGGAATCAGGCGGCTTCAGACCCTACCTACACTCTCAATTACGATGAGCCCCTTAAGCGTGCTCCGCAGCTCTTGGGAAAACCCTAAGTTCTCAGCCCTGTAGAAGCTATGTGACGGCGCCCCGACACAAAGGAACGGGCCCGGTGCTCTCCGAAAGGTGGAGGAACACCAGGCCCGTTCGCGTGCCAGTGCGTATTACCTGTTCGTCACCGTCGTGGGCCCTGCAACTCCTCCCACCGAGGACTCGATCCAGATGGTTCCAGGGTTGCGGGGGCCGGCATTGCCATCCCGCAACCTGAGGGTGAATACCCCTCCCGTTTCGGGTGCCACAGCCGCCGTGACAGTTGCACGTCCCAGCACCGGGCCATCGAGGCTGCCCTGGTGGAGGGTGATGACGCTGCCGACTGCCGAGCTGGTGCCCGTGACCCGGAAGTCGCCGCTCTTCCACTCGGCCCTGCCGATCGCCACGCGGTCCGGGGTCGGTGTCACTTTGACCTCGTCGGTCCGGATGTCCGTGCCTACCGTGACCGTCAGCTTGAAGGTGAGCGGATTGTTGGTCATCGGGTACTTGTAGACCGGGAGGGTGAACGTCGGCTTCAGCGTGGTAGCCCCGGTGAGCGTCATCTTGTCCGGGTCGGTGGCTCCGGTCAGGACCTGCTCCCACTGATAGGTGGCGCCCGCCGTGGTGGAGCCGGTGCCGTCGAGGGTCACCGGAGTTGCCGTGGCGCGGCGTGCGATGGTCTGATCCGTGCCCGCCATTACCACCAGCTCGCCCTGGATAGCCCGCCATACTCGAGGGTCGTGACATCTCCGTCCACGGTCTGCGGCGATCCGAACGCCGTGCCGTCGGCGGTGTACGCCTGGACCGAGTAACCGGTAATGGTCAAATCCGTGCCTCCTGCATCAGGTGCAGTCCAGGTGACCGTCGCGGTCCCCTTGCCTGCTACCGGTGCTGCGGTGAAGGTCGGAGCTGCCGGAACCGGATCATTGGTGATGGTGAAGGTTGCCCTCATGTTGTCCGAGGCGTTGCCGGAGGGGTCGATTGCTGCGTAGACGAGGTTGGTGGTGGCTGCAATCGAGAAGGGCCCGGTGTAGCGGGTTGCGGAGTCGGCGATGCCGCCGCCGGACATGATGACGTCGGAGCCGTCGGTCGTGTAGTAGATTTCGGCGCCGGGCTCACTGGCAGTCAGGGTAACTTCCTGGGCGACAGCAGTGGATCCGCCGTTGGGGTTTGCGCTTACCGTGGGATCGGTGATGTCCGTTGCCGGTGCCACTGTGGCTGCGGGGAAGGTCTCGCCGATGCTGCTGACGGCCACCACGTAGACGTCGTAGGCCTGGGTCGGATCCAGACCGGTGATGGTGGTGCCGGTAGCGGCTTGCCCGCTGATCCGCTTGCCGATCTCTACCTGTTCGCC
>NZ_AZRZ01000479.1 GCF_000520535.1 Arthrobacter sp. H41
GGGAGCCGCAGCGGCAGGCTTGGATGCACCGGCATTCGGGAAGGCGCCGCGAAGTTTCTTCACGACGGGGGCCTCGATTGTCGACGAGGCGGAACGGACGAATTCGCCCAGTTCCTGCAGTTTTGCTACTGCATCTTTCGAGGTAATACCGAGCTCTTTGGCGAGCTCATGTACGCGGACCTTGGCCACATTTCTCCTGTCTCGGTCCGCACCGAGCCAGGCACGAACCTCTATTTCCTACTGCAGAACCGGACTGCCGGAGCAGCCTGGAGGTTGATTGCAGAACTCAACGAAAAAATCATCGTTGGGTACTCATCGCTGGGTACTCATCGGGTTTCCATCAGTTTTCTGACCCGCTTTCAGGGCAAGGACGGTATATTGCCGAGGGCTCCATCGGAGGCCTCGGGAGGTGCACGGAACGGGGAGGGCAAGAACTTCGTCTCCACGGCGCGGCGGAAAGCGCGGTTGAACGCTTTCCTCTTGATCGCCGTTTCCATACATGCCGGATCAGGGTGCAGCCAAGCGCCCCGACCGGAAAGCCGGCGGTGTTCATCGATCACGACGGCAAAATTCCCGTCGATTTCCTGGGCCACCACCCGCACCAGATGTGACTGGTCCGCCCGCTTCCGGCATCCGACACAGGTCCGGACAGGACGGGAATCCGCCGTCGAACCTGTGGATCTGCCGGAGTGGGTCATCGACTCAGTCCCTACCATTCTACCGCTTCCGCGCCCATGATGCTGACGGAGGGCCCCCGTGGCCCGATTCAGGACTTCGCGGGCTGTGCGGCGTCGGACACGATATCGATGCGCCAGCCCGTGAGCTTGGCCGCGAGACGCGCGTTCTGGCCCTCTTTGCCGATGGCCAGCGACAGCTGGTAGTCGGGAACCACCACGCGCGCCGACCTCGTCGCCTCATCGGTGATGGAGACTGAATTCACGCGCGACGGCGAGAGCGAACTGGCGATGAAGGTGGCGGCGTCGTCACTGTAGTCGACGATGTCGATCTTCTCGTCATTCAGTTCGTTCATCACCGCGCGCACGCGTGAGCCCATCTCGCCGATGCAGGCACCCTTCGCATTGACGCCCGGCACGTTCGCCTTCACCGCGATCTTGGTACGGTGACCGGCTTCCCTCGCCATGGCGACAATCTCCACCGTCTTGTCAGCGATCTCGGGTACCTCGAGTTCGAAGAGCTTCCGGACCAGGCCAGGGTGGGAGCGTGAGAGGGTGATGGACGGTCCCTTCATGCCCCGGTGCACGTCGGTCACGAAGGCGCGCAGGCGGGAACCGTGGAGGTACTTCTCCCCGGGCACCTGCTCGGACGGCGGCAGTACGGCCTCCACCGAACCCAAATGGACCTGGATCATGTGCGGGTTGTTCCCCTGCTGGATCATTCCGGCGACCAGTTCGCCCTCTTTGCCGCGGAACTCGCCGAGGATGTTGTCATCCTCGGCGTCACGCAGGCGCTGGAGGATGATCTGGCGTGCGGTGCTTGCGGCGATGCGTCCGAATCCCCCGGGGGTGTCGTCGAACTCGCCCACAGCCTCGCCGTCGTCGTCCACCTCGGTAGCCCAGATGGTGACGTGGCCGTTCTTGCGGTCCAGCTCTGCCCGCGCCGTGTCCTGCGCGCCGGGCGTGCGGTGGTAGGCCACGAGCAACGCCTGTTCGATCGTGGGGATCAAGAGGTCCAGCGGAATCTCGCGTTCACGCTCCAAAAGCCTCAACGCACTCATGTCAATGTCCATCTAGGGCTCCTTATGCTGGGTGCCGGGCACCGGAGTTCTCCGGATGGCCTGCACCGTCTTCTGTCTGGTGTTCGTCGGCATGCGCGAATTCGACCTGCACGGTCCCTTTGCGAATCCTTGAGAATTCGATGCTCGTGGGCTCGCCCTGCTTGGGCTTCATCCCCTTCTTGACGGGCAGCTGCGGCACCAGCCGGATTCCGGTGGCACTGACCTCCTGGAGCCGGCCGAGAACCTCGTCCCCCTGAACTGGTTTGACCAGGATCATGCGCCCCACATTGCGGCGCCAGTGCCGCGGTTCGGTGAGGGGTCGTGAGACGCCCGGCGAGGAGATCTCGAGGCTGTACGGGCGCCCGTCGTCGTCCGGGTCGTTATCCATCGCCTGGGACAGCTCGAGTGAGACGTCGGAGATGATGTCAAGCCCGACACTTCCCTGGCGGTCTTCGGGGAGGTCCACGATTACGTGCACGGTGCGGTGGGCGCCGGCGAGCTTGATGTCGATTTCTTCGAGGTAGAGATCGTGCTGCTCCACCACGGGCTGGAGCCGCGTCCGGAGTCTTTGCGCCTCCGCCTGGAGTTCAGCGTCGAGCGCCGTCTTGCGGGGCGCCGCCCGATTTCCATTGCCGGGCTGAACCGCCATGGCTGCCTCCCACTCGATGATGTTGTAGATCAAGAGTACCGACTTTCACCCTTCCCGGTTGTATTGCCCGGGCAATCGGACTCGGCCGTGACATCATCGATTGTTGTGAAGACGAGCCGGCCACCGCACGGGCACAGCACTTTCCGCCGTGCCTGCCGCCCGGTTGCAGAGGTACTGGCCCTGGCAACAGTGTTCCTCCTGGTTGCAGCTCTTGGCCTGGGCGCCACCGCAGGGAAGGAGCCGGCGGCGAAGCCATACACCGACACCGAGCACGTGCAGCTCGACGCCGTCCGGCGGGCCTCGGCTCTTGCCGCGCAGGCTCGGGAGCTTGCCGCCGTCGTCCATGAGCCGGAACTGGCTGCCCGGATCCTTCGGACCGCCGGGATGCTGGAGCAGCAGGCCGGGGCTCTCGCCCTTCCGGCGCCGGTCGCCAGTGCGGCTGCCAGTACCGGC
>NZ_AZRZ01000480.1 GCF_000520535.1 Arthrobacter sp. H41
CCGATCTGCAGCAGGCGATCGTCGCCGGGGCGGGAGCCCGCCCCTTCGACAGTATGGGCAACCCCTGGCAGGGCAGTTACATCACGGCAAGCGGAAACCTGCTCGCGGACTTCACCGCGAATGCAAACGCCGAAATGCAGGGGCGCCTCCAGGTCGCGCGGCTGTACCACATGACGGACGACCACGGCATCCGGGACATGCTGTCCTTCCTTCTCGCCCGGGACACCATGCACCAGAACCAGTGGATTGCAGCGGCGCGCGAACTGCAGGAGGAAAAGCTCGAACAGATGCCTGTGCCGAGCAACTTTCCACTTAAGAAGGAAGAGCGCTCGGTGTCCTACCAGTACCTCAACTTCTCGGACGGCCCGACGGCGTCCGAGGGCAGCTGGGCCTCCGGCCCGACCCCGGACGGGTATGGCGAGTTCTCCTACCACGATGGTCCGACGACAAGGGCTCCGATGCCGCCACCGACCCACCCGGACGCGCGCTTCTATGGAACCACCGAGCTTCCCAATGTCGTGGAGAAGGCTGCGGGAACAATCCAGGACAAACTGAACCGCGAGTAGTCGTAAGGAGAAGAAAATGACAACATCAGGCAACACCACCACCCACCACGGCAAGACGACGATCCAGAAGGCCGCGCAGGCCGTGGGTGCCGTCTTCCTGCTCGTCGGTATCCTGGGGTTCATTCCGGGAATCACCAGCAACTACGACCAGATGTCATTCGCGGGACACGAATCCATGGCGATGCTGCTCGGCATCTTCCAGGTCTCCATCCTGCACAACATCGTCCACCTGTTGTTCGGCGTCGCCGGGTTGGCAATGGCGAAGTCCATCTCGGGTTCGAGGGCCTTCCTCCTGGGCGGCGGCGTGATCTATCTTGTCCTCTGGCTGTACGGGCTGTTCATCGACATGGAGTCCGCCGCGAACTTCGTGCCGCTCAACAATGCCGACAACTGGCTTCACCTCTTCCTGGGTGTCGGCATGATCGGCCTGGCACTTGCCCTGTCGAAGAAGAGCAACCGCACGGCAAACCGGGTGTAGGCCCAACGCTCACCGGCCGGCAGTCCCTTTTGACCGGGCCGTCCTTCCCAGCGAGCGCTGTCCAGTGCCGAAACGAAGTAAGCTTAGTACTGGCCCCGATGGCAGGGCATCACGCCGAACAGAAAGAGCGTTTGATGAAGCAACCTTCAGCACGCGGTCCCGTCAGTGAGCTGGTTCTCGGCATCATCACCGGCACTGGACCGGCAGGGGCGGCCCTCGCCGGGCTGTCGGACGCCGTGGACGAGGCACTGGAATCCACCCCGGACCTCCTTTTCGACGACGACCTGCAACTGACCCTGTTCTGCCTCTACGAACTGCACTACAGCGGCATCGACGGTGCGAGCACCGATTGGGAGTGGAACCCGAGCCTTATCGGGGCGAGGGGCAAAATCGCGGCGGCAATGGAACAGCGGCTCCGGCGGGAGGTTACGTTGAGCGAGCTGCCGGCGGCAACGAGCGAAGCGGTGGCTGCCGAGCTCTTTCGGATCACAGGTGAGGCCGGCGGGCCGAGCATGTCCCGGTTCGTGGCGAAGGAGGCGACCGACGAGCAGCTGCGCGAGTTCCTGATCAATAAATCCATCTATCAGTTGAAGGAAGCTGATCCCCACACCTTCGCCATTCCGCGCATCGCCGGACGTGCTAAAGCGGCGCTGGTCGAGATCCAGGCCGACGAATATGGCGGCGGACGCCCGGCGCGCATGCACTCGGCACTGTTTGCGAAAACACTCCGCGAGCTGGACCTTGATGACACCTATGGCGCCTATTTGGACACCACTCCCGCCATCACCCTCGCCTCGAATAACCTGATGTCGCTTTTCGGCCTGAGTCGGCGCCTCCGCGGCGCCGCAGTAGGTCACCTCGCTGCCTATGAAATGACGTCGTCCCAGCCGAACCGCCTCTATTCCCGGGGCTTCAAGCGCCATGGATACAGCGAGGACGCGCGCGAGTACTTCGACGAACACGTCGAGGCCGACGCCGTCCACGAGCAGATCGCAGCAAGGGATATGGCGGGCGGCCTCGTCGAAGCGGAACCGGAACTTCTGGGCGACGTCCTGTTCGGAGTCGCGGCGGCGCTCTACGTCGACGAACTCATGACCGTTCAGATCATGGATGCCTGGGCCGGTGGGAGAACTTCGCTCCTGCATTCCGGGGCGGCATCGACGGTATGACCAGGATCCCGGGTGACGCCCGTTCCCAGGCCGACGACGACGCACCCCCCCTGGAAGAGGCAGGTGCGTCGATCGTGGCCTTCCCGGACGGCCCGCTTCTGGTGCGCGGCGACTTCGAACTCGTGGACCCCGACGGTGCCGCGCTCCCGCGACGGCGCAAAACTGTTGCCTTATGCCGCTGCGGAGCGTCGGGATTGAAGCCGTACTGCGACGGAACCCACAAGCAGATCGGGTTCAAGGCAACGCCGTAGCAACTTCGAGTCTCGTCGCGAAGGTCAAGCCGCGGGTTCCTTGGTGGCCGGAGCGACCGGGAGCGGCAACCCTGGGCCCTCTGGAGCAGGCGTTCCACCGCAGGGTGGTGGTTCCAGAGCCCGACCCAATGCGTCGAGCAATGGCGCCGGGATATCGACCGACGGTGCAGTGCATTCAGGGCTGACCTCAGGCGCTGGTCCTGGTTCAGGTGCGGGTGGTGGTTCAGGTGCGGGTGGTGGCTCGGGTGCGGGTGCGGGTGGTGGCTCGGGTGCGGGTGCTGGAGCGGGTGCGGGTGCGGGTGCTGGAGCGGGTGCCGGT
>NZ_AZRZ01000481.1 GCF_000520535.1 Arthrobacter sp. H41
TCGATGAGCCGGTACAGCTGGTTCGCCAGCACCCGCAATTCCCTCATCGAGGTCTGGGAAAAGTCCTCGATCGCCAGTGCTCGTTCCAGCCACACGGACTCACGCTCACCCCGCCGGGAGCGGAAAACATCAACATCAAGGAGAGTTTCTCCGGAGAATCCCGCGACCGGCGGCGCTGCCGGTCCCGAGATCTCGGGTGAAATCGTGGTGTCGGGGTATAACTGCTGTGTCATGGTCAAATCCTGTGCTGGTGCGTCACCGCGCCTTTTTCTGGACCCGGTACTCTCCTGACACTAACCAGAAGTACGCCAAAAATACACTCAGTACGCTGATTTTTCTCATGATGCGCTCACTGCACCATCCTTCACGTGCCCCCCGTAGGGAACACGCACGCACGTAGGCACGCATGCCTGGTGCTGCTCCGACGTTGATACGGGGTTAGTGGAGGGGGGAAACCCACATCTCGACCTGCACGCGGGCCGCGAAGGCCCTCAAGTCCCGTTCGTCGTCCTCGGTGAAGGCCCGGGGCCGGTCATCAATCAGGCACAGCGTTCCGATCCGCCACCCACCGGCCGTGGACACGGGATGGCCCGCATAGAACCGGACTTCCGGCCCGTCGACGACCAGGGGATGATCCCGGTAATCGGGGTCGGTGCTGGCATCAGTGATCACCAGGGTCCGATCCTTCTCGATGGTCTTTGAGCACAGGGCAACCTCGCGCGGCAAGTCCTGGCCGATCGGGCCGACGACGGACTTGATGATCTGGGAGTCCTCGGTGATCAGGGCGATCGAGGCCGAGCTGACACCGAAGTAGTCCCGAGCCTGGACAGTGATCCGGTCGAATCTTTCCTCCGCGCCCGTCTCAAGCAGCCCCGACTCATACAGGGCATGGCAACGCCGGAACTCCCGTTCATACTCCACATCGTCGACAGGCGCATCCGCCCCGGCATCACCGGCTTTGTGGAAGGCACCCCCTGGAGCGTCAGGTGAGGCATCGGAGGTAGTGCTGCTGGTGCTGGAATCCCCGGCAGCTGGCACGTGGAAGGCATACCCGTCCGGGGAGAGAACCAGGGCCCGGAGGTAGTCGCTGTACCCGGAGCCGGCGGTGACGTCATCAGTGCTGTAGTGGGCGCCGTCGACGAGGGACCCTGTAACATCCAGCAGCTCGTTGATGGTCTGCGCTACCAAATCCCGCTCCAGGGTCGGGAGCATGACCAGGCCCGTCAGATACCCCGCGACGTCAACCTCGTCGGCAGCCCCGCCGATACTTCCGTAAGCCACGAACACGTCATCGACGCGCAGGTTCGACGCACGGACGGTCTGAAGAGCAGTCCACTGCTGCACATAGACATCCAGCACATCCAGTCCTTCCATCATTCCTGACTCGTGGCAGGAGCCAGATAATTTCAGTTCCAAGGATAAAGGTCCGCGCACGTCGTCTCATATCAGCTTCATCACACGGCCGTGGGTCGACACCGGGGGAATAGCCGTGCTGCACCGCCAGTCGCGAGGTGGAGGAAGCCGGTGGTGCTCCTACCGCGCGGAACAATGAGCTGCGTACCAACGCTTCATCATCGCCGACAACACACAGTCCACGATCAAGGCCTTCGACGTCACCGAGAGGCAGAAACTCCGACCGGATCTTGAGGGCGTCCCGTTTCACTGGTCGATGGACGCAGATTCACCTCTTCGCGCAGAGGCGGTATCAGGGGTCCTCACGCTCTCAATCCCGTCATTACTAAAAATCCAGTGCTGATCTCCCAGGTGCCCGCCGATCATCCGTAAGCTCGGGAAGCTGCGAAAATCAGAGCATGAGCATGAGCGACGGTCCGTGGTCTTCGGGGGCCCTTGAGGCAGAAGACACTTCTTTGGTGCAGCTTCCTACCGAGGTGATCCATGCTCTCAGCAGGGGAGACCTGGAGGCTGCCCAGGCGTTCTCGAACACAGCTGTGGCTCCGGATGTCCTAACACCGTATTTGGTGTCGCCGGAGGGACTGGATGTGTGGCGGATGAGCAGCGAACAGGTTGCCGCCGCACCAGGTAAGACAGGGTGGGTTGCCCGATTAATCGTGGATTTCGGGGCTCAACGGACCGTCGGATGGGCGGGTTTCCGTGGCCCTCCTGATCCTGTCGGCGTGGTGGAGATCGGGTATGCCGTGGATCCGGTGCACCGGCGGAAAGGCTACGCCGAAGCGGCTCTTGTCATCCTGTTAGAGAAAGCTGAAGCCCTCCCGGAGGTCCGCACCGTCAGGGCCAGCCTGAGCACCGATGATCTGCTGTGCCGGCGATTGGTGACCCGGTACGGTTTCGTGAACGTCGGGGAACACAAAGACGATGAGTCTGAGCGGCTCGCCATCTTTGAGCGAACCCTGCCACCCCATATGCCTTCGTTAAGGCCTCGGAAGGAAAGTGACGACGTCGGATCGGGCTCATCCGAACCGGCAGGCGAGGCCCTTGCGGGGCACGAGCAATTGGAAATCCCCGCGCACCCGGCGGCGGCTTTGTCCTTGGGCCAACGCCTGGCAACCTTCGTCCGGAACCTCACTGGTCGTTGACAGCCGGGACTGGGTTCAGGTGCTGAAGTGGGTTTGGGCCGGGGTGGTGCCGATGCTGGTGACGAGTTGCTCGGCCAGGGCTCGGAGTTTGATGTTCTGGCCGTTGGAGGCGCGTTGCAGGATTCCGATGG
>NZ_KI914769.1:0-787 GCF_000520535.1 Arthrobacter sp. H41
CCCGCCTGTACGGCTTCGGGCCGCGGAACTGATTCCCGCGTCTGGAATACCGGACAGAAGCGGGCCGCAGGTCGAAACCCGGATCCCGGAACGTGGTGCGATGGAAGTATCCCGAAACCGGCCCCGCCGCGGCCCGGCACCACCTAGGAGGACCACCATGGCACTGCCCGGATCCCGCCCCGTCCGCGCCCCGCGCGGCACCGCCCTGAACGCCAAGAGCTGGCAGACAGAGGCGCCGCTGCGCATGCTCATGAACAACCTGGACCCGGAAGTGGCCGAGCGCCCGGACGACCTCGTGGTCTACGGCGGCACCGGCCGCGCCGCCCGCAGCTGGGAGGCCTACGACGCGATTGTGGCCACGCTGAAGACACTGGAGGCCGATGAGACGCTGCTCGTACAGTCCGGCAAACCCGTGGGCGTGTTCCGCACCCACGAGTGGGCCCCGCGGGTACTGCTCGCCAACTCGAACCTCGTGGGGGACTGGGCCAACTGGCCGGAGTTCCGCCGTCTGGAGGCCGAGGGCCTGACGATGTACGGGCAGATGACCGCCGGGTCCTGGATCTACATCGCGACCCAGGGCATCCTGCAGGGCACCTACGAGACGTTCTTCGCCGTGGCACGCAAGATGCACGAGGACGGCCGCCTCGTCGAACCGACCCTGGCCGGCACCTTCACCCTCACCGGTGGGTGCGGTGGCATGGGCGGGGCCCAGCCTCTGGCCGTGACCCTCAACGGCGGTGCGGTCCTCATCGTCGACGTGGACGAGACCCGCCTGCGCCGCCGGCAG
>NZ_KI914769.1:887-2400 GCF_000520535.1 Arthrobacter sp. H41
CCCGCCTGCGCCGCCGGCAGGCGAAGCGCTACCTCGACGACGTCGAGACCGACCTCGAGACGGCCCTGCAGAAGGTGCTGGCGGCCAAGGCCGAGCGCCGGGCGCTGTCCGTAGGCTACGTGGGCAACGCCGCCGAGATCTTCCCCGACCTGCTGCGCCGACACCGCGCCGGGGAGCTCACCGTGGACGTGGTCACCGACCAGACCTCCGCCCACGACCCCCTGGCCTACCTGCCCGTCGAATACACCGTCGACCGGTGGGACGCCGAGGCGAAGGCCGACCCTGACGGCTTCACCAAGAAGGCCCGCGCATCCATGGCCGCCCAGGTGCAGGCCATGGTGGAGTTCCAGGACGAGGGAGCTGAAGTCTTCGACTACGGCAACTCCATCCGGGACGAGGCCCGCCACGCCGGATACGGGCGTGCGTTCGAGTTCCCCGGCTTCGTCCCCGCCTACATCCGTCCCCTGTTCTGCGAGGGAATGGGCCCGTTCCGCTGGGTCGCCCTGTCGGGAGACCCGAAGGACATCGAGGTCACCGATGCGGCGATCAAGGAGCTGTTCCCGGACAACGAGCACCTGCACCAGTGGATCGACGCCGCGCAGGAGTACGTCGAGTTCGAGGGCCTGCCGGCCCGGATCTGTTGGCTCGGCTACGGCGAGCGGCATCAGGCCGGGATGCTCTTCAACCGGCTCGTGGCCGAGGGCAAGGTCTCCGCGCCCATCGTGATCGGCCGCGACCACCTGGACTCCGGCTCGGTGGCCTCCCCCTACCGGGAGACCGAAGCCATGGCCGACGGCTCCGACGCGATCGCCGACTGGCCGTTGCTCAACGCCCTCACCGCAGCTTCCTCCGGCGCCACCTGGGTGTCCATCCACCACGGCGGCGGCGTGGGCATCGGCCGGTCCATCCATGCCGGGCAGGTGGGTGTGGCCGACGGCACCGAGCTCGCTGCGCAGAAGCTGGAGCGCCTGCTCACCAACGATCCCGGTATGGGCGTGATCCGCCATGCCGACGCCGGCTACGAGCGGGCCCTCGATGTCGCCGCCGAGCGCGGCGTACGGGTGCCGATGCGGGAGATGCCGCGGGTACCCCGATGACTGAGCCCCGGAACCCGGACAAGCCGAACCCGGATGGACGGAACCCGGACAGGCCGACCCCGGCCGGACAGGATTCAGCTGGACGGGACACGGCTGGACGGGGCCGGGCTGAGCTGGTCACGGGCATCGGCGAGCTGAGGACCGTGGACCCGGCCCGCGGTGGGGACTCCGTCCTGCACGACGCCGCCCTGGTGCTCCAGGACGGCGTCGTCGCCTGGCTCGGCCCCGCCACCGAGGCTCCTGCCGCGGACCGCGCCGTGGACGTCGGCGGGCGGGCCGTGCTGCCGGGCTGGGTGGACTCGCACACCCACCTGGTCTTCGCGGGGGACCGCTCAGCGGAGTTCGCCGCCCGCATGGCGGGCCAGGACTACGCCGCGGGCGGGATCGGCGTCACCACCGGGGCCACCCGCGCGGCA
>NZ_KI914770.1:0-1096 GCF_000520535.1 Arthrobacter sp. H41
GCCGGTATACGGCTCGCGGGTCGGCACCGGTGCGGGCGGCCCGGGCCAGGACATCGTGGTCATTTCCCCGCGCGGCTCCAAGGGCCTCGAGTTCGACGGCGTCACCATCCTCGAGCCGCAGCTCATGCTCGATTCCGCCAGCGCCCGCGTCGGCGATTTGTATGTCGCCATGACGCGTCCCACCCAGCGGCTGAGGCTGATTACCACAGGCCAGATCCCGGAGGGGATCGAGGGCTGATAATTTGGATGCTGTGCCGCAGCAACCAGAATCCCCAGTCCGGAATAAAACCGCCCAGCAGAACGACCCCTCCTTCTCAAACGTCTGGCAGGAGCTGCGTTGGCGCGGCCTCGTGCAGGTGTCCACCGACGAAACCGAACTCGAGGCGCTCCTCGCGGGGGATCCCACCGTGTTCTACTGCGGATTCGATCCGACGGCACCGAGCCTCCACCTCGGGAACCTGGTCCAGCTCCTGACCATGCGGCGGCTTCAGCTCGCCGGGCACCGGCCCCTCGCGCTGGTCGGCGGCTCCACCGGCCTGGTCGGCGGAGCCGGTATACGGCTCGCGGGTCGGCACCGGTGCGGGCGGCCCGGGCCAGGACATCGTGGTCATTTCCCCGCGCGGCTCCAAGGGCCTCGAGTTCGACGGCGTCACCATCCTCGAGCCGCAGCTCATGCTCGATTCCGCCAGCGCCCGCGTCGGCGATTTGTATGTCGCCATGACGCGTCCCACCCAGCGGCTGAGGCTGATTACCACAGGCCAGATCCCGGAGGGGATCGAGGGCTGATAATTTGGATGCTGTGCCGCAGCAACCAGAATCCCCAGTCCGGAATAAAACCGCCCAGCAGAACGACCCCTCCTTCTCAAACGTCTGGCAGGAGCTGCGTTGGCGCGGCCTCGTGCAGGTGTCCACCGACGAAACCGAACTCGAGGCGCTCCTCGCGGGGGATCCCACCGTGTTCTACTGCGGATTCGATCCGACGGCACCGAGCCTCCACCTCGGGAACCTGGTCCAGCTCCTGACCATGCGGCGGCTTCAGCTCGCCGGGCACCGGCCCCTCGCGCTGGTCGGCGGCTCCACCGGCCTGGTCGGCGAT
>NZ_KI914770.1:1196-2364 GCF_000520535.1 Arthrobacter sp. H41
CCGGGCACCGGCCCCTCGCGCTGGTCGGCGGCTCCACCGGCCTGGTCGGCGATCCACGCCCGACGGCGGAGCGCACCATGAACACCAAGGAGACCGTTGCCGAGTGGGTCGGCTACCTGCAGGGCCAGGTACAGCGTTTTCTCAGTTTCGAGGGTGCCAGCGGTGCCCGGATGGTGAACAATCTCGACTGGACAGCGCCGATGAGTGCAATCGACTTCCTGCGCGAGGTCGGCAAGTACTTCCGCGTGGGCACGATGATCAAGAAGGACATCGTGGCCACCCGTCTCAACTCGGATGAGGGCATCAGCTACGCGGAATTCAGCTACCAGATCCTCCAGGGCATGGACTACCTCCAACTGTTCCGGCAGTACGGCTGTGTGCTCCAGACCGGGGGCTCCGACCAGTGGGGCAACCTGACCAGTGGTACGGATCTGGTCCGGAAGGCGGAGGGCGTTGGAGTCCATGCCATCGGCACCCCGCTCATCACCAATTCCGATGGAACGAAGTTCGGAAAGAGCGAGGGGAATGCCGTGTGGCTGGATCCGGCCATGACGAGTCCCTACGCGATGTACCAGTTCTGGTTGAACACCTCCGACGCCGACGTTGTGGACCGCCTCAAGATCTTCACCTTCCGCTCCCGCGAGGCGATCGCCTCTCTCAAGGTTGCGACGGAGGAGCAGCCCCACCGGCGCGAAGCACAGCGGGTGCTCGCCTACGACGTCACCTCGCTGGTGCACGGCGTCGACGCCACTGAGAAAGTGATCGCCGCTTCCGCCGCGCTGTTCGGGCAGGGCGAGCTGGCCCACCTCGATGAGGCGACGCTCACGGCCGCGACGGCGGAGCTCGAGTCCGTGGCCGTTTCGCGTTCTGCACTGGGAATAGTGGATCTTCTGGTGGCTACCGGTCTTTCCGCAAGCAATTCGGCGGCGCGGCGGACTGTCGCCGAAGGTGGCGCCTACGTCAACAATCTCAAGATCACCGACGCCGAACACGTGGTGGGGGAGGAAACTCTCCTCCACCACCGGTATCTGCTGGTGCGCCGTGGCAAGCGGAGCCTCGCCATGGCCGACGTCGGCGCGGCCGGCTAGTCCACCCCTGGCCCTGCTTCCCAGCGTGCGACGGCGACACGGGTTCGCGGGGTTCGTGATGGTGTGGGTTTTCTTGTTGG
>NZ_KI914771.1:0-18449 GCF_000520535.1 Arthrobacter sp. H41
TTGGCGGACCGGCTGTCCCGCCTGTTCGCCATCCGCCTGGGTTACGCGCTATGCCTTCCGTCCCTGATCATGCTTCTCGCGGCACCATCGATGGTGGTCGCGGTGATGGCGGTAGCGCTGCTCGGATTGGGTCTGTACTTACCGTTCTCAGTCCAAACCACCCTTGGTCATGACTACCTACCGAACCATATAGGGACTGCATCCGGGGTCACCCTCGGTCTTGCCGTATCAGCCGGAGGGGCGTGCGCTCCCTTGTTCGGATGGCTGGGCGACCAATACGGCCTCACATGGTCGCTGGGTGTGCTCCTGATTTTTCCTCCACTTGCGCTTCTTGTCTCGTCCCGGCTGAAGAACACCAACCCACGCATGTACTGAGCTAGTCAGTAGCACCGGACGGCCACGGCAGGAAGCACGCTCCTCCTCCGGGCGGGCTTTTGCTCCTGCGAGGAGGGCTCCGCTTCCTGCTGCACATCGTCGAGCCGGCGCTCGTCCGCCTGGTGGGTAGCGACGGCGGGAGACCGGTCCCCAACGCTTCGTCTCCCGCCGCCGTCGCAGCATCGGAGAATGACCTCCTCGCTGCAGAACCGACGCTACGGCGACCCGTTCGCAAACACTCGAAAGGAGTTGATAACCCCCATTATCAGCACCTAACCAAGAATGTACCTCCCCGCTACTACGCTGGGTCGACGCCCCAAGGAGGCGCAATTGAGCGAAGCACAAGCCCTGCCCATGACCCTGTCCGATGTCGCCGCCCTCGCACAGGTCCAGCGCCCTGCGGTGTCCATGTGGCGCAAGCGCAGCGCCGGTGCAGACGTCCCGTTTCCTGAGCCTGCAACGCGGGAAGGTGGCCGTGACCTGTTCGACGGCGATCAGGTGGCCGGCTGGCTCGAAGCGACGGGACGGGGCAACAACCCGGAGGCCGTGAACGACGTCGCCGCTTTCGCCCGGGCGCCCGGTGTGGCACCCGACGGCGGTCCGGGAAACACGCTCGACGCCCTGACCGCCCTGCTGACGCTCAAGGCGATCACCGGCAGGTCACTGGGGCAGCTGGGCGCCGACGAAATCCTGGACGTCGCCGACGAATCTGATCCTGACGATCTCTTCCTGTTTTCGGAAGTGGAGGCCATGGGGCCCGCACTCGCCTCGACGGCGTCGTCCGCGGACCGGCTGGTGGACAGCGCCTACAACCCGGCCGCAGCCTTCGAGCACCTGCTGGCCACCCGGTACCGGGCAGGGTTCCGGGAGCACGCGGATACCGCGGTCGCGGAACCCGCCGTGGAGCTGATCGCCGCGGTCGCCGTCGAGCTGGCCGCGGCGCTCGGCGGGCAGTTCGTGTTCGCCGACTCGACGCGGGGCGGCAGTGACCTGCTGCTCGGCGTCGTGCGCGCCACCGGAGAAGGCGCCCCGGCTACCTTTTTGACAGCGGACGACGACGGCGGCACCAGTCGACCGGTGCGTCGCCGCCTCCGGGTGCACGGTATGGACGGCGGGAACATCAGCGTCGGCCGCGGCGGAGAATTCACTGTTCAGGGCCCTGTGGTGCATGTGGCGCAGTACCCCTCCCCCGGCGAACCGGGAATGGATGCGTCGGAGGTCCTCACGTCCGTGGAGCACCTGGCCCTGCAGATGGATGAACACCAGCGGGCGGTCATCATGGCGCCGGCACGGGTGCTCTGCGACGTTCCCGTGACAGGCGGAGTTGAAGAACTCCGGTCAGGGCTGTTGCGTACCGGGCGGGTGCGCGCCATCGTGCGGCTACCCCCGGGGCTGCTGCCCTTTCGTCCCCGCGAAGCACAGGCGCTGTGGGTGCTGGGGCCGTCGTTCGCGGAGGTACCCATCGCCGAACGCTGGACTCTGGTGGCGGATCTCAGCACCAGGGAGCTCACCGAGGGTGTCCGGCAGGACCTGGTGACCGATATCGTCGCCTCGATGGGGAACCACGCCACCGTGCGCGCACACTCCTTCCGTTTCGCCCGGCTGGCGCAGGCCCGCGTGCTGCTCGCCGGCAGGGGATCCTTCGTGGCCGTTCAGCCCAGGGATTCAGCTCCGGGGCATAGCGACGTCGCCCTTCGGGGAAATTCACTCGTGCGCCTGCTGCACACCGGAGAAGCCGACCGGTTGAGTGGCCTGGTCATGCTTCCGGGAGATCCCACCAGGACCATGCAGCCCGTCTCCATCCAGAAGCTGATCGCTACCGGCCACCTCAAGTACATCAAGGGGAATCGGATCGACGACGCCGCCCTGGCCTCCCGCGACGGGATCCGGGTCCTGGGAACGGCTGAACTGCTCGACCTGCACTCCGCGCCAACCCCTCGCGATCCCGGGGTCGTCACAGGTGAGCATCGTTCCGGTCAGCTACGAAGCGGCTCTTGTCGATAGTGGCAACACTTCTCCTGCTGGTGTGGCGACGCCCGCAGCCTACTGTTCCATCGCTTCGCGCAGAATAACAGCGATCTCCTGGAAGCCCAGGGACGTGGCGTGCTGCAAGGGCGTCACACCATCGCCCTGGGAAGGGAGCCTCACGTCGGCGCCGCCTTCGACGAGCAGCTGCACGGTCTCCACGTACCGGGGCGAGCCATCGCCAAAGATGATCGCCTCGTGCAGTGCGGTCCAGCCCGGGTTGTTGACGTGATTGACGTTCACGTCCGTCTCCAGCAGCCTTCGCACCACGTCCGCGTGGCCACGCTCCGCGGCGCGGATCAAAGCAGTACCGTTGTAACTGTCACGCGCGTGGACGTCCGCACCATTGCCCAGGGTCAGGTCCAACAGCTCGAGGTAGCCCTCACTCGCTGCGATGAGGAAAGCGCTCTGTTCGGTCTCGTCCTCATAGTTGACGTCAGCGCCGGCGGCAATGAGCCGGAGAGCTTCGGCGACATTGTTGTCCCAGGCCGCCCCGATCAGGTTCTGATTCAGCGCGGTCAGTTCGCCGGGAGCGAGCGACGTAGCCGATTGGCTGCTCGGCGAGACACCCGGAGCAGACTCCACGGTCAGCGGCGACGCGCTCGACGGGCTCGGCGAAAGCGTGGACTTGGAAGGCATCTGTTGCGTCGACGTGCTCGACGGGCTCGGCGAAGGCGCGGACTTGGAAGGCATCTGTTGCGTCGAACCGGTCACCTCGCCGTTGCCGGTGCAGCCGGTCATCAGCAGCAGTACGGCCAGGACACCGCCCGGCACGAGGGCCCTCACTGGGACGCCTGCCGCGGGGCCACCGAGGTGGCACACCAGAACCTCATCGGGACCATTCCCATGCCTGCCAGCATACCCGAGCCATGAATCGGACAACTGTGGGCCTGGCCTGGCACGGCTCAGCGTGGGCGTCACGGGCGTTCGCCAGGTCCGGTTATCCATCCCCAGGTGAGACGAGCCGGCGTCGCGACCACACCGGCGTTGTCTAGTGAATTCGACACATGAGCTGCCGACTTTCCAAGCTTGTACAAACTGCCGCGATCCCGAGACGCTGTCCCGGTTCTGGTGCCCAGCCGACGTTGGTCAGACGGGCGAGGCGTCATGGCACGTTCTTGACGACCCATAAGGCCGGGCAGGGCGCCGGCTGTCGTCAGAAGAGGTCAGCCAGCGCCTCGTTGGCCTGTCGCACATCGAACGCCTTGGGATTCAGAACCTCACCGCGCGCTAGCCCCAGCCACTCCCGGTACTCCTTGTGCTCCTCATGACTCGGGTCGTTCACGGCCTGAACAATGTTCATCCAACCCCGCACGCCACCGCTGTCCTCGGCAGGCGCGGCACCGTGTCCCGCTATGCACCGCGGCAGGTGACACCACCACCTCAAGCGGAGCCGCAAGCAGTAGTCGACGCTCGCAAGCGGCGCCTGGGAAGGCTGGGCAAAACCGTCGGTCTCGCGCAGCTTGCGCGCATTGTCGTGGGGACACTCCTGGCGCTTCTGTTGATCATCACGTGGGTTGGCGGCGCTCCTAACCGAGACGACGTCGGTGCGCCTTACGACTGGACATCTCAGCTTGACGCAGCCGCAGTGGAGAACGAGCTGAACAACCGTGCTACGGAGCGCGCTCCGCAACAATCAGTGGTCAATGGCTGGTATGCCAACGAACTTGCATTGGTCCAGGCATCGCAGAACACCTACATGGCAGCCAGTTCCGCGCGCAACGGGAATCTGCTTGTGCTCATCGGCCTCGGGATCGCGGGCGAATTGATCATCCGCGGAGCGGAGCGGGCTCAGCGCACTCGGACCGCCGCAGCATAGAAGTTCAAGGCTATTTGCCACTACTTCTGCTAGACATCCCGGCGGTGCCCGACGTTGACGACGACGATCAGGAGGACGTCATCCCGAATCGTGTAGCTGATCCGGTAGTTGCCCACGCGGACCCGGTAACCGGGTCGGCCGCTCAACGCCCTGGTCTTGGGCGGCCGTGGGTCCTGGCCGAGAAGGGCGATGGCACCCTGAATACGCTCACGGTCTTCCGGGTGAATGTTCTTGAGTGCGCGGACGGCGGCAGGGCGGAGTTCGATCCGGTAGCCGTTCATGCCCAGCCGAGGTCCGCCTTCACCTGGGTCCAAGGAATATCGTTCCCCTCTTCCGCCATGGCAGCGTCGAAGGCTGCAATATCTTCAACTTCCTCGAGGGCGTCAAGCATCTGCTCATAGCGCTCCGGTGACAGGAGAACTGCTGCCCGCTGGCCGCGCCGCTCGATGAAGACGGGCTCAGACTCGACGACGGTGAGAAGTTCAGGCAGGCGCGCCCTTGCATCAGTGATATTGATGGTCGACATGCATTCAACGTACATCTCGTCTTCTTAGATGTGCATGCGGACGAGTGATGTGAAGAAGCGCCCAATTCCCTTGCAGGCACCGGGCGCCTCCGTCGAGGGAGAACGGAACTCCTACTTATTTTCCTCTTGCGGTGACTTGTCTAGCGCCCTGTCAGCGAGTTCGCTGGAGTACTACAGTTGACACTCGCCCACCAGCAAGCCATGCCGACCAGCACACCGATCCAACGACCGCGAACCATTCACTCGTAGACCAACAGTCGCCACAGGAGAAACGCATGGCTGCCAGCCGTAATCCACTTGACGACCTGCGCGATACGCTCAGCCATCTCACAGAGCAGCTCAAACTGCCGGGTTCTGAACGGGTAGACGACCTGGTCGGTGATCTCTTCAGTGGTCGACCGGGGCCGGCTCGACCCCTCTCCGAGGTGCAGGCCGAGCTCGACGCATTGGTAGGGCTGGAGACCGTGAAGGAACAGGTGCAGGCCCTTGTCGCACTGCTCCAGGTCCAGGCACGCCGTAAGGCGCACGGCCTGTCGGAGGTAGCCACATCGCAGCATCTGGTGTTCCTCGGAAACCCGGGCACAGGCAAGACCACCGTGGCGCGGCTCCTGGCCGAAATGTACCGCGCGGTCGGGCTGCTGCAGAAGGGACATTTGGTCGAGGTCGACCGGTCGGGCCTGGTCGGTCAGTATGTCGGCGCGACGGCGATCAAGACGGACCGGGTGATCCGGCGGGCGCTGGATGGCGTCCTGTTCATCGACGAGGCCTACGCTCTGGCCCCGGAGGATGGCCGGACGGACTTCGGACCCGAGGCGATCGAGGTCCTGCTCAAGCGGATGGAGGATCACCGCCACCGCCTGGTGGTCATCGTGGCCGGCTATCCGCGGCTAATGGAGTCATTCCTGCTCTCGAACCCCGGTCTACGCTCCCGGTTCGCGCGCGAGATCACCTTCCCCGACTACTCGGTCGATGCGCTCCAGACGATCTTCCACCAGATGCTTGCCCAGCACGAGTACACACTGGAGCCGGGCGCGGAGCAGATGCTGCGCCGCATCCTCTCCGGCCTTCACGCCGGCGAGGACTCCGGCAATGCGCGCTTCGCCCGCACGCTGTTCGAGCAAGCGCTCAACCGGCAGGCGCTGAGGCTGTCGCTCGACGAGGACCGGAACCTCGACACGCTCGATCGGAACGCGGTGATGACGCTCACTACGGACGACGTCGTCGAGGCTGCGCGAGCCCTGGGAGAGGAACCGGCGCCGGAACCGAAACCAGAGCCGGAACCGTCACGATGGTGGCGCTGGCTGATGTAACTGTGCCCACCGCGTCGGCTGTCTTATGCCGACGTGCAGGCCGGCGCGGATAATGGGGGTGGCACGCGTCAGGATGGGTCCTGCCGGCGACGATCCTGCAGCCGCGCGGATTGCTATCGAGAGGGACCACCATGATGGGTGCCCACCATGCTGCCTGCGGCGCCGCCGCCTGGGTTGCCGCCACCACCCAGATCGAGGTGCACACCGGGCGGTTCCTCCCGATGCTGCCGGACTCCGTCGTCCTCGGTGTGGGGCTCCTGGACGTCAGCCCGGTCGGAGTCGTCACCGGTGCGCTCGTGACGGCGGGGGCGGCACTCTTGCCCGACGCCGATCACCACAATGCCACGATCGCCCACTCCCTGCCGCCGCTCTCCAACCTGCTCTGTGCCGGTGTCGGCGCCGTCTCCGGTGGGCACCGCCGCGGCACCCACTCACTGCTCGGCGTCGCCGCATTCGTCGTCGTCGCCTTCGTGGCTGGGCTTTGGACGGTCGAGACCGCCGAGCTCGGTACCGTCTATCCTGGCGCAGGCCTACTCACCGTGCTCCTAGTTTCCTTCGCGGTCAAGGCCCTGAAGATCATCCCGGACAGCATGCGACGATCGCCGTGGGTGGTGGGGCTGACCGCCGGGGCCTTCGTCACGGCGTTCGCGCCCGAGGAGCAGTTCTGGTTCCCGATCGCCGTAGGCATCGGCGTGATCGTCCACATTCTCGGCGACATGCTCACCACCGGTGGCTGTAATCCCGTCTATCCCGTGCGGCTCCGCCGTCCGCGGGGTCTGGGGAAGTTTCCCGTGGTCGCGCAGGTGTGGCGCCCCAACGGCAACATCGCGGTGCCGCTCCTCGGGAACGCCGGGTCTCTGCGGGAGTGGTGCCTGCTGATACCCGTCTCGCTCTACGCCCTTGGTGGGGTGGGGTGGGCCATCACGAGGATCGGCGACGGCCAGGCCGCGGCCCGCCTTTCCGGGCTCGGCTGACGGCAGCACTAGGGACACCGAAAACACCTTCGCGCTAGTGTCTGGAGCAGACACGGAGGCTGGAAGAGATCCAATGCAGCTGGCTACGCCAGAATAACCTCTGTGATGGGTCCACCCGCGACACCCGGCTCGATCAGGAGCGCAGGTTCATATGTCGGTTTTCCAGCCGCGATTCCTTGTTCGCTGGTCTTAGCCCCGCTGACGTACGGATTACCTCCCGGCGGCGCTAGGTCGCCGGGAGGCGACGATGGCCAAAACCAAGTCGCAACTGGACGTTCGAATCACAACTGGTCTAGAAGTCCCAGTCGTCGTCCTCAGTGTTGACGGCCTTACCGATCACATATGAAGACCCTGACCCCGAGAAGAAGTCGTGGTTTTCGTCCGCATTCGGCGACAGCGCCGAGAGGATCGCCGGGTTCACATCAGTGACCGAAGCCGGGAACATCGCCTCGTAGCCCAGGTTCATCAACGCCTTATTGGCGTTGTAGTGCAGGAACTTTTTAACGTCCTCAGCCAGGCCAACGGAGTCATAAAGGTCGTGCGTGTACTGGACCTCGTTTTCGTACAGCTCGAAGAGCAACTCGAACGTGTAGTCCTTGATCTCCTGGCGGCGCTCCTCGGAAACCTTCTCCAAGCCCTTTTGGAACTTATAACCGATGTAGTACCCGTGCACAGCCTCATCGCGGATGATGAGGCGGATCAGGTCGGCCGTGTTCGTCAGCTTCGCCCGCGAGGACCAGTACATCGGCAGGTAGAAGCCCGAGTAGAACAGGAAGCTCTCGAGCAGCGTCGAGGCAACCTTGCGCTTCAGCGGGTCGTCGCCCTGGTAGTAGTCCATGACAATCTGCGCCTTCTTCTGAAGGTTCGCATTCTCGGTGGACCATCGGAACGCCTCGTCGATCTCCTTGGTGGAGGCCAGCGTGGAGAAGATCGAGGAATAGCTCTTGGCGTGCACCGACTCCATGAAGGCGATGTTCGTGTAGACAGCCTCTTCATGCGGGGTGAGCGCATCCGGAATCAGGCTGACGGCGCCGACGGTGCCCTGGATGGTGTCCAGCAGGGTCAGGCCGGTGAAGACGCGCATGGTGAGCTGCTGCTCGTCCGGCGTGAGCGTGGCCCACGACTGGACATCATTGGACAGCGGCACCTTCTCGGGCAGCCAGAAGTTATTGACCAGGCGGTTCCAGACGTCCACGTCCTTGTCATCCTGGATGCGGTTCCAGTTGATCGCTTCGACATGTGTCAGAAGCTTGACCCTCTCGGTCATTTCTTCCCCTAAAAGTTGGGTTATACCTAAGCCGAACGCACGACGGCGGGCGGTGGCCCGCCGTCGCTCTCTTCCTAATTTAGTTGCCTAAAGCATACAACTGACGCAGCCCTCCACCTCAGTTCCCTCCAGCGCGAGCTGGCGGAGACGGATGTAGTAGATGGTCTTGATGCCCTTGCGCCACGCGTAGATTTGGGCCTTGTTGATGTCACGCGTGGTGGCCGTATCCTTGAAGAACAGCGTCAGGGACAGGCCCTGGTCCACGTGCTGCGTGGCAGCGGCGTACGTGTCGATGACCTTCTCATAGCCAATCTCGTACGCATCCTGGTAGTACTCCAGGTTGTCGTTGGTCAGGTAAGGCGCCGGGTAGTACACGCGCCCCAGCTTGCCTTCCTTGCGGATCTCGATCTTCGAGGCCACCGGGTGGATCGACGAAGTGGAGTTGTTGATGTAGCTGATGGAACCGGTCGGCGGCACGGCCTGCAGGTTCTGGTTGTAGATACCGTGCTCCATGACCGATGCCTTGAGGGCGAGCCAGTCCGCCTGCGTGGGAATGCTGACGTTCTCGAAGAGTTCGCGCACACGCTCCGTGGCCGGCTCCCACACCCGATCGGTGTACTTGTCGAAGAACTCGCCGCTGGCATACTTCGACTTCTCGAAGCCGGCAAACGTGCTGCCGGTCTCGATCGCCATCAGGTTCGACGCCCGGAGGCAGTGGAAGAGCACGGAGTAGAAGTAGATGTTGGTGAAGTCCAGGCCCTCTTCGGAGCCGTAGTGGACCCGCTCCCGCGCCAGGTACCCGTGCAGGTTCATCTGGCCCAGGCCGATGGCGTGCGACTGGTCGTTGCCCTTGGCGATCGAGGGTACCGAGGTGATGTTGCTCATGTCGGACACCGCCGACAGGGTGCGGATCGAGGTTTCGATGGTGAGGCCGAAGTCGGGCGAATCCATCGTCTTGGCGATGTTCAGCGAGCCCAGGTTGCAAGAAATGTCCTTTCCGGTCTCGGCGTAGGACAGGTCATCGTTGTACGTGGTGGGCTGCGAGACCTGAAGGATCTCCGAGCACAGGTTGGACATGATGATCTTGCCGTCGATCGGGTTGGCCCGGTTCACGGTGTCCTCGAACATGATGTACGGGTAGCCGGACTCGAACTGGATCTCCGCGAGGGTCTGGAAGAACTCGCGTGCCTTGATCTTCGTCTTCTTGATCCGGGAATCATCGACCATCTCATAGTACTTCTCGGTGACCGAGATATCGGAGAACGGCATGCCGTACACCTTCTCGACGTCGAACGGCGAGAACAGGTACATGTCCTCGTCGCGCTTGGCGAGTTCGAAGGTGATGTCGGGCACGACGACGCCGAGGGACAGCGTCTTGATGCGGACCTTCTCATCGGCGTTCTCGCGTTTGGTGTCGAGGAACCGGTTGATGTCCGGGTGGTGCGCGTGCAGGTACACCGCGCCGGCGCCCTGGCGCGCACCGAGCTGATTTGCGTAGGAGAAGCTGTCCTCGAGGAGCTTCATCACGGGGATTACACCCGAGGACTGGTTCTCGATCTGCTTGATCGGCGCACCGACCTCGCGGATGTTCGTCAGCGCGAAGGCCACGCCGCCGCCGCGCTTGGACAGCTGGAGTGCCGAGTTGATTGAGCGCCCGATGGATTCCATGTTGTCTTCGATGCGCAGCAGGAAGCAGGAGACCAGCTCGCCGCGCTGGCGCTTGCCGGCGTTGAGGAAGGTGGGGGTGGCGGGCTGGAACCGGCCCTCGATGATCTCGTCGACGATCTGGGTCGCGAGCTTCTCGTCGCCGCGCGCCAGGTGCAGGGCCACCATGCACACGCGGTCCTCGTAGCGCTCGAGGTAGCGCTTCCCGTCGAACGTCTTCAGGGTGTACGAGGTGTAGAACTTGAAGGCGCCGAGGAAGGTCTCGAAGCGGAACTTCTTCGAGTAGGCACGCTTGTAGAGGTCCCGGATGAAGTTCATCGTGTACTGGTGGAGGGTTTCCCGCTCGTAGTACTCGTTCTTCACGAGGTAGTCGAGCTTCTCCTCGAGGTCGTGGAAGAACACGGTGTTGTTGTTGACGTGCTGCAGGAAGTACTGGTGGGCGGCTTCCTTGTCGGCGTCGAACTGGATCTCTCCGTTGGGGCCGTACAGGTTGAGCATCGCGTTGAGCTCGTGGTAGCCCATCTCCCGGTAGCGCTCGGTGGACGCCGGGGAGGCCCCCGCCGTCTCCGTCTCTGCAACACTCATGTCCAAAACTCTTCCAATCCTTGATATACGCGGTCAACGTCCTCGGACGTTCCCATGACTTCGAACCTGTAGAGAACAGGAACGTTGCACTTCGCGGCGACGATGTCCGCCGCCAGGCAGTAGGTCTCACCGAAATTCGTGTTGCCTGCACCGATCACTCCCCGAAGGAGCGCCCGGTTTCCTGCGTCGTTCAGAAACTTCACCACCTGCCGGGGCACAGCTCCCTTGCCGGTGACCCCGCCATAGGTCGGGAACACCAGCACGTACGGCCGAAGCGCCGTCAGGGTGGGGTCGCTGGTCACCAGCGGCAGCCGGGCCGCCGTCGTCGTGAGTTTTTTCACGAACCGGTGCGTGTTGTCCGATACCGATGAGAAGTAGATCAGCGGGGCGTCCGTGACGCTGCCCGGAGCGGCCGGCTCGCGGGTTGCTGATCTACTGCTGGTGGTAGTCATTCGAGGGGCGGGGTGCCCGATGCCTGAACCGAATCAGGCGACCGAGCTGATGGCTGAATGAGCCAGCTCGTTGATCTTGTCGGGCCGGAAACCGGACCAGTGATCCTTGTCCGTCACCACGACGGGAGCCTGCAGGTAACCCATCGCGCGAACACGCTCCAGCGCGGCGGGATCCTGTGAGATATCGACGCTCTGGTAGGTGATTCCCTTCCGATCCAGAGCCCGGTAGGTCGCGTTGCACTGTACGCATGCTGGCTTGGTGTAAACCGTGACGGTCATGTCCCTCTTCCCCTTCTCATCCTGCTGAAATGCTGTGGTGTGCGGGTGTATGTGAGGCTTTCCAGGAAAGGAGGAACTCCGAGGAATTTCCGGTCTTTCGGCCCTGCCCTGCCAGCGAGTTATTCGATATCTAGATACTACATCTAGTACGCCGTGCGGCTACAGACCCCTAGATGATGTATTACAAGTATGTCATTTCGGGGCTGAGTAGTCCACACGAAATCCACAGGCGGAGGCCCCGGAAAGCCCGGGAACCGGGCCTTTTCAGCGAGGTGTCCACACCCTGTGCAGGACTTGCGCACAGGCAAAACAATTTGGGGATTGACATTCCTCGGCGTGTCGCAGACCCTCCGAAACCCCGCTGACAGCCCTGGCGTCCTGCGCAGGTATGCTCGAAAAACTCCGCCCGGCCCGATGCCGGTCCAACGGAGCAGGAAGGGAGCGTTCGTGGTCAATCCGGTTCACCTGCGCACCCTCCTGGAGGTCATCCGGCACGGCTCCTTCGCAGGGGCCGCCACCAGCCTCGGCTACACGGCCTCCGCCGTCTCCCAGCAGATGTCGGCGCTCGAGAAGGACACGGGGACAACGCTTTTCGCCCGAAGCGCCCGGAGCGCAGCCCCGACCGAAGCCGCCGTCGTCATGTCACGGCACGCGGCCAAGGTACTGACCGACATCGACGCGTTGCTCGCGTCCTCGGCACGGGCCGACGGCGGCACCGCCGAGGAGCTGAGGCTGGGCATCTTCCCGAGTCTTGCCACCTTCGCCCTGCCCCGCCTGCTGGGCACCCAGCAGTGGCGGAAGCTCGGCATCAACCTCAAGGTCTATGTCGCCGAGCCGGCGCAGACCATCCAGGGGCTGCGGACCGGCGGCGAACTGGACCTCGCGTTCGTCTACCAGGTGCGCAGGTATGCTCGAAAAACTCCGCCCGGCCCGATGCCGGTCCAACGGAGCAGGAAGGGAGCGTTCGTGGTCAATCCGGTTCACCTGCGCACCCTCCTGGAGGTCATCCGGCACGGCTCCTTCGCAGGGGCCGCCACCAGCCTCGGCTACACGGCCTCCGCCGTCTCCCAGCAGATGTCGGCGCTCGAGAAGGACACGGGGACAACGCTTTTCGCCCGAAGCGCCCGGAGCGCAGCCCCGACCGAAGCCGCCGTCGTCATGTCACGGCACGCGGCCAAGGTACTGACCGACATCGACGCGTTGCTCGCGTCCTCGGCACGGGCCGACGGCGGCACCGCCGAGGAGCTGAGGCTGGGCATCTTCCCGAGTCTTGCCACCTTCGCCCTGCCCCGCCTGCTGGGCACCCAGCAGTGGCGGAAGCTCGGCATCAACCTCAAGGTCTATGTCGCCGAGCCGGCGCAGACCATCCAGGGGCTGCGGACCGGCGGCGAACTGGACCTCGCGTTCGTCTACCAGGTGGGCCAGGCGGGCCTCGCCTGGCCGTCCTCCGTCAGCCGGCAGTGGATCGGGGACGACAATTTCCGCGTGATCCTCCCGGCCTCTTGGGGCATCCGGCCCGGTTCGACGGTCAGCGCCGACCAGCTCGCCGACATGCCGTGGATCCTCCACCACCCCGGCACCGCCGACGCCACCGTGATCGAACGGCTTTTCGCCAGCTGCAACCTCCACCCCCGCGTCATCGCCTACTGCGACGACTTCAACGCCAGCCTGGAGATGACGGCGGCGGGCCTCGGTGCGGCGCTCGTCCCCGAGCTCGCCATGCTGAACCGGCCCGACGGCGTCGTGGCCCTCGACGTTCCGGAGATCCGCCTCGCACGGAGCATCTTCGCCCTGCAGACCGGCGACCGGCACAACATCCGCGTCCGGCTCTTCATGGACCAGCTCGCGGAGATCCTCAAGGGACAACGGATCGCTCCCAAGCACACGGCATAGCTTTTCTCGCGCTGCAACGCACACCAGATAAGCGTTGAGACTGCCTTTCCGCCTCGCTACCCTCGAAGCAGGCATGCCGACCGTTGCATGCACTCCGAACGTCGTTCCGACCTGCCGAGGAGCAACCCATGCGCGTCAAGAACTCAGTCGTCGTCATCACCGGTGCAGCCAGCGGAATCGGGCGGGCTACCGCACTGCACCTCGCCCGCAAGAAAGCCTGCCTTGTCCTCGCGTCCCGGCGCGGGGACGCGCTCGAGTCCCTGGTGGCCGAGTGCACGGCACTCGGTGCCCGCGCCATCGCTGTTCCCACGGACGTGACCGACGCCGGCGCGGTCCAGGCACTCGCCGGCCGCGCCGTCGAACACTTCGGCCGGCTGGACGTCTGGGTCAACAACGCGGCGGTGTCCTACTTCTCACCGTTCCTGAAGGTGCCGCTCGAGGACTTCCGCCGGGTGATGGACGTCAACGTGATGGGCTACGTCCATGGCGCCCGTGCGGCGCTCGAACGGATGGAGCAGCAGGGTTCGGGCATGATCATCAACGTCGCCTCGATCGTCGGCGAAGTTCCCCAGCCCTATACCACCGCCTACTCCATGTCGAAGGCAGCCATCCGTGCCCTGGGCGTCAGCCTGTGCTCGGAGCTGCGCCTCGACAAGCGGAACAAGAAGATCCATGTCTGCACCGTCCTTCCCGCCACGATCGACACCCCGTTCTTCGACCACGCAGCCAACTACACCGGGCGCCGTGCCGTGGCCATGCCCCCCGTCTACAGCCCGGACCGGGTCGCCAGGACCATCTGTGCCCTTCTCGAGAAACCGCGCCGCGAAGTGGTGGTGGGGCGGATCGGGCGTTCGATGGTGCGCCAGCACCGGCTCATGCCCGGTCGGATCGAAACGATGATGGCCGTCCAGGTGGAGAACACGCACCTCTCCAAGAAGGAAGCCACAGCCGATTCCTCGGGGAACCTGTACGCGCCCTCGCCAGATCCGGGCAACGCCACCGTCACGGGAGGCTGGGGCGGCAAGCGGCGCACCGCGCAGCGTAGTCTCGCCGGGGCAGCCCTTGTGGGCGTCGGCGGTGCAGCGCTGTCGCCGCAGGTGCGGTCCACGCTCAGCGAGCTCTGGTGCCGGGCGCGCTCCTAGGCACCTTCGAGTAGGCATCGGCTCGGGCATCTTTCCAGGTGAGAATGTTGGTGCGTCGGACCAGAGGAACGTTGCGGCAAGCACGGGCCCGAATTCGGGCAGGCTCAGAAGAATGTCGAGCCCATCAATGAAGACCAGACAGAATTCGAGCTGGTGATGGTGTTGAAAGCTGCGCGGGGTCTCCGATGCTGATAATCAGTGGCAGGAGATAGTGCCCGCTGAGTGGTCCCGCGCCGTGCACTTGATATCGACGGATTCCACTCCGAACCGGCGGTGCGTTGACCAGTCGCGACAACCATTGATTACGAAAATGAGCGCGCGTATCGTCGCTTCATGAGCACGATATCCGGACCGGTCGGCGATGAGGTCGGCACCGTCGTTCGGTTCGGCGATGCCTTCACCGCCCGAACCCTTCTGGACGCAGTGACAACGGGGGAAAGGTTCTCCATTGTCGAGCACTTGCTGGCCTGGCGTGAACTTGGAGCACCCCTCCATATGCACAGCCGCGAGGACGAATTCACGATCATTACCAAGGGTCGAGTCGGCTTCCTCCTCGGGGATGAGGTGTTTTACGCCGGCCCAGGCGAGCTGGTGTTGAAGCCACGGGATCAATGGCACACCTTTTGGAACGCCGGCGATGAGCAGGCACGAATGCTTGAGATTATTTCTCCGGCAGGATTTGAAAAGTATTTCGAGGAGATCGAGCCCTTCTTTCCAGAAGGAGCCCCACCCGACCTTGACGCAATGGCTGAAGCTAATGCCAGGTACGGCCTTCAGATGGACTTCGAGTCCCTGCCGCAACTGATCGAGCGCTTCGATCTGACCCCTCCATTGGAGATGGGCGCGCCCCCGCCTGGATAGGGTGAATGATGAATCGCTCATTTGCAGGGTGAGGAACTGACCCTTCCTGGATTCGGAGGATTGGACCAGCTGCGGTCTGGTAACACCCGATCTGACCGAGTTTCGATTGCTATCGTGCTGGTGATGCGTTGACCCGATGAGACCACCGTGCCTTGCTTTCGTGATGGAAACGGCCCGACGGCACGAAGATGGGAGCGGAAGCGATGTCCGGAGTGGTAGTGGTGGGCCAGGTGGCGCGTGACCTCGTGCTCACGATTGAGCGGATGCCCGACGACGGCGGCTCGGCAGCCGTGCGCCAGCGGCGGGAGCTCATCGGCGGCAAGGGTGCGAATCAGGCCGTGGCGTGCCGCCAGCTGGGTGCCGAAGTGCATCTGGTGGGAGTGGTAGGCGATGACCAGGCAGGGCGGGACGTGGTGGCACAGGCGGCCGACGACGGCATCGGCGTCGCCGGCGTGGTCCACCGGGCCGGGGCGCCGACTGCGCTCCTTGTCGACATCGTTGAGCCGAACGGGATCCGGCGGCTCCTCCAAGACGTGGCCGCCGGCGTCCTGCTCGATGCCGGTGATGTTCGGAGAAGCCGGGAGCTGCTGCACGCGGCCGACGCCGTGCTGGTGCAGCTCCAGCAGCCGGGGCCGGCCGTGTTGGAAGCGCTTGAGGCGGGCGCCGCGGGCGGCGCTCTCGTGGTGGCTGATGGCGCTCCAGCTGATGAGGACGTCCGACGGCAGGTGCTGCGCCATGCCACCGTCGTACGCGCTGACCGGAAGGAGGTCGAAGCCCTGGTGGGCTGGAAGCCCCGGGATCTGGCGCAGACCGTCGAAGCCGCCCGGTCGCTGCTGACAGAAGGCCCGCGCGTCGTCGCCCTGGCCGCTCCAGGAGAGGGGAACGTGGTGGCCTGGTCAAGAAGGACACGTGGTACTCCCCCACCTCGATGACGCAGCGGTGGACCCGATGGGCGCGGGCGATGCCTTCGTCGCCGCGCTCACCCTCGGCCTGCTGCGGGGAGAGAGTGCCGAGTCCGCCGTCTGGTGGGCCGCGACGGCTGCGGCGCAGGTGGTCGGCTCGGCCGGTGGAAGACCCGACCTCGATGCTCAGCGGGTGCGCGTCGAGGCGCAGCGCGCACGGGAGGCGCAGGAGGCGAAAAAGTAGGTGAATACCCGGCGCAACACGACCCTGTCCGGTTAACATTGTCCGGTGCCTACCTTCCCGAGTGACGCCCATCCATGGCGGATCAATGAATCGAACTTCGGCTGGGACGAGCCCGGGGTTGCGGAGTCGGTCTTCGCGCTGGCCAACGGATATGTGGGAGTCAGGGGCGCCCTGGACGAAATGCACCCGAGCGGATCCACGGGGACGTTCATGGCCGGGGTCTACGAGTACCACCCGCTGTCCTACCCCGAGGTGAGCTACGGGCATCCCGAGCACGGTCAAGCGATCATCGGTGTAGCCGACGGCACCCCTATCCGGCTGCAGGTCGACGGCGTCCCGCTCGATATCCGCGAGACGCCGCCGGAACATCACGAACGGATCCTTGACCTACAGGGAGGGTTGTTGCGCCGTGAAATCCAGTGGGTCACCCCGACAGGGCGACGGATGCGCCTGGTATCCACCCGTCTGGTGTCACTGACCCAGCGTTCGATCACGGCGATCCACTACGAGATCGAAGCGGTCGACCACGCGGTGCAGGTGGTGATCCGGTCAGAACTGGTTGTCAATGGCACAGCTCTGCAAGTGGACAACGCCGATCCACGGGTGGGCCAGGCCCTTGAACAGCCGTTCCGGTCCTTGTCCCTCCGGGGACATGAGACCGGCGGGATCCTCGTACACGCCACGCGGGGCAGCAGGATCGGGGTGGCGGCCGCGGTGGACCACGAAGTGCAGATTCCCGACGGCGGACGGGTCTCCACCCACTGCGATGAAGATCAGGTGGCCACCACGGTGGTAACCGACCTCGAGCCCGGTGAGAAGGTCGGGTTCGTCAAATACCTGTGCCACGTGCGGTCGGTGGACGATTCCCCTGCCGACCTCGAGGCGCAGGCGCTTGCTGCGCTCGACGGCGCCCGGGAACGCGGCTGGGCAGGACTCGTCCACGACCAGCGTTCATTTCTCGACCGGTTCTGGGACGGCGCGGACGTGGAAGTGGGCGGGGATGCTGAGCTGCAGTTGGCGATCCGCTTCGACCTGTTCCAGGTTCTGCAGGCTGCAGCCTGCCTCAACCAGGCACCGATAGGAGCCAAAGCACTCACCGGCTCGGGCTACAGCGGGCACACCTTCTGGGATATCGAGGGGTTCGTCGCGCCGACACTGACGCTGCTGCACCCGGAGGGCGCTGCGCATCTGTTGCAGTGGAGGGCCTCGACCCTTGAGCCGGCCCGGGAGCGTGCCAGGACCCTGGGAGTGAAAGGCGCATCCTTCGCCTGGCGCACCATCGATGGGCATGAGGTCTCTGCCTATTGGCCGGCGAGTACCGCGGCCATGCACCTGAACGCCACCATCTCCCTGGCGTTCAGCTTTCACTCCCACGCAGCGGGAACAGCCCTTCCCGCAATCGACGGAGTCGACGTCCTCGTCGAAACGGCCCGCATGTGGGCGAGCACTGTGCATCGCGACGACGACGGCCTGTTCCACCTCTTCGGCGTGACCGGACCGGACGAGTACACCGGCGTCGTGGACGACAATGTGTTCACCAACTTGATGGCCCAGCGCAACCTGAAGACGGCAGCCGAGGCGTGCGACGCCTATCCCGAGCATGCCGAGCGGCTCGGTGTCGATCCTTCGGAGGCCAGTACGTGGCGTCACATAGCCGGTGCCCTCTACGTTCCCTATGATGCCGTGCGTGAGGTCCACCCCTCCAACGAGAAGTTCACCACCTATCGGGAATGGAAATTCGACCCCGACCCTGACGCCTACCCGGTACAGGAGCACGCCCACTACGCAAAGATCTACCGTCGTCAGGTGATCAAACAGGCCGATCTCGTCCTGGCCCTGTGGTGGTGCCCCGATGCCTTCACCGCAGACGAGACGGCCCGAAATCTGAGCTACTACGAGCAGCGCACGGTCCGTGATTCATCCCTGTCGGCTGCGGTGCAGTCCGTGGTGTGCGCGCGGGTGGGCCATCTGGACCTTGCGCTGGCTTACCTGCGCGAAACCGCGCTCACCGACCTCCGCGACGGGCAGGGCAACAGCCGCCAAGGAGTGCACCTCGCCGCGTGTGCCGGAGCATGGCTGGCGCTGGTCAGCGGGTTCGGCGGGCTCCGCACCGACGGCGAGCAACTGCGC
>NZ_KI914771.1:18549-25305 GCF_000520535.1 Arthrobacter sp. H41
CCGACGGCGAGCAACTGCGCCTCGCCCCGCGCCTGCCGGACAAGCTGCACCGGATCGCGTTCCGTCTGCGCTGGCGCGGCCAGCGCATCGCTGTCGAGACGACTCGTGCGGGAACCACCGTACGACTGCTCGATGAGGGCGGCCGGGAGGTCCCGATCCGGATCGACGGAGAACTGATGACACTGACCGCTGCACGGCCCGTGACAGCGCCACTGATCGAGCCGCACCCGGACACGGCTCCGCCCCAGCAGCCTCCCGGGCGGGAACCACGCGCCTGAAAGTTCCGCGGGCTAGTGCTCGCCCCGCGGCTGGGGATCGCGGTCGATGATGCCCATTCCCTCGAGCTGCTCGGACATTCCCGCGCCGTCGGGCGCGTACACCCAGGGGATTCCGGGCGTGGTGTCCTTCGGCGCCTTCTTCGAGCGGCCGCCGGCCAGAACCGCTTCACCCGCGGACAACTGGCGAATGGCGATGGCCCTCACGTTGTCGGGGTGGCGCTGGGCGAACTCGGCGTAGATCACTTCGTCGTGCTGGCCGTCGTCGCCCACCAGGAGCCACTTCGTGTCCGGGAACTCCCGCGCAAGCCGCTCGAGCGATGTGCGCTTGTGGTCCTGGCCGCTGCGGAACCACCGGTCCCGCGTGGGACCCCAGTCAGTGAGCAGCTTCGGGCCGGCCGGGTAGAGGTTCCTCGAGAGGAAGCGCGTCAGGGTAGGAGCCACGTTCCAGGCCCCCGTCGAGAGGTAGAGCACAGGCGCCGAGGGCACGGTGCGGGTGATGCGCTCGTAGAGGACGGCCATGCCCGGCGTGGGGGTGCGGGCGTGCTCATCGAGCACGAACGTGTTCCAGGCTGCGAGGAAAGGACGGGGCAGCGCCGTGACCATGACCGTGTCGTCGATGTCGGAGACGACGCCGAAGGGCGCAGCCCCGTCGACGACGCGCATCGGCGCGTCCGCCACCCGTGAGTCGCCCGAGCGAAGGCGCACAGTGTGCCAGCCGGGTTCGAGGTCCACCTCGATGCGCGCATCGATGACCCCTCCCCGATCCGCCGTCACCTCATGAGTTGAGCCGTTGACCTCCACCTGCACCACGGCGCCTCCCACCGAGGCACTGGTGAAGTTGCGCCAGCCGCGCATGCCCTCCTTCAGCGGCTTGAGCGGACCGGCTGCGGGAGCCGGTTCGCTGTCCCGGGGATCCGCGAGCACTACCCTGGCCAGCACCCGGAGCCAGCTCGTGGTGCCGTACCCGGTGTAGGGAATGACCGTTTCGACGTGTCCGCGCTTGAGTGCCAGCCGGGTCTGCAGAGCCAGCCACGTCTCGTCGATCCTCATCGCGAGGTGGGTGCGCTCCTTCACTTCGACGGGAGGGATGTCGATACTCTCCGCGTTCCCCGGAATTCCCCGGGCTGTGCCGGCCGTGCCAGAAGTGTTGGGTGAGGAATCGCCCGAGGGCTGTTGATCAGGGGTCGAAGACATGCCTTCAGTTTGCCATGGGACTTTCACGGGTTTTGTCAGGTTTCGGCTCCGTCGCGCGGGACACCCCGGGCTATCAAGGTAACAGCGTTGCAACAACTCGGCATCGAGGCGCAAAAGGGGGTTGTCCTATCAAGAGGCGCCCTGCAACCCTTGAATATCTATAGGGGGAAACATGACTACACAGCACGGCAGCTACGTCCATGATTCACACTCCGACGGCGCGCTCCAGCGCTGGGCCGATGTCTCGGCGGACGGAACCATCGCGGCACAGGCAGGGACAGACCTGGCTGCCGCTATTTCCTTCGGAAATGCCCAGGGAGCGCTCGAAGCACTCGCCAATGGAACGACTTCCTTGAGCGACGACGACGTCAAGGCCCTGCACTACGCCAATGAGATGTGCGACCTTCGGATGTACGAGGCGCTGGTGACCCTCGACGACGACGGACCGATCCTCCCGGAGAGTGTCCGGCACGCGATACTGGCGATGGAACGGGACGGCTTCTGGGAAGACCGTCCGCAGTGGGTTCTCTGAGGTAACCGAACCTTCGTTCAATCGAGTCCGAGTCGAGACCCGGAGGTCCCACGGATTCGTGCAGGTCGGCTTGAGAATGGTCTCTGGGGTACGAACAAAAATTGGTGGGGGTAGAAGTATGCAGTGGTTGAGGAAGAACAAGACGTCCATTCCGGCTTACGTGGCACTCCTGGCGGTCGCGAGCTTCTGGGTTGCCGGAGGAGTCGGAGCCCTGGACCTCCTGGGTGACGCGCGCTCCCCGATGGCCATGCTTACCGGACTGTATCTGATGCTCGCCCTGGTGGCCGTATCGATCATCATCACGGTGCTGGCCCTGACGGATCTGACCCGCAGGGCGTCCGACTCAAAACGTCGGCGGCGGATGATGCAATAAAGGGGTAGCGGTCCCCCAAGCTTCAGGACAGACCTGGAAAACAGCAATCCTGCGGGTGGCTCCGCAACGAATGACCCATATCCACGCACCCTGTGGAAGCAGCAGTTGCCGGCCCGTTTCCTGGTTTTCCGAGGAGCATCATGAGGACTTCAGTTCTTCCATCGCCTCGCATCTTCGACGTGGCATGGACCCGCGAGCAACTCATCATTGTCGCGGAGGCCAACCGGGAGTCACAGGAACATTCTGCCTACCGCGGCGCCGCCCGCGCGATGGCCGGCACCGGCAGGCACATCGACACGGCCCGCATCCGCGCGCTGGTCATCGAGGTGATGGGCGGGATCGAGGACACGTACTACATCTGTTCATCCCTGCAGTCCGCGCACCTGGCCATCAGCTTTCCCGACCGTTTCACGAAGCGACAGATCGAACTGCTGACCTATCCGCTGGAGGCTGCGCTCTGCATCGGTGCGGAGCGTCTCGCCGGAACTGCTGCCTGACGTCGGCCTCTCGCGGCGAGCCGGCGGCGCCGTCGTCAGCCCTGCTTCAATGCGAGGAATTCGGCAAAGGACAGCGGGCGCCTACCCGTGATGGTTTCGATATCACTGCTCACCACCGCCAGTTCGTTCGCGGCGATGGCCGTGTAGGTCGAAACCCACGCCTCGACCTGCCAATCCGCCGCTCCGAAGCTTTTGCGCGATTCGTACGCTTCGGCGAGGGCCTCGTTGAAGAAGATGACCGGAGTTCCGCGTGCCTCCCTCAGCGTTCGGGCGATTTCTGTCAGGGTGAGCGCTTCCGGCCCGGTCAGGTCATAGGTCCGATTGCGGTGGGCAGCAGGGTCCCTGAGCACGGTTGCGGCGGTCCGGACGATGTCGGCGCGGGTGACGACGGCCACCCGCCCGTTCCCTGCCGGACCCCGGATGATGCCGTCCGCGCCGGCGAGCGCGGGCATCAGGTCGCTGTAGAAGCTGTCGCGCAGGAACGTGTAGTCGATGCCGGCGGCCCTGATGTATTCCTCGGTGGCGAAGTGGTCCCGCGCCAGGGTGAAAACGGCATCCGGGGCTGCGCCGAGAAAGGACGTGTAGACAAGGTGCCGCACCCCTGCCTCTTTCGCAGAGTCGACGAAGGCGCGATGCTGGCCGAGACGGTCGACGTCCTCCGACGCCGAGACCATGAACAGCGTTCCAACCCCTTCGAGGGCTGCCCGCGAGGCAGCACGATCGGAGTAGGAGGACTGGAGGACCGCCGTCCGGTCAAGCTGCGGTGCTCTGGCCGGAGTGCGGACCAGGAGCCGCTGCGCTACACCGGCGCCGGCGAGAAGGCGTGCCACACCTCCGCCGATGGCGCCCGTGGCTCCGGTGACTGCGAGGGATGCTGGATCATTCATGGAGCAGGCCGAAGGACCGACTGCACGATGATGAGATTCTGCCCGTACTGCTCGTCCAGGGATTGCTGGATCGCTCCGTCGTCGAAAGGCACGGTGATGACGAGGAAGCCGTTGGATATCCAGGATTCGAGGACGTCCGGTTGCCGGGCGGCGGAAAGCTCTGCCTGGATGCTGGTGAGCTGGTGTTCATCGCCGTCGCCCGTGCTTCCTTCGGCCAGCCTCGGATCGACGAACGGCATGGTGTCGTACAGCGAGAGCGGAATGGGATCCCCCGTCCTCGTGAATTCTGAACCGTCCCAGGTCCCCTGCACCGCGTACGCACCCCATGTGACGCCCGATGCGCTTTCGAATTGGTCCACCGTCGACCAGTCCCAGCCCCGAAGAACCGGTCCCGTGCACTGCGGCGGGTAGGACTCCGCTACGCCTCCCAGGCAGAACTGCGGCGGCTCGTTGTCCTTCTGCAGCACCGTTCCCTGACCGATGAGCTCTCCGATCGCCGGCGTTCCGGATGCGGCAGGGGTGTTGATCGACCCACTCCGCGGAGGTGCGACGTCGGCACAGCCCACCAGGACGATCATTCCCACCGCGCTCATCCCGACCACCAGAAAGGTTCGGATGCTGATGGATTTGTCGTGGCGAAAATACCCGTTCCCTGGATGCACTCGGTTCACCCCCGGCTCACCGGTCGACGGCGGCAAGAATGGCAGCACCGAGCTCGGCCGGTCGGGTGAACTGCGGCCAGTGCCCCGTCGGCAGGTCCATGTACTCGACGTCGTCGATCCGTGCGAGCTCAGCCACGAACGGGTGGCCGGCCTCGATCCACTCGGTGAGCATGGCGGCGGGGAACTGGCACGCGATGATGGTGGCCGGGACGTCATAGCGTCGCTCGTCGGAAAGGTGCTGCGCGTCGGACGCGACGCCCCGTGGCTGGGGGATGGCACGTTCGCGGAACGCCCTCCGCAGTTCGTCGTCCAGGTCCACGAGGTCAGCCTGCGCGAAACTGTCCCATGGCGGCAAAGGAATGTCATCGCCATCGGCCGTGAGTTCGTCATTGATGGCGCTGCCCTCCCCCAGCGGCCCGCTGTCCACGTACACGGCCCGGGCCACGCGGTCCGGGCGGGCGTCCACGGCACCGTGGATGACGGCGCCGCCACCGGAATGGCCCACGAGGACCACCGGACTCTCGATGGTGTCGATCACCGCCACCACCGCGTCGATGTGGTCCCGCAGGCCGATGCCGGCGCGCGGCACATCGGTCGCTCCAAGGCCCGGCAGAGTGAGCGGAAGGACCCGGTGTCCGGCGGCCACGAGAGGCGGGGTGACCTTCTCCCACGACGAGGCGTCCAACCAGAAACCGGGAACCAGGATGATGTCCATTCCGGTAGGTTACGCCCAAATCCGAAAATTCCTGAGGGCTCCTTTTTCCTCCTCCGGCAGGATTAAGATGCAGGAGGACCACTTCGAGGCCAGGGATGATATGCCGCGAGGCAGTCCATAGGGAATACCACCCGCACCACCGGCACCGGAACCATCACTGTCGACCTCACCGGCAACGAGGCCACGGTCAAGCTTCAGGTCTCCGGCCTGGGCGAGACCTTCGTGGAGGGCCCGTACCGCACGTGCAGCACATCCACGGAGGAACTCAGGGCACCTGTCCCACGGCTGCCGCGGACCAGAACGGCGACGGCTTCGTCTCGACGACCGACGGCGTCCCCTTCTACGGGGGCATCCTCACCACCCTCACCACGAGCGGACCGACGGGGCCGGACGAGGGCCTGAACCTCGCCCTCGCCGGTCAGGGTGGCAGCTACACCATCGAGCGCACCTTCGAGATGAACCAGGCAACCCAGGACACGCTCAAGGCGGGAACCGCCGTCGTGGTGGTCCATGGCGTCGATCCGCTCACCGCGACCGGGGACGAGGGCGGCTTCAACTCCATCAGCGACATCTCACCGGATCTATCCGTGGGGGTGACCTCACCGGCGCTGTGCGGAGCCCTCGTCGCGCAGCAGGTGGGAGCCATGCCCAGGGGTGGTGCCGGCACCGGCGTCGCGAATACAGGGAATACCGGGAATACCGACGGGGGCTTGACCACCCTCGGTGGAGGCATGATCCTTGCCGCTGCCTCAGGCGGCGCCTGTGTGGCCCGCCGGCGCAGCAGCTGACTCAGGAACAGCATTTCTCTTGATGGGTGCGCCGCTGCCGGTTCCTCGGCAGCGGCGCACCGCTTCTGATCGAAGGAGGGCCTTGGCTGCCTGAAGTTTCAGTCCGCCGGCTGTTCGTCAGAGGTTTTCGGACGCGAGCGGAGGAACCGATCCACGAAGAATTCGAAAGCGACCCACGCAATCAGCCGACCCAGCCCGGACAACACCTCAGTCATCGTTGCTCGCCTTCCTGCGGCATGAGCGGGAAATTACCCGCCGTTCGTCCTGTCACTATGCCGGAAAGCCTGCGAAAGGGCCATGCCACCTTAAAGCGTCGTGAGCACTCAGGTGTTCGGGAGTGTGGCAGGTGATGCAGCCACCTACCTACCTACACCAGAAGGAAGTCCACAGGTAATCACTACGCTGTTTTCGCTCAGCCCGCTGGTCGAGCATGGGCATACGCGAGCGGCAGGTATGTCGGGAAGAACAGGTGGGGAATGGCTGATGTACTGGGCACCGGTCCGCTGATGACGGTGGCGGAAGTCGCAGAGGCAATGCGCGTGTCGAAGATGACTGTGTACAGGCTGGTCCACGCCGGCGAGATGGGCTCGGTCCGCATCGGGCGCTCCTACCGCATCCCCGAATCGGCGCTTGAACAATATATTGCCTCGACCAACCCTCAGGAGCCGCCACCGGCGCCTACCGACAAGGGCACTGCAGCCGGCCCTGACTGATAGTGGAACTTCCACGGGAATACGACCACCCCGAACACGCCGCTCCGCGCAGGACGAGATGATTCGTCGCTACCCGCTACCCGCTACGCGCCCATCTTCGCTGAGTCAACCCGTCCC
>NZ_KI914771.1:25405-32285 GCF_000520535.1 Arthrobacter sp. H41
CCCGCTACGCGCCCATCTTCGCTGAGTCAACCCGTCCCGTCGGCGGGATGTCCGCCGCCGTATACTCTGAGCATGCCGATCACGCGCCTCAACCGAGGTCTCCACGCCCAACACTCCACCTTCGAGCAGTACGAGGGCGATCTGTGAGCGGCGGTCTGGTCGCCCTGCTGGACGACGTCGCAGCCCTGGCCCGCATAGCGGCGGCCTCGGTGGACGACGTCGCTGCCGGGGCCGCCAGGGCGGGGGTCAAGGCCGCCGGCGTGGTGATCGACGACGCCGCCGTCACCCCCCAGTACGTGTCCGGGGCGGACCCCTCCCGCGAACTGCCGATGATCAAGCGAATCTTCTGGGGTTCGCTCCGGAACAAGCTGTTGATCATCCTGCCGGCGCTGCTGCTGATCAGCGCCTTCATCCCAGGGGTTATCCCCTTCATCCTCATGGCGGGCGGCACGTACCTCTGCTACGAGGGGGCCGAAAAGGTCTGGCACAAGCTCCGCGGCCACTCCGAGAAGGAGAAGGCGCCGGCGGTCGAGCAGGGCCCGGAGGCGGAGGCCAAGGTCACCAAGGGCGCCATCACCACCGACTTCATCCTGTCCTGCGAGATCATGGTCATCTCGATGAACGAGGTGGCCGACGAATCCATCTGGTCCCGGGCGCTCATTCTCGTCGTGGTGGCACTCGCGATCACGGTGATCGTGTACGGTGCCGTCGCACTCATCGTCAAGATGGATGACATCGGCCTGCACCTGACCACCAAGGACTCCGCGGGCTCCCAGCGCTTCGGCGCGCTGCTCGTCAAGGGGATGCCCGCCGTGCTGACCGCGATAACCCTCGTCGGGACGGTGGCCATGCTGTGGGTTGGTGGTCACATCATGCTGCAGGGAGCCTACGACCTCGGCTGGCACGCACCGTACGACCTGGTTCATGTCCTCGAGGCCCCATTCGCCGGGATTGCGGTAGTGGGCGGCCTCCTGGCCTGGCTGGTGAACACCCTGTGCTCGGCCGTCCTGGGACTCGCCTGGGGCCTCGTCGTCATGGCTATCCTCCACCCGCTGCTCAATGCGTTCAGCAAGAAGAAGGGCGGGCACGAAGAGGGCGACGTCCGCGCCGCCGTCGCCGGCTATCGGCCGACGAAACGTGACGCCGACTCCACCTCCTAGCTGTACACGGGAGCGGGCATGGCCTGTTGCACGAACCGGTAGCGCCCGCGCTCGCGTAAACGTGGGCGGGCGACCGCCGCAGGGCAAGAAAAAACCGCTGGATCCAGGCTACTTCCCTGGATCCAGCGGTTGATCGGTGGAGCTGAGGGGACTCGAACCCCTGACCCCCTGCATGCCATGCAGGTGCGCTACCAGCTGCGCCACAGCCCCAATCCTTCGCCGCTCCCGGTTTCCCGGAAGCAACTTGTTTAGTTTAGTAAACTTCTCCCGCTCTGCAAAATCGGCGGATCGGCGCGGGTTTCAGCCTTCGACAGGTTCCGAGGGAAGCGAGCCAATGCCCACGTTGTGCTCCCGCAGCTGCCACGTGTACAACGCATCATCCACCCTGACCTGCTCGTCCAGGGCGGACCAGTGACAGTTCGACACGCCGGACAAAGCGCCCCACACGAGCGACGGCAATCCCATCAGGGACGCCAACCCCGACCGGATCGCACCACCATGGCTGACGATCACCAGGGTCTCACCCTCGTTCAGCGATTCGACGGCTTGGGTGGTGGCGATCCTCATCCGCCGGCCCACTTCCTCGCGGTTCTCCGCCCCGCCCGCGCGGACCAGCGGATCGCCACCACGCCATGCAGCGTTGGCCTCGGGGAACTTCTCGTCGATCTGGGCGAAGCTGAGCCCCTGCCAGGCGCCGGCAGCCGTTTCCCGGAGGCGGACATCGAGGCCGACGGGCAATCCGGTCAGTTCTCCGAGGAACTTGGCGGTGTCCGAGGCCCGGGTGAGATCCGACGAAAGGATCCGTACGGGCCGGCGCAGCGCAAGGATTTCCGCTGCACGCGCGGCCTGCTCACGACCGACGCTGTCCAACCCGATATCCTCCTGGCCCTGGAAGAGGCCGTTGGAATTCCATGCGGTGCGGCCATGACGCCAGAAGATGATCCTACGGGCGGCGGGATCGGAGTGGGCATGGAAGTTCACTACGACTCGGAATCGCCCGACGCCGCTTCCCCGGCCAGCTGCGGTGAAACCTGCTGTCCCTCCAGCTGGAGGTCCACCGAGGGGCAGTCCTTCCAGAGGCGGTCCAGCGCATAGAAGAGGCGGTCCTCCTCATGCTGGACGTGCACCACCACCTCGGCGTAGTCGAGCAACACCCAGCGGCCCTCGCTCCGGCCTTCACGCCGCACCGGCTTGAGGTCCTGCTTCGACAGTTCCTCCTCGATGGCGTCCACGATGGCGTTGACCTGACGCTCACTCGGCGCGGACGCGATGAGGAACACGTCGGTGATCGCCAGACGCTCGCTGACGTCGATGGCAACAATGTCCTGGGCTATCTTGTCCACGGCGGCACGGGCCGCCGTCCGGGCAATCCCGATGGATGATTCGCTAGCGCTCACTGATCTCCTTGTATGTGCCGTCCCCCGAGGGGACCGAGCATCTGTTTCGATGTGCTGAAAACTGTTGTGGATCTATCCGGTGGTCTGCTGGACGGCGCCGGAGTCGGCGATACCCATGGTGGGCGGGCCGGCCGCCCGGTACAGACCGTGCTTCGCGATGTATTGAACGACGCCGTCGGGTACCAGGTACCAGACCGGGTTGCCCGAGCCGACCCGCTGCCGGCAGTCGGTCGACGAGATGGCCATCGCCGGCACCTCGAGCAGGCTGACGTCCCGACCGCCGTCGTCGAGCTCGTGGCCTGGACGCGTCACTCCGATGAAGCGCGCGAGCGACCACAGCTCTTCGGCGTTCTTCCAGGTGAGGATCTGCGCCATGGCGTCGGCACCGGTGATGAAGAACAGCTGCGCATCGGGCCGCTGGACCTTCAGGTCCCGAAGGGTGTCGATGGTGAACGTTGGCCCTGGTCGGTCGATATCCACACGGCTCACCGTGAAACTGGGGTTCGACGCGGTGGCGACCACTGTCATCAGGTACCGGTGCTCGGCCGGACTGACATCCGTATCGGCCTTCTGCCACGGCTGTCCCGTGGGTACGAAGACCACTTCGTCAAGATCGAACACCGCTGCAACTTCGCTTGCCGCGACAAGGTGCCCGTGGTGGATGGGGTCGAACGTGCCGCCCATCACCCCGAGGCGCCACGCCGTGCCATCGCGGTGCCTCTGGTCCGACCGGCCGGTGGTCACGTGCCCTGTTGTAGCTTCCGCAGCCTGCTTCAATGCCTTTAGTGCCGCTGGGCTTCGCCGTGGTCGTGGTTGTTCGCGTGCTGCTTGTGCGGATCGATGTGTTCCTCGGTTGCGCTGTGGCGGTTGCCCAGGTTCGCGAAGGACGCGGTGATCAGCATGAGGAGCAGCAGGATGCCCATGACGATCAGCCCGTAGGCGATCGCGGGCATGGGCAGCTCGGTGTGCTCGACCGCTTCGCCGGCGAGGATTGCGGCGTCCAGATACTGAGGCATCATCTATTTTCCTAGGTACTAAGTAGCGGCCCGCCCTAAGCCCGCAGGCCCATACGGAGTTTCCATACCATGTTACGCGCTGGAGGAACTCCCCCGGCACCCTCACCTACAGCCGGATCTGACCATCGCCGTTCAGGATCCACTTGGTGGTGGTGAGTTCGGTCAGGCCCATGGGACCGCGGGCGTGCATTTTCTGGGTGGAGATTCCCACCTCGGCACCGAGGCCCATCTCGCCGCCGTCGACGAAGCGGGTCGAGGCGTTCACCAGGACCGCAGCGGAGTCCACACCGGCAACGAACGCTTCTGCGTTCTTCAGGTCGTTGGTGATGATCGCTTCGCTGTGGCCCGTACTCCAGCGCCGGATGTGCGTGAGCGCCTCGTCGACGGAGTCCACTGTGGCCACCGCCAGGTCCAGCGCCATGTACTCGCGGCCCCAGTCGTCATCGGTGACCGCCTGCATCGCGGCACCCGCCGGCAACAGCTGCGCGGTCCGCTCGTCGACGTGCAGCTGCACGCCGGCCTTCGAGAGGGCACGCAATACCTCGGGCGCAGCCGTGGCACCGTTGTGGATGAGGAGGGTTTCCACGGTGTTGCAGACGCTCGGCCGCTGGGTCTTCGCGTTGAGCAGGATGTCCACGGCCATGTCCTCGTCCGCCGATTCGTCGAGGAAGATATGGACGTTGCCCTCGCCCGTCTCGATGACCGGCACTGCGGCGTTTCGGACCACGGTCTGGATGAGGTCCCGCCCGCCGCGTGGAATCAGGACGTCCACCCGGCCCCTCGCCCCCATGAGGACGTTGGCGCCGTCCCTGCCGAACTCGTCGATGGTTTGGACGACGTCCGCGGGGAGGCCCTGCTCTCCGAGGGTGTCCCGGAGAATCCCGATCAGGGCCGCGTTGGTATGGGCTGCAGCGCTGCCGCCGCGCAGGATCACGGCGTTGCCGCTCTTGAGCGCAAGGCCCGCGATGTCCACGGTGACGTTGGGGCGCGCCTCGTAGATGGCGGCGACGACCCCGAGCGGCACGCGGACCTGCCGCATGCGGATTCCATTGGGGAGCGTCTGGGCGCGTACAGCGGAACCGACGGGATCGGGCAGTGCCGCCAGTTCCTCGAGCGCCGTGGCCAGGCCCTGAATGCGCTCGGGCGTGAGGGTGAGCCTGTCGAGGAGGTAGTCGGACGTGCCGTTGGCACGTCCCGCGGCCGTGTCGAGCGCGTTCGCCTCGAGGACGGCGGCCTGCCTCTGGACCAGGGCGACGGCGACCGCCTGGAGGACGCGGTCCTTGCGGGCACGCGTCGCGCGGCCGATCACGCGGGACGCCGTCCGGGAGCGATCGGTGATGCCGTACACCGCAGTGGTCAGCTCATCGGAACCGGCAGCGCCCTGCGTGCCTTCCCCGCTTTCGGTACTGGAATTGATCGAGTTTCCTGTCAACAAGTCAGTCATCCCTTCAGTCTAGTGAGCATCCATGGCGGCCCCATAGGGCTCCGCGATGGAAAAGGCGGATAGCGCAGTTCGTCCTCGTTCAGAGGACCACGAGGTCGTTGACGTGGACAATGGAGCGTTCGTATTCGGAGCCGAATTCCCGGGCGATGTCGCCGGTCGAGCGACCGAGCATCCGAGGCAGTTCCACGGAGCTGTAGTTCACGAGTCCGCGCGCCACCACGCGTCCCCTACGGTCCACCATCTCCACCGGGTCACCGGCCTCGAACGTCCCGGAGATCCGATCGATGCCGGCCGGCAGGAGGGAGCGGCCGCCGTCGCCCACGGCACGGGCTGCGCCGTCGTCGAGGATGAGGCTCCCATGGATCCGCGCCAGGTGCGCGAGCCAGAGCAGCCGGATCGGTTGCCGTCGCCCGGTGGAGCTGAACCAGGTGCCGACGTCGTCGCCTGCCAGCGCCGCGGCCGCATTCGCGGTCGACGTGACCAGCGCCGGGATGCCCGAGCTTGCCGCGATCGTCGCGGCCTCGACCTTCGTGACCATGCCGCCGGTGCCTACTCCTGCCTTGCCGGGCCGTCCGATCGTGACGTCTTCAAGGTCCGCCGGCGACTTCACTTCGGGAATCCGCAGCGCGCCGTCCTTCGGCGGTCCGTCGTACAGCGCATCGACATCCGAGAGCAGGATCAGGGCGTCGGCCTTGACGAGGTGTGCCACGAGGGCTGCGAGGCGGTCGTTGTCGCCGAACCGGATCTCATGGCTCGCCACGGTGTCGTTCTCATTGACGATGGGCACGACACCGAAATTCAGGAGCCGCTCCAGAGCCCGGTGGGCATTGGCGTAGTGGGTGCGCCGGATGAGGTCCTCGACCGTCAGGAGTACCTGGCTCACCGTTACCCCGTGGGCACCGAAGGCCTCGGTGTAGCGGGCCATCAGGAGCCCCTGGCCAACGCTCGCGGCGGCCTGCTGTGAGGAAAGCTGGGTGGGTCGTCGCTGCAATCCGAGCGGCGCGAGCCCTGCAGCGATCGCGCCCGAGGAAACCAGGATGACTTCAGTGCCGGCGTTCCTCCGATGGGCAAGCACGGTGGACAGGCGGGTCAGCGCATCCTCCGAGATGCCGCCGGAAACCGACGTCAGGGAGGAGGATCCGACTTTCACGACGATCCGCCCGGCCTTCGAGAGGCCGGCGCGGTTCGTCAGGGTCTTGGATGCGGTCATTAATTCCTTGGGTCCTGGTCCTCGGCGTCGACCGGCACAGCAGCCGGTACGTGCTTCTTGCGGTTGTTCACGGACTCGGTCCAGATGCCTGCCTTGCGGTCGGCCTCGAGATCGGCCCTCGCCGCCGCCTTGGCATCCTTGCGTTCCTGGTACTCCTCGCGCTTCTGCTCACGCGTGGGCCGATCGTACTCCGCGAGGCGGAGGTCGCTGCCACGCGGTCCCGCAAGGAGCTCGGCACCGCCCATCATGGTCGGCTCCCAGTCGAAGACGACGCCGTCGCCCTCGCCGATCACCACGGTCTCGCCCGGCTTCGCGCCTGCCTTGAAGAGCTGCTCCTCGACGCCCAGCTTCGCGAGCCGGTCGGCAAGATAGCCGACGGCCTCGTCGTTGGTGAAGTCGGTCTGCTTCACCCAGCGCTCGGGCTTCTCACCGAGGATGCGGAACAGTGGAAGGGCATCCTTCTCCTCGTTGCGGATCCGGAATGCAGCGGCGTTGACGCCCCGCGGGCGAAGGACGGGCGGTGCCACGACGGGCGGTGTGGCCTTGACCGCGGCGCGCGCTGCCTCGACGATCTCCGCCATGGCGTAGCCCAGCTGGCGCAGGCCCTCATGGCTCGACGCCGAGACCTCGAACACGCGGTAGCCGCGGGCCTC
>NZ_KI914771.1:32385-40887 GCF_000520535.1 Arthrobacter sp. H41
CTCGAACACGCGGTAGCCGCGGGCCTCGAGCTCGGGCCGCACGAAGCCTGCCATGTCCTTGCCGTCCGGCACGTCGACCTTGTTGAGCGCGATCAGGCGGGGCCGTCCATTCAGGGGGACGACGTCGCCGTCGGGCCCTGCGAAGCTCATGTCCACCGTGTACTTCTCGAGCTCCTGCTCGATGATGGCCAGATCGGCGAGCGGATCCCGGTCGGCTTCGAGCGCGGCGCAGTCGAGCACATGCACCAGTGCCGCGCACCGCTCCACATGGCGGAGGAAGTAGTGCCCGAGCCCCTTGCCTTCGCTTGCGCCCTCGATCAGGCCGGGAACGTCGGCGATCGTGAACCGGGTGTCGCCGGCCTGCACCACTCCGAGGTTGGGGACGAGCGTGGTGAACGGGTAGTCGGCGATCTTGGGCCGGGCCGCGGACATCGCCGCGATGAGGCTCGATTTGCCGGCCGAGGGAAAACCGACCAGCGCGATGTCGGCGATCGACTTGAGCTCGAGGACGACGTCCCGCTCGTCACCCGGGATGCCGAGCAGGGCGAACCCGGGGGCCTTGCGCTTTTGCGAGGACAGCGACGAGTTACCGAGGCCACCCTGGCCTCCGGCCGCGGCGACGAATTCCGCTCCTTCACCCACGAGGTCCGCGAGGACCTCACCGTCCTTCGTCTTGACGACGGTGCCGTCGGGTACGGGGAGGATCAGCGTCTCGCCGGTCTTGCCGCCGCGCCAGTCGCCCATCCCGTTGCCGCCGTTGGTGGCGTGGCGGTGGGGTGCGTGGTGGTAGTCGAGCAGCGTGGTGGTCTGGCCGCTGACGCGCAGGATCACGTCGCCGCCGTCGCCGCCGTTGCCGCCGTCGGGCCCACCGAGGGGCTTGAACTTCTCACGCTTGACGGACACGCAGCCGTGACCGCCCGTACCGCCGGAAACGTGCAGGACTACCCGGTCAACGAAGCTGGCCACGTTGATCTCCTTCTGAAATGCTTCATTTGCCGGATGGGACCGGCTTAAAAAAAGGTGGGGTGAGCCAAAGCGACTCACCCCACCCGAATGCTTAGTGCATGCTGCGCCGGGAGTAGGAACTACTCGGCTGCAGCACCAACGATGTTGACGACGCGGCGTCCGCGGCGGCTGCCGAACTCAACGGCACCTGCCTCAAGGGCGAACAGCGTGTCATCCCCGCCGCGGCCGACGTTGGCCCCCGGGTGGAAGTGGGTTCCGCGCTGGCGGACGATGATCTCGCCTGCCTTGACGACCTGGCCGCCGAAGCGCTTGACGCCGAGGTACTGCGCGTTCGAATCGCGGCCGTTGCGAGTGGAACTCGCGCCCTTCTTATGTGCCATGAGTTATGCCTGCCTTCGCTGGAGATATTTGACCGACCGGTAACCGCGAGGGGTTACGCGATGCCTGTGATTTTGACTCGGGTCAGTTCCGAACGGTGACCCTGGCGCTTCTTGTAGCCGGTCTTGTTCTTGAACTTCTGGATGACAATCTTCGGGCCACGAAGATTCTCGACGATCTGGGCAGTAACAGTGACCTTCTCGAGGTCTGCTGCTGCTGAGGTAACCTTGTCGCCGTCTACCAGAAGGAGGGCAGGCAGCGCAAAGGTGCTTCCTGCCTGACCGGTGACGCGGTCAAGGGTAACGAGGTCTCCAACGGAAACCTTTTCTTGGCGGCCGCCTGCGCGGACAATCGCGTACACCACTTGGGAACTCACTTCTCTCGACAATGCTTGACTTCTTATGTAAAAAACTGGTTTGCGCGCTGTGGCTGGCATCCGTTCAAGGATGCGTTCGCTGGCCATGTCGACGCTGTGCTCGTACGCCCCGGACATACCGATTGGAAGGCGCGTGCACCGAAGATCAAGGTTACGCCAGAATGGCTCGTTCCCGCAAATTAGCGGACCCCTCCGGCGCGCCTGCGCACGTGATCTGTAGCTGAAGATGAGGAACCGGGGCGATACCGCTGCCCCGGTTCCTCATCCTGCTGCTTCTGGGCGCGACCCGTCCCGGTTACAGTTCCGAAGCCGGAACTCCGACCCCGAAGATGACGGGTTCAGCGCCCGATGCTGCGGGGCGGTTCGCCGGCGCCTCGGCCCTGGCTACGTGCCGGCCGGCTGCCGCTGACCCGTTGTCCGGTGCCGTCCCGGATTCTGCAGCAAGGGTCTCGATGGCGGACCCCGCCGCCGAACCCTGCGCGCTGCTGGCCGCACGGCGGGCTCGCCTGCGCCTCGGCGCAGGTGCGACCACGCCGGTGCCCGGTCCATCGGACGACGGCGTCTCCGTAGGAGCGGCCTCGTTGGCCGGAGCCCTGCCGGTGTCCGAGCCACCGGTACTGGAGGGTGCGCCGTCGTTCGGGGAAGCGGCTGCCTCGACGGTCTCGCTCGACGCGGCCGGGGCGCGGTTGAAGGCAGCAGTGAGACTGTCGAGGGTCAGCCTCGGCTGCTCCCCCTCTGTCCCGGTCCGGTGGGCCTCCGCCCGCGGCAGGGTCACTGTCTCGCCGTTGATGGTCAGCACTGCCTCATTGACCTGGACGGCGGGCTCTGGCGCTGGACCTGCTGCGTGCTCCTCGTGTGCAGCGTGGGAGGCGTGCGTTGCCGCAGCGATGCTCGCAAACGCTGTCCTGGCCGCCTCGGCCTTGGCCGCGCGCTCCGGACTGTCCGGCTGCGGGGTTGGCGCGGGCTGGGTTTCCTCGACCTGCTGCGCCGAACGGCCACGGGTTCGCTTGCGCTCATTGCGGGGCTGCTTCTCCTGACGCGACTGCTGCTGCTGGTTTTCCTGCGGCAGTCCCGAACGGCGGTGCTCCACCGGCTCCTCGTGGGTGACGACTCCGCGCCCCCCACAGTGCTCGCAGTCCTCGCCGAAGACCTCCAGCAAACCGGTACCCATGCGCTTGCGCGTCATCTGGACCAGGCCGAGCGAGGTGACCTCCGCGACCTGGTGCTTGGTCCGGTCACGGCCCAGGCATTCAACGAGCCGGCGCAGCACGAGGTCACGGTTGGCTTCGAGCACCATGTCGATGAAGTCGATGACGATGATGCCGCCGATGTCGCGCAGCCGCAGTTGCCGGACCACTTCCTCGGCTGCCTCGAGGTTGTTCTTGGTGACGGTCTCCTCGAGGTTCCCGCCGCTGCCGGTGAACTTGCCGGTGTTGACGTCCACCACGGTCATGGCCTCGGTGCGATCGATCACCAGGGATCCGCCGGACGGCAGGAACACCTTCCGGTCGAGTGCCTTGGAGATCTGCTCATCGATGCGGCTGGCCGCGAAGATGTCCTCGTCCCCCGTCCACTTCTCGAGCCGCCCCACCAGGTCGGGAGCCACATACATGACATAGGCCTCGATGGTGTCCCATGCCTCTTCCCCTGAGACCACCAGCTTCGAGAAGTCCTCGTTGAAGACGTCCCGCACCACCTTGATGGTGAGGTCGGGCTCGCCGTACAGCAGCTCCGGGGCGAGCGTCTTGGTGGACGCCGAGGCGCTTTCGATCTGCTCCCACTGGGACCGCAGGCGGTTGATGTCGTGCGTCAGCTCTTCCTCGCTGGCACCCTCAGCCGCCGTGCGGACGATCACTCCGGCGTTTTCGGGCAGCCGGTCCTTGAGAATGCGCTTGAGCCGGTTTCGCTCGACGTCGGGCAGCTTCCGGGAAATACCGGTCATGGAGCCGCCAGGAACGTAGACCAGGTACCGTCCGGGAAGTGAGATCTGGCTGGTGAGCCGTGCTCCCTTGTGCCCCACGGGGTCCTTGGTCACCTGCACCAGGACGGCGTCGCCCGACTTCAGGGCGAGTTCGATGCGGCGCGGCTGGCCGTCGAGGCCTGCAGCGTCCCAGTTCACCTCTCCGGCGTAGAGCACCGCGTTGCGCCCCCGTCCGATGTCGACGAAGGCAGCTTCCATGCTGGGAAGCACGTTCTGGACCTTGCCCACGTAGACGTTCCCGATCAGGGAATCCTGCTGCGTCTTCGATACGAAGTGCTCGGCGAGGATCCCGTCCTCGAGCACGCCGATCTGAATCCTGTCATCGCGCTGGCGGACCACCATCTGCCGGTCGACCGACTCGCGCCGGGCAAGGAACTCGGCCTCGGTGATGACCTGTCGGCGACGCCCGGTGTCGCGGGATTCGCGCCGGCGCTGCTTCTTGGCCTCAAGTCGCGTCGAGCCTTTGACGCTGGTGACTTTGTCCGACACGGGTTCGCTGCTCTGCCGCGGTGCGCGCACACGCGTCACCGTGTTGGGCGGGTCATCGTCCTCGCCGCCAGTCAGCTCCAGGTCCTGTTCGCCGCGCCGGCGACGACGACGGCGGCGCGACGTCACGCCGTTCGGCGACTCGTCCCCTGGTCCGCTGTCGGAATCCCGGCTCTCCGATCCCTCGACGTCATTCCTGTCGGAGGAGGAAGCGTCCGAGCTGTCGGCCCGGCCCCGGCCCCGGCTGCGACGGCTTCGGCGCGGCCTGCGGCCCGAACCGTCGTCGTTGTTGTCGTTGTCGCTGCCGCTGTCGTCAATGTCATCCTCGCCCGGGTCACCGGCGGGAGGCGCCGTGACCTTGACGGGCTGCACGGCTGCAGCGAGGTCGGGGGCATGGAAAAGCAGGGACAGGGGCGATTCCGGCAGGGCGAAGGGGTTGGCGTGGGATGCCCGCGCCGGCTCAGTCTCAGGGGTGTCACCGGTCGCGGCGGCGTCTTCGGGAACGGCGTCAGCGGGAGCGGCCTCTTCGGGAGGGGCGGCAGCGGGAGCGGGGACGTCTTTCGCGGATGCTTCAACTGTGGATGCTTCAACGGAGGTCTCACCAACAGCAGCACGGCGGCTACGGCTCGCCCGACGGGTCCGGGTGGACTTTTCGGCAGCGACCTCGACGTCTGCAGCACCGCGCCCGGAACCGCCGTCTGCAGCACCGCTGTTTCCGGCGTCGACGCTTCCGACACCGGCACCGGCGGGGTCGACGTTGCTCGATGCCGGGGGCGTAGCGTCAGCGGGTGTACCGGGCGAATTGTCCGGTTCGGCGACATCGATCGGTGCTGCCGGACCCGCTTCGGCCGTGGCGGCCCGGCGTCGGGTCCTCGGTGCCTTGGCCTTCGGGGCAGCGTCTGCAACAGCCCGCGAAGTGTCCACCGGTGCGTCGACCGGCGCGTCCGCCGATGCGACCGTCGGATCCTCATCGGACACTGCAGGCTGGGATGAAGCTAACAGGTCGACGATCGGCGCACCGGGGTCGGCCGCCGGCTCTCCCGCCGGTTCCACTTCCACCGCGGGCTTGCGCGACCGGGAGACCCGCTTGCGCGGTGCCGCTGGAGGCGTGTCACCAACGGCAGGTCCGTCCGCCGCAGTGCCTGTCGATTCCGTTCCGCTCGTGCCGGAGTCACCCATCGCGGTGGGCTCGAGCGGCGTGGGCTCGAGCGGCGCGGGCCGAAGGACGGCCGGCGGAGCGCCGGCCGGCGAGGTTGCCTTGCGCCTCACCCGTGGCGCCCTCTTCGCGGGAGCAGGGGTACCGGCCCCCTGCGCATCGGCCGTTGCCGGCTCGCTGCTGTTCTGTTCCTGATTCCGTCCGGGACGCTGCTCGGAATTCTGCTCGCTGCTGTTCTCTGCGAAATTCTGTTCGCTTGGCTGCTGGTCGATCGGGTTCATGGGTATGCGGCTCCAGCCCTTGCGGCACCGGCCACATCCAAGCACCCTCGGGGCAGTATGTCGGCCTGCCGCGGGCATCTTCCCCGCAGCGGTCCGGAAGTCGTTGTCATTGTCATCCGAGGTCGCACCGGCTATGGGGTGCGGCATCACTCGAAGACCAGCGGCGCTTTTCCGACTTGACCGTCGAAATGGACGGAGAATCTGCGAGGCGGATTCCCGGCGGCCAGTCCGGTTGCTGGACTGTCGGTGCCGGGCGCGTCGCCTGCAGAGCGGAAGCCTGTCACTGGACCAGCGGGGAAATGTGGGTTCCCCACCGACCACGGCAATTGTCTCACACCAGCATCGCGAAATTCGGCCAGCGTGACTGTCGGAGCGGCGTCAGAGCGTGGGGAACTGGCCGGTCGCCGGCGCTTCCTGCCCGGCCAGCGGCCGCGCGACCGGGACCTTGGTGCCCAGTACCTGGGCGACGACGTCGTGGGTCACCTGCTGAGCCGTCAGCCCCACCCGCTTCAGGACCTGGCTCCGCGAACCGTGATCGAGGAACTCGACCGGTAGCCCCACTTCGTTGAGCGCGGTGTCCACGCCCGCCGACCGCATCTCCTGGCGGATGCGGGATCCGACGCCGCCCGCACGGACACCGTCCTCGATGACGATCACGATCCGGTGCTCCGCCGCCATGCTGATCACCGATCGGCGCACGGGCAGCACCCACCGCGGGTCGATCACCGTGGAGCTGATGCCCTGGGCTCCGAGGCGGTTCGACACATCGAGGGCGAGCTCGCTCATGGCACCGACGCTGACGATCAGGACATCGTTCAGCTGCGACCCGGCGGGGCGTCGGAACAGGACGTCCACGCCGTCGTCGAGCCGTTCGATCGCCTCGACCTCGGCGCCCACGGTGCCCTTGGAGTACCGCACCACGCTGGGTGCGTCGGCGATCTGCACGGCCTCCCGGAGCTCCTCGCGCAGGCGTGACGCATCGCGCGGCGCGGCCAGATGAAGTCCCGGCACCGACTGCAGGAGGGACATGTCCCACATGCCGTGATGGCTTGCGCCGTCGGGCCCGGTGACTCCGGATCGGTCGAGCACGATAGTGACCCCGGCCTTGTGGAGGGCCACGTCCATGAGCAGCTGGTCGAAAGCCCGGTTCAGGAACGTCGCGTAGAGGGCGATCACCGGATGGAGCCCGCCGAAGGCCATGCCTGCCGCGCTGGTCAGGGCGTGCTGTTCGGCAATGCCGACGTCGAACACGCGGTCCGGGTGGCGCGCCGCGAACCGGTGGAGCCCGACGGGGATCAGCATGGCGCCGGTGATGCCGACGACGTCGGGCCGTTCGTCGGCGATGTCGGCGATCTCGTTCGCGAACACCGACGTCCAGGACTGCTTGCCTGCGGCGTCGACGGGCTCTCCGGTTTCGGGGTCGATGATGCCGACGGCGTGGAACTGGTCGGCCTCATGAGCCCGCGCGGGCGCGTATCCATGGCCTTTCTCGGTGATCGTGTGCACGATCACCGGGCCCTCGTAATTCCGTGCGAGGTGCAGCGCCTGCTCCACAGCGCCGAGGTCGTGGCCGTCCACCGGTCCTACATACTTCATGCCGAGGTCTTCGAAGAGGCCCTGGGGTGCCCACCAGTCCTTGACGCCCTTCTTCATGGCGTGGAGGCTCTTGTAGCCGAATTCCCCGACGGGCCCGCCGTTCTGGAGACGGCCCTTGAACCAGTCGAGGGTCCGCTCGTAGACGCGGTGCGTCCGCACGGAGTCGAGGGCCGGACGCAGCGACGCGAGGTAGTCGGCCACACCGCCGATGGTGGGGGCGTACGAGCGCCCGTTGTCATTGACCACGATCACCACGCGGCGCCGCTTGTCCGCGGCGATGTTGTTGATGGCTTCCCAGGCCATGCCGCCGGTCAGGGCGCCGTCGCCCACGAGGACCACTGTGTAGCGGTCGCCCTCACCGTTCAGGACGCGGGCACGCGAGATGCCGTCGGCCCAGGAGAGGGACGACGACGCATGGGAGCTCTCGACGACGTCGTGCACCGACTCCGCACGCGAGGGGTAGCCGGAGAGGCCGCCCTCCTGGCGGAGGGTGCTGAAATCCTGGCGGCCGGTGACGAGCTTGTGCACATACGACTGGTGACCGGTGTCGAAGATGACGCTGTCCCGCGGAGAATCGAAGACCCGGTGGATGCCGAGCGTCAGTTCGACCACTCCCAGGTTCGGCCCCAGGTGCCCGCCGGTCCGGGACACGTTCGTCACGAGGAAGGTGCGGATCTCCTCGGCGAGGGCAGTGAGCTGATGCTCGGAAAGCCTGCTCAGGTCCTGCGGGCTGCGGATCGTTTCCAGAAGTCCCATCGGCGCCTCCTCCGTTCGTGGCCGCGGCGAAGACTCCGCCGTTGGTAAGCGTTAACTCTAACGTTCCGGACCCCGGAGAGGTGCCATTGAATTCGCGCCTGACGCCGGAGGTCCACCCACCGCGGCCGCCTCGGGCCCGCACGGCGCGAGGGAGGTTATTCGGCAGGCGGGCTCAGCACCGCGAAGGATTCCATGTGGTGGGTATGGGGATACAGGTCGAAGACCCTCAACTGGTCGAGGTTCCAGCCACGGGCCCGGAACAGGCCGAGGTCCCTGGCGAACGATGCAGGGTCACAGGAGACATACCCGACGGCGCGGGGCCGGGCCGCCGCGATCTGCGCGACGACGCGCTTTCCCGCACCCGCCCGCGGCGGATCCAGGAGCACCACATCGAGCGGCTCGTCCCAGGAATTCAGCACGGTGTCCACCCTGCCCTCGACGATCGACACGTGGTCCTGCCCGTGGAGGTTCCGGCGGGCGTCCTTGCTCGTGCCGGCGGATCCCTCCACAGAAAGGACCGATCCGC
>NZ_KI914771.1:40987-50126 GCF_000520535.1 Arthrobacter sp. H41
CGGCTGCGGCCAGCGGCACGGTGAAGAGGCCTGCCCCTGCATACAGGTCGGCCGCCTTCTCCCCCGGGTCCACCGAAAGGCCGGCCAGCACCGCCTCCACCAGCACCGACGGCGCGCCGCGGTGGATCTGCCAGAACCCCGCGCCGGTCACCCGGTAGTCGGAATCGCCGACCCGCTCCTGCAGCCAGGTGCGGCCGGTGATGCGCTGCACGCGCCCGGATTCGACGTCGAGCACTGCCACCGACGCGCCCTTGACCTGCGCTGCGATGGCTGCCGGACGCCGGGCCGGTGTGCCCGGCGCCGGAACGAGGAGCACCAGCGGCATCCCGCCTCCCGAGCCGGCTGCAACGTCCACGCGGTCCATTCCGGTGAAGTCGATCTTCTGCAGCTCGAGCGCATTGATCGCATCGACGGCAAGGGGCATCGAGGCGATGGCCACGAGGTCGTTCGAGCGGTGGACGTGCATGGCGAGCCGCCCCGAGGTGGTGACCGCGAAGGCGGTGCGGGTGCGTCGTGCCGGCGGATCCCTCCACAGAAAGGACCGATCCGCCGCTTCCGACGGCTGCGGCCAGCGGCACGGTGAAGAGGCCTGCCCCTGCATACAGGTCGGCCGCCTTCTCCCCCGGGTCCACCGAAAGGCCGGCCAGCACCGCCTCCACCAGCACCGACGGCGCGCCGCGGTGGATCTGCCAGAACCCCGCGCCGGTCACCCGGTAGTCGGAATCGCCGACCCGCTCCTGCAGCCAGGTGCGGCCGGTGATGCGCTGCACGCGCCCGGATTCGACGTCGAGCACTGCCACCGACGCGCCCTTGACCTGCGCTGCGATGGCTGCCGGACGCCGGGCCGGTGTGCCCGGCGCCGGAACGAGGAGCACCAGCGGCATCCCGCCTCCCGAGCCGGCTGCAACGTCCACGCGGTCCATTCCGGTGAAGTCGATCTTCTGCAGCTCGAGCGCATTGATCGCATCGACGGCAAGGGGCATCGAGGCGATGGCCACGAGGTCGTTCGAGCGGTGGACGTGCATGGCGAGCCGCCCCGAGGTGGTGACCGCGAAGGCGGTGCGGGTGCGCCAGCCGAGCCCGTCGGGGGACTCGGTGGGTACGGCTTCCACCTCGATGGGCCGCTCGACCCCGGCGAGACGCGACAGCTGCTCGGCGAAGACCTCACCCTTGAGGCGGCGCTGCTCCGGAAGGGCGATGTGCCCGAACTCGGCCCCGCCCACCGGCGCCCGGCCGCGGGCAGCACTCCTGAGCGCGTCGGCCAGCGGCCACGGGTGGGCAACCCGGTGCGGCGAGGGCTCGAGGACCTCGACGGCGTCACCGCGCCAGAAGCTGGCGGCGTCGTCCTGCTCGGTCAGCCGGACCCGCACCGTCTCACCCGGCAGCGCATGCCGGACGAAGACCACCCGGCCGTCGATCCGCGCCACGAAGTGGCCACCATGCGCCGGGCGTTCAATCCGCGCTTCGAGCACCGGGGAAGCGTCGAAGGGCAGTGGACCAGGCGTGGCCGGCTGCGGAGCTGGAGTGTCGGATGCGGAAGTCATGGCCTCTACTTCTGGTTCTGGAAATTCTGGGTGGCATCGGATGACGCCAGCTGCCAGGGGACGCTGGCCACCATCACTCCCGGAACGAAGTGGAGGCGTGTCTTGATGCGCAGCGCTGTCTGGTTGTGGACGAGCTGCTCCCACCATTTGCCCACCACGTACTCGGGGATGTACACGACGATGAGGTCCCGGGGAGCATCACTGCGCAGAGTGCGGATGTAGTCGAGGATGGGCGTGATGGTGTCGCGGTAGGGCGAGGCGAGAACCGTGATGGGAACGGGAATCTCGAATCTCTCCCAGTCCTCAAGGGTACGCCGTGTCTGCTCGGGATCGACGTCCACGATGACGGCATCGAGGCTGGACGGCCGGGAGGCTCGCGCGAAGGCGAGCGCCCGCAGCACGGGTTTGCGGACATGCGAGACGAGCAGGACGGCATGCACGCGCGAGGGAAGCGCGCGGAGCCTCACGGCGTCGTCGATGGCAAGCTCCTCGGCGACGGCGTCGTAGTGTCGCTTGATGCCGCGCATCGATACGAACAGCACCGCCATGGCCAGCAGGGCGATCCATGCACCGAACTCGAACTTCGTCACGAGGACCACCACCAGGACGGCCGCCGTCAGGACGAAGCCGAGCGTGTTGATGGCACGTGACTTCTGCATCCGCCACCGCTCGGACTTGTCCACGGTGCTGCGCAGGTGCCGGCTCCAGTGCCGAATCAGCCCGAACTGGCCCACGGTGAAGGAGACGAAGACGCCCACGATGTAGAGCTGGACGAGCGCTGTGACGTCGGCCCGGAAGATCAGGATGAGCACTGCCGCGCCGAGCCCGAGTGCCAGGATGCCGTTGCTGAAGGTGAGGCGGTCACCGCGCGTGCTCAACTGGCGGGGCAGGTAGCCGTCGGCCGCGAGGATTGATGCAAGGACGGGGAACGCAGTGAACGCAGCGTGGCCGGCGAGCATGAGGATCAGGGCTGTCGCGGCGACAACAAGATAGAAGGGCACGGAGCCGGCGGAGAACACGGTGGACGCGAGCTGGCTGAGGACCGGGTTCTGGATGTACTCCGCAGCGACGGGCCGGCCGTCCAGCAGAAGCTGCGCGGCGGGGTTCTGCACCACATGCACCCTGGCAGCGTTGGCGAGGTAGATGACGCCCGCGAGCATGGCCGCCGACACCACCCCGAGCACGAGGAGCGTCGACGCGGCGTTCGGGCCTTTGGGTGCCTGGAAGCTCGGCACATTGGAGCCCGGCCCCTCGACCCCGGTCAGTGCCGCCGCGCCGGCCGAGAACGCCCGCAGCACCAGGAGTGCCCCCGCCAGGCCGACCAGGCCGGCGTCGAACGCCGGATCCGGAATGATCTCGAACCGGGCGCTCGGGGCTTCCCGCAGGGTTCCGGTGAGCACCTGGCCAAGTCCCGTCAGGCACAGTCCGGCGACGGCGGCCAGGAAGATGTAGGTCGGAACTGCCCGGGCGCGCGCTCCGCCGACCGACCCCCTCAGGTTGAGCAGGACCAGGATTCCCACCCCGGCGACTGCGAGGGACACCCGGAAGTCCACCAGGTCCGGCGCCAGCGCCACGAGGTACTGTGCCGCAGCGGAGACGGATACCGCCACGGTCAGGACGTAGTCGACCATGAGGGCAGAGGCCACCGTGGCCCCGGCGCGCGGACCGAGGTTCCGTTTGGCGATCTCGTAGTCGCCGCCGCCCGTCGGGTAGGCGCGCACCCCCTGCCGGTAGGACGCGATGACCACCAGGAGGACCACGATCACGGCCAGCCCGACCCAGGGGGACACGGCGACGGCGGCGACTCCGGCGAGGGCGAGCGTGAGGAGGATCTCATCCGGCGCGTAGGCCACCGAGGAGAAGGCGTTGGCGGAGAACACCGGCATGGCGAGCCACCGCGGCAGGCTTCGCTGCCGCAAGCGGTCACTGGCGAACGGCTTGCCCACCAGCACCCGCTTGACGGCCTCGAAAAAAGTCAGCACAGCCCACAGACTAGCGCGTTTGGGCCCGCTCCAACCCATTAGGCTTGGGGCAGGTGGCGGCAGGCCGGAACGGTCCGGATGGCCGCCGCACCACGCAGCAGACAGGGGTGCCCTCGGTGGCTCATTTCGTGATCATGGGGTGCGGCAGGGTGGGCGTCAGCCTGGCCCATACGCTCGACGAGTCCGGCCATACGGTGGCCATCATCGACCAGGACGACCGCGCGTTCCGGCGGTTGCGGGGCTCCTTCGGCGGCAGGAGAGTCACCGGGGTGGGCTTCGACCGCGACACGCTCAAGCAGGCCGACATCGAGAAGGCCTACGCCTTCGCCGCCGTCTCCAGCGGCGACAATTCGAACATCCTCGCCACACGGGTAGCCCGCGAAACCTTCCACGTGCCCCACGTCGTCGCGCGCATCTACGATCCGGGGCGCGCGGAGATCTACCAGCGCCTCGGTATTCCCACCGTCGCCGCTGTGCGCTGGAGCGCCGACCAGGTGCTGCGGCGCATCCTGCCGGAGCAGAGCATCAACGGCGACTTCCGCGAGACCTCGGGCCGGTTGATCCTCGGCGAACTGGCGCTCGACGATGCCTGGCTGGGCCGCTCCCTCCGTGATATCGAGGCGGCAGGCGGCGTCCGCATCGCGTACCTGACCCGCTTCGGTGAGGGCATCCTTCCGTCCGAGGAAACCAGCTACCAGCAGGGTGACATCCTCCACGCGATGATGAGGACGACGGCGACCGACGAGATTGCTCGTGTACTTGCCAAGGGACCGCAGGAGGAAACCGAATGAGAGTGGTCATTGCCGGGGCGGGAAGTGTCGGCTCGTCCATCGCCCGGGAACTGTTGTCCAACAAGCACGAGATCCTGATGATCGACGAGAAGCCCGAGGCGGTGGGGCGTAGCGGCCTCAAGGGCGCGACCTGGCTCATCGGTGACGCCTGCGAACTTACGACGCTCAAGGACGCGAGGTTGGACGAGGCCGACGTCGTGGTCTCCGCAACGGGCGATGACAAGGTGAACCTCGTGGTGTCGCTGCTGGCCAAGAGCGAATTCGGTGTGGGCCGCACCGTGGGGCGTGTCAATAATCCGAAGAACGACTGGATGTTCGACGATTCGTGGGGTGTGGACGTCGCCGTCAACACACCGCGCCTGATGACCGCGCTCGTCGAGGAGGCCGTGGAGATCGGCGATCTCGTGCGGCTTCTGACCCTTCAGACCGGGGTGTCCTCGATCGTCGAGTTCACGGTGCCGCAGGACTCGCCGCTGGTGGGCTCAACCGTGGGCTCCATCTCGCTCCCCGAGGACTGCGCGGTGGTGGCGATCCTGCGCGACGACGCCCCCATCACCCCCAGCCCGGACGATGTGGTGGAGCCCGGCGACGAAGTGTTCTTCCTCGCGGCGATAGCGGCGGAGGACGCCCTGCGCGTCGCTCTCTCGGCCCGGGAAGGAGCGCGGGAGGAAGACCCGACCGAGGACGCACCACCGGATCGCAGCGGTTCCTCAGTGGTGCTCTAGCTGAACGGGCGGTTTGGAGGCCGGTTTGGAGATCAGCCAGGCGAACCACAGCCCGAGGGCGTACAGCGGCAGGCCCATGGCCACGCGCATCGACCCCAGTGCCGCAATGTTCTCCGCCAGGTACAGCGGAAGCTGTACTGCCAGCCGGAGGGCCAGAACCGCCACGAGAATCCAGGTTGCCGAGGCATAGGCCCGGACGCGGCGGGGTTCCTTCCGCCACTCGACGCCTTCACCGCGAAGGAAGCCGAACAGCAGCCCGGCGAAGGGCCAGCGAACCGCGATCGAGATGACCATGGCCACGATGTAGGCACCGTTGACGTAGAACCCGGGCAGGAAGAAGTCCTCGGCGTTTCCGGTGCGGAGCGCCACGAAGGCACAGATCGCCACGCCGATGAGTCCCGACAGTGCCTGGGTGAGCGGCTTGCGGGATACCAGCCGGATTCCCGAGAACACTGCGGCGCCGGCAAGTGAGGCGATGAGCGACACCGTCAGATCCCGGGTGATGGTGAACAGCACGGTGAACACGAGCCCGGGGACAACGCTCTCGGCGAGGCCCTGCTTGCCCCCGATCGAGGACAGCACGTCGATCTGCCCGGCGGCGTCGCGCTTGACGCCCGAGGAGGCGGCGTACTGCGATGCGAAGCCGGCGGCACCGGACCCACCCGTTCCGGGAACGTTCTCCGTCCTGTCGTTCGGGCTTCCCTCGTTCAGGCTGTCCTCGTTCGGGTTCTCGTCGTGCTCGTGCTTCTTCAACCTGTTGTGCCTGTCCATTAGTGTTCCTCCGGCCGCCCGATGATTTCGTAGCGAGGATTGTAGATGGTCGGAATGCCGTCCACCGGGCTCGCCATCCCTTCGAAGGACAGCTCCGCGCCGGCCACGATGCCCGGCACGCGCCGCTGGCCCATCCAGACGAGCTGGATGCGCACCGCGGGTGAGCCGGCACCGCCGGAGAGCTTCACGATCGCCGAGAACCGGGGAGCGCTCGTCGTGGGCTGGATGGTGACCCGATCGATGAAACCGCGCCCGGCGCATTGCCCCCGAGCCACGGGGTCGGACGAACCAGCCGACGAGCGATGCGCCCCGGCCCGAAAACCGGGCATCGGCCGCTACCGGATCTCGGTGATCTCGGGGCCGCGCTCAAGGGGGTTGAGGTCCGGGCGGGCAGGTGTCTCCGGAGGCGGCGTCGTTTGCGCATCCTTGGGCAGGCGCAGCGGCAGCAGCTCCCGCGGGGGCAGCGGATGGTCACCGCGTACCACCACGACGCTGCGGAAAAGCGCTTCGACGGGAGCGGCGGTTTCCGCGTCGATCGCCGCGCGACCTCCGAAGACACCGCGGAGGAACCATCGCGGACCGTCCACGCCGACGAACCGTGCCACACGGTGGCCTGGCTGGCCGTCCGGCAGTTTCGCCGGCAGCTTCGCCATCAGTTCGGTGCCGAAGGTGCCGGCTCTCTCCTCGACGGTGCCGCCCTGCGATCCGACGGACAGGCCGATCTGCTCGCGGATGTCGTCCCAGATGCCTCCCGTCCGCGGGGCGGCGAATGCCTGCAGCTGCAGCGTGGATCCATTGAGGTCGAGCGTGACGGCGATGACCCGCTTGGTTCGCTCCTCGACCTCCAGCCGGAGCTGAAGTCCTTGTGCCGCACCGATGCGGAGCGCGCCTAGATCGATGTAGCCGTCGAGCGCTTCCTTCTCGGTGGAATCGAACGGGCCGGCGTCACGGATGAACCCGGCGCTGCCCGCTTCCGCTCCGGCGTCGGGCTCCACTGTGTCCTCTGAGGCTGTGTCTTTTGAAGCCGTGTCCTCTGACGCTGCATCCACTGCGGAAGCTGCCTGCTCTTCGGCGGTTTCCGCAGCCGCCTCGTCCTGCTTGTTCTTCTTCAGGCGCCCAAAAGCCATGAGTGGGTTCCTTTCCTTTGACGATCGCGTCCTCGATGCTGGGTGCACGCCATCCGGCGCGCACCATGGAACAGGGTGAAAATCATGCCCGGCTGGTCCCGTCGCCCCGGAACCCGTCCTGTCCGGCCGGCGATCCGGTTCCCACCGCGAACCCGCCCGTCGAACCGAATCCGCCCGTGCCCCGTACCGACTGCGGCAGCTCGGGTACCTGCCGGAATTCGGCGCGGGCAACGCGCTGGATGACCAGCTGGGCGATGCGGTCGCCGCGGGAAAGGTGGACCGTGGTGCCGCGGTCGGTGTTCAGCAGGCACACCTTGATCTCGCCGCGGTAACCGGCATCCACAGTGCCGGGCGCATTGACGATGGTGAGCCCGTATCGCGCGGCGAGTCCCGACCGGGGATGGACGAAGCCGGCGTATCCCTCGGGCAGCGCGATGGCGACACCCGTGGGGACGACGAGCCGCTCCCCCGGCGCGAGGGAGAAATCCACCCGGCTGCACAGGTCCGCCCCGGCGTCTCCGGCCGTGGCATAGGCCGGAACGTCGAGGCCGTCGTCGAGCATTCGAATCTGGACCGGCAGGTCCTCTTGCGTGTCAGGCACCAGCGTCTCCAACAGTCGGGGGTTCCAGGCAATCGGGGTTTCTGCCACGGAGAGTCCTGCGCACCCGCGGCTTCTGCTCCTCGCAGCCGGAAGGCTCGGTCCGCCGGGCCCGCGGCAGGTACAGGAAATCACTTTAGCCCCTTTGCCTTGTGGTCGCCTGATAGCCGGGATGAAACCCGCAGTAAAAGATGGAATGGTTGAGGCATGCCAGCTGCCGCAGAAGGATCCGCCGACGTCGTTCTCTACGAGGAAAAGCTGTGGCCTTCCCCGTGGATCTGGCTGATAGCGGCGGGAGTCTCCAGCGCCGCTATCGTGACGTTCGCGCCGATCGACATCGTCATCGGATATGTCGCCGCGGTAGCCCTGGCAGCGATTCTCACCACCCTGCTCATCCTCTCCACCCCGCGGATCGCTGTGACGGGCTCGACGCTGACGGTCGGCCGGGCCACCATCGAGCGGCGCTACCTGGGATCCGTGGAGCTGTACCGGGGTGAGGACGCCACGCGCGAACGCGGCACCTCCCTGCACGGCCTTGCCTACCTGTGCATCCGGGGATGGATCTCCCCCGTCGTGAAGATCGAAGTGGTCGATCCCGAGGACCGGACTCCCTACTGGCTCACCTCGTCCCGGAAACCGGAGAAGCTGGTGGCGGCGCTGGCCCCCTGAGCGGATTCCCCCGGCTCAGCCCCGACAGTCGAGGCAGTAGAGCAGGCCGCCCTCGTTCTCTGCGATCTGGGAGCGGTGCCGCACCAGGAAACACGACACGCAGATGAATTCGTCGGCCTGGGCCGGCAGGAACTCGACCACCGGTTCCTCGCCTGACATATCGGCGCCCGGCAACTCGAAGGAATCGGCTGCTTCAATCTCGTCCTCATCGATCACCGGGGACTGGTGCGTCACCATTTCCCTGCCGCCTTTCTCGTGTCCGACTACTGTTCAGCATCACTCTTCAACATCATTGTTCAGCATTTTCGGTGCCGGTCCACACCGGAGGACCAGTTCCGCGCCACGCCACCGGGTGTAGTAGGAATGGAAGCCATTCAATGGCACAGTTTCACCTAGAGAAAACTGTCGGCTGGAGGATTGAATGCAGGAGCTACGTCTGGTGGGCGTCCATGAGGATGGTGCATACCTGCTGCTCAGCGGCGACGAGGGCATCACTTTCCGCCTGCCGATCAACGAAGCGCTGAGGATCGCGAGCACCCGGCCGTCAACCCGCGTTGCCCCGCTTCCTCCGAACAATGGACAGGCAACCGTGCATCTCACCCCCAAGGACATCCAGGCACGCATCCGCAGCGGTGCGAGCGCCGCGGAAGTGGCCGCCGAATCGGGCCTCGAACTCGACCATGTCCTCCGGTACGAAGGGCCCATCCGTGCGGAGCGCGACTACATGGCGTACCTCGCCCAGCGCGTCGAAGTGGCCTCCCCCGTGCCCTTCCACGACGGCTACCGCTCTGCGTTCGGCAACAACCCGGCGCAGCTGGGTGACATGGTGGCGTTCCGTCTGCAGACCTATGGAATCGACCCGGCCGGCGTCGAGTGGGACTCGTGGAGGCGGGCCGACGGCGTGTGGCTCGTCGTGGCCCGCTTCGCGCTTC
>NZ_KI914771.1:50226-70695 GCF_000520535.1 Arthrobacter sp. H41
TCGTCGTGGCCCGCTTCGCGCTTCCCGAAGGCAGCACTGTGGCCATCGGTGAAGACCCTCCGGCACAGTGGACCTTCAATCCCACGCGTCGTATCCTCACCAATGCGAACCGCTGGGCGCAGGTCCTCAGCGAGCTCGAACCGCTCGACGGGCCGCTTCCGGCGCGCAGGCTCAGCGCCGTCGCCGACCGCGTCTTCGACTTCGAGGCCGAGAAGGACGCCGAGCAGGAGACCGGGAAGGGCGGACCCCCGGCGGGTTCCGATCCGGACGGCCTCCTCGACGTGCTGAGGTCGCGGCGCGGCCAGCGCCTCGGCGTTGACGAGGAGGGCGACGACGCCCTGGCCGAACTCCTCACGAGGGGCAGCATCCCCGCCGCCCACCCACGGAACGAAGCGGACGACCTGGACTCCGGGGACGGCGCACCGGACCGCACTGCTGCGGAATCGGTACCTCCCGGACTCGGACTGGCCCCGGCGCTGCCCTCCGACGACGACAGCGCGACGCACCACGGGGACGGCAGCCCCAGGCTGTACGACGGGAGTACCGAGACCCGCGAGATCAGCATTTTCGCTAGGCCTGCAGGATCCGGGCAGGAGGGCGGATCGGCGGGGCCGTCGTCGACGGCGCCGGACAGCCCGCGCGACGAGGCACCACCCTCAAAGGACCTGCAGACCCAGAAGAACCAGGGTCGGACAGCCGGCAAGACCGACGAGCCGGCCGACCGCCGCAACAAGCCGAAACGCTCGAGCGTGCCCAGCTGGGACCAGATCGTGTTCGGCACGAAGGGCGACTGACGCCTGATCAGGGAGCTCCGTATGGACGTGGGTCCAGCGCTCCGGAACGGAGATCCCCATGCCCTCCATCGACCTGAACAGTGACGTCGGCGAATCCTTCGGCAGCTGGGTGCTGGGCGACGACGCCGCGGTGTTCCGGCACGTTTCCAGCGCCAACGTGGCCTGCGGTTTCCATGCCGGAGACCCGAGCACCATTGCGCAGACCTGCCGCGACGCCGTCGCCGCCGGGGTGGCCATCGGAGCCCACGTGGGTTACCGGGATCTGGCAGGGTTCGGCCGGAGGTTCCTCGACTGCTCGGCCACCGAACTCGCCGACGATGTCCTGTACCAGCTGGGCGCGCTCCAGGCCCTCGCACAGGCGGCAGGGTCCGAAGTGCGGTACGTGAAGCCGCACGGGGCGCTCTACAACGCCATCGTCCACCACGAGGTCCACGCACAGGCGGTGGTCGACGCCGTCCACGCCTTCGACCCTGCCCTGCCGTTGCTGCTCCTCCCCGGGGCGGTGGCCCGCACCCGCGCCGAAGCCAGGGGCATGACGGCGCTCTCGGAGGCGTTCGCCGACCGCGCCTACCAACCGGACGGCACCCTGGTATCCCGTCGCGAGGCCGGCGCCGTGCTGCACGATCACCGGCAGATCGCGGACAACATGGTGCGCCTGGCCATTGAGGGACGGCTCACCGCGCTGGACGGTTCGGTGTTCGACGTCCGCGCCGACAGCATCTGCGTGCACGGCGACACGCCCGGTGCGGTGGCGATGGCCGGCGCAGTGCGCTCCGCACTCGAGGAAGCGGGTGTGTCGGTGCGGAGCTTCGTGTGAGCGGCATCGCGGTGCGCTGGGCCGGTCCGCGGGCGATCCTCGCCGAGGTACCGACCCTTGCGGGCGTGCTTGCCCTGCACCGGCGGCTCATGGCGGAACCCCTCCCGGGACAACTCGACGTCGTCGCCGGTGCGGCGACCGTGCTGGTCCGCTTTCCCGACCACACCCTGGCGGTTTCCGGGGCCGCCGCCCTGCTCCATCTCGATCCTCCGACGTCGGACCAGCCGGACGGGCGGAAGGTGACGATCGAGGTGGTGTACGACGGCGCTGACCTCGACGAGGTGGGTCGACTCACCGGCCTTGGCCGCGACGGCGTGATCGCCGCCCACACCGGGCAGCCGTGGATCGGCGCGTTCGGCGGATTCGCGCCCGGCTTCACCTATTCGGCGGGACAGGACCGGCGCCTCCACGTGCCGCGCCGCACCAGCCCCCGTACAGCCGTTCCGGCGGGATCCGTGGCACTCGGCGGCGAGTTCTCCGCCGTGTATCCCCGCCGGTCCCCCGGCGGCTGGCAGCTCATCGGAACCACGACGGCGCGCATGTGGGACCTGGAGCGGGAGCAACCGGCCCTTGTCCGGCCGGGCGACACCGTGCACTACCGCGCAGTCCGCGAACTGGTCGACGTCCGGGATACAGCGGTGCCGTCGGGCAGTGTCGAGGAACCCGATGCACCCGCCGCCGGCCTCGAGGTCGCGTCCACGGGCCTGCTGTCCCTCCTGCAGGACCTCGGCCGCCCCGGCAACGGCGACCTCGGCGTCTCCCCGTCCGGTGCCGCGGATCAACCGTCCGCACGCCAGGCCAACCGGCTCGTCGGCAACCAGCCCGGCGCCGCCGTCGTCGAGAACCTGCTGGGCGGCCTGTCGCTGCGCGCGCACGGCGACCAGGTGATCGCCGTCGCCGGCGCCACTGTCCCGCTCGGTATTTCGGGCCCTGAGACCTCCGGCCCTGCAACCGGGCAGAGCCCTGCCACGGGCCGCCCCTTCGCACTGCTCGACGGCGAACTTCTCACCCTCGGCGCGCCGGCCGCCGGACTCCGCAGTTATGTCGCGGTGCGTGGCGGGTTCGACGTCGGTCCGGTCCTCGGCAGCAGATCGACGGACACACTGTCCGGACTCGGACCCGCCCCGCTGGCACAGGGAGCGCTGCTTCCCGTCGGCGCCGTGCAGGGGCTCCCTCCGGTGGGTTCACCAGAAGAGACGATGCTCCGTCTGGGCGCCGGGACCACGAAGCTGCGGATCACGCTGGGCCCGCGGGACGACTGGTTCACCGAGGGCGCCATCAACGCCCTTCTCTCGCTGGAATGGAGGGTGACGAACCAGTCGAATCGCGTCGGCGTGCGCCTGGCATCGGGCACCGGCTCCACCCGGACGGAAAACGCAGGAGTGGTGGAGAGGTCGCGGTCGGGCGAGCTGCCCAGCGAAGGCACCGTGGCCGGTGCACTCCAGATTCCTCCTTCGGGGCAGCCCGTGCTGTTCCTGGCGGACCACCCGGTCACCGGAGGCTATCCGGTGATCGCCGTGGTGGTGGCCGAGGACGTGCCCCTCGCTGCCCAGCTGCCGCCAGGGCACCTGATCCGCTTTCTCCTCGTGGACCCGTCCACACTGGCACCCTCTGCTCCGATGCCCGAGTAGTTGCACGCCGTCAGTTCAGGACGCTCAGGCCGCCCCGAACGGCAGGGGCATCTCGTTGCCCTGCAGCGAGGGCGACGTGCTGGCGGTCTGCCGGCGCATATGGTGCCTGCGGCACAGGGTCTCGTAGCCGACCGACGATTCGGCGGTGCCCGGGTGGGCTCCGGAGCCCGACTCGGTGTGCCTCCGGTCCGCGACGCCGTCGTCCTCCAGCTGGTCCTCGAGCTGGTCCTCCACGTTGCCCAGCACCATCTGGTCGCCCTCGATGACCATCACACCGTCCACGACCCGCGCGTTGTGCGTGGCGCGGCGGCCACACCAGCAGAGCGCTTCGACCTGCAGCACCTGGACCCGGTCGGCGAGCTCGATGAGGCGCTGCGACCCGGGAAAGAGGTGCGTGCGGAAGTCGGAGGTGATACCGAAAGCGAAGACATCGATCGTCATCTCATCGACGATCCTCGCCAGCTGGTCGATCTGCCGGCTCGTGTAGAACTGCGCTTCATCGCAGATGAGGTAGTCGATGCGCGCACCGTTGGTGAGCCGATCGGCGATCTCGGTCCAGAAGTTCGACGCCGGGCGCACCTCGACGGCGGCCACCTGGAGCCCGAGACGGCTCGAGATCATCGATTCCCCCGCACGGTCGTGGGAGCTGAACAGCACTCCCCGGCGCCCGCGGGCCCGGTGGTTGTGGTCCATCTGGAGGGCGAGCGTGGACTTGCCGCAGTCCATCGTGCCCGAGAAGAACACCAGCTCAGCCACTGGTACCGTCTGCTGTCCGGCCGGCACGGACCGCCGGCTGCAGCGGCTTCGCTGACCGGGCGAGGGTCAGCAACGGCACTTCGCGCTCGGCCCGGGTCCAGGAGCCGTGCTGGCCGACCACCTCGCGCGCGGCCTCGGAGGTCCGGCGGGCATCGAACAGCGCGACCGGTTCCCGAGCGGCAATGAGCAGGTCCCCGATGCGCGGCAGGACGGCCGGGGCGACCGGGCCGAAAAGGCCATGCCGCACCGCCTCGTCCCGGGTCAGCACCCACGCGGATTTTTCGTACGCTTCGCGCCACCGGGATGCGAGCGCACTCCGCCCGCCGGCATCGAGCCCCGGCTCGCAGTACAGATGCACCAGCCGCGGTTCACCGCCCGTGTGCGCGACGCCGTCCACCAGGGGCTCCTGGGCGGAATAGTCGAACCTTTGCGACGGCTCGACGTCGACCATGCCGTGGTCGGCGGTGAGGAGGACGAGGGTGTCCGGCGGGACCTGCTTCACGAGGGAGCGCATGGCGAAGTCGAGGTCCTCCAGGCGGTTCAGCCATTCGGCCGAGTTGGCGCCGTACCGGTGACCGGCCTTGTCGAGGTCGTTGAGGTAGAAGTACATCAGCATCGATTCCGACCCGGCCAGGTGCTCCGCCGCCAGGCGAACGCGCGCCTGGACCGTGTTTCCTCCCGCGAACCCGCCGCCGCGCAGCGCGGCCCGGGTCATGGGTGAGTCGGCGAACCGCGGCTGGCTGACCGTCAGGACCGGCAACTCTGCGGCGGCCCGTTCGAAAACAGTGGGATGCGGCTGCCAGCGGAGGGGGTCCACCTGGTCGTCCCACCGGCCGAGCATGTTGACCACCTTGTCCTGCGCCGGATCCAGGACGTCGTACCCCACCATGCCGTGCTGGCCCGGGGGCAGTCCGGTGCCGAGGCTCGCCAGCGAGGCCGCCGTCGTCGAGGGGAAGGCGGCGCTGAGACGTTGCCCGCCGTCCAGCTTCTGGCGCAGGAAAGGCGCGTGGCCCCCGTACTTCCTGAGCAGCGACAGTCCGAGGCCGTCCACCATCACCACGCACACCCGGCGCGCGGCGGGGAGCCCGAGGGCGTTGGGAAAACTGTCGAGGCCCAGTGCGGCAGCGGCACTGGTCAGGACCTCGGCGACTGTTCCCGTACCGAAGGGAGGGGGCGGGGGCAGCGGCTCACCGGCGTCGGAATGCACCATCAAGGACTACCGCTGGTGGTGAGCACGTGTGAAGCGGCCGCCGAACCCGGGCTGGCGCCGTGCACCGGCGCCGGAGGTGAGGACCAGACCGCCACCGGTCGAGCTTGCAGTATTCACCTGACGAAGGGCCCGAGCGAAGGACTTGGCGTTCTGCACTGCCTGCACGCCGTCGGCCTCGGCACTGACCCGGAGCACGATGTCCTCCTGGGCGACGGTCCCGGTGTAGCCGTGGTCGGCGTCACACTGGGGGTCCCCGCAGCTCGCGGGCCCCATGTCGAGGCGCTGGCCTCCGGACCAGGCGATGGCGAGGGTCATTTCCCGGGTCTGGTCCGACGGCTTGTAGTCCTGCGGCTGCGCGTAGAGGTAGCTGAGCACCACGGAGCGGATCTGGCTGACCGGCACCGATTCGGTGGAGATCTGGGCCATCACCTGCTCGCCTGATTCGTCGAGCTGCTGGTCGTCCACGTGGGTGATCACGAGCATGTCCTCGGTGAGGACCAGCACGGTGATGTGGCGATGGACTTCGGTGCGTTCGAAGTGGGTCTCGAGGTGGGCCACGTGAGAGAGCGGCTCCCGGCCGTCAAGGGCATCGTGGACCACATCGGCGACCAGGCGCGGATAGAATCCGGCACGCTCAAGGGAGGAGTCGAGGTCGCGGCGCTGCGCGGAAAGCGAAGGGGTCATGACTCAAGCCTACCGGCGACCCACCCTAGTCCCGCATCGCCCGGCGGGCGCTGTCGGTGCGCCGCCGGGGGTTGCCCACGTCGATACGGGCACCGAGGATGGACAGCCCGGTGGTCGACACGAGTACCGGATTGAATTCCAGCAGCGCGATCTCCGGGTGGCGGTCCTTCAGCAGCGCAACCCGCGCCACGAGATCCTCGACGGCCCCGACGTCGGCCGGCGGCAGGCCCTGGTAGCCGGACAGCTTGCGCGACGCGCGGGGTGCCCGCACGAGGTCGGCGACATCGACGGTGCTCAGCGGGGGGACGGCGTGGCCCCAGTCGTCGAGCAGGTTCACCGCGTCTCCGGCCATCCCGAAGGACACCACGGGCCCCAGGAGCGGATCCTCGATGGCCCGGAGTATGCAGGCCTGCCCCGCCGGTGCCATGGACTGGACCTCCATGCCGAAGCTGCCGAAGGGCGCCAAAACCTGCTCCATCTGCCCGATATTGTGCTCCAGCGATTCCGGGGTGTCGATGTTCAGCCGGACGCCGCCGAAGTCCAGCCGGTGGCGGAGGTGTTCGTCCATGGTCTTCAGCGCGACAGGCCACCCGAGTCTCTCGGCGGCCTCGACGGCCTCCTCCACGGACTCGAACCGGATCGCCGGCATCAGCTCGATGCCGTAGTGGGTCATCAGCTCCGCGCTCTCGGCGGGGGTCAGGCGGGTCAGTCCGACGCCGGTGACGCGGCGGAGGATCCCGGCGAGCTGGGCCGAGGCGGCGTCGTGGTCGGTGCCCTCGGGGTCGATGAACTCGCCGTGGTCCCGTACCCGCCACTGCGTGTACTTCGCTATCGCGCCGAGGGCGGCGAGGGCGGCTCCGGGGCTGGGGAAGCAGGGAATGCCCTGCTCGAGCCCGTCGGGCTGCAGCCGCTGGTCGAGGACGCCGGTGAAGGAAGCGACGACGGGCTTCCCCGCGCGCTCACCGCACCGGTGCAGGCATTCAGCGATCGCTTCGGCGCTCAGGCCCCGCGCGGGCAGCGTGGTGACGACGACGCCGTTCACGGCGCTGTCGGCGAGCGCGGCAGAGACGGCGTCCTCGAGCGCCGGCAGGGCGACCGACATCCCGGTGTCCAGGTCGAGGTCGGTGACAAGACGCGCGACCGTCAGTGACTGTGCCGCGACGGCGTCGGCCACCACCTTCCCCAGGCCGGAGGAATTGCTGAAGACCGCGATGTTCGGTCCGTCCGGCAACGGCTGGGAGGAGACGATCTGGGCCACGTCCATGAGTTGCTCGGTCGTCTCGACCCGGATCACCCCGGACTGCCGGAGCATCGCATCGAGCGCTCCGACCGGGGCCTGCGTGGTGCGGACTGCGTGGCCGGGCGGGAGTTGCAGCCCAGTGACGTCCGATTTCGCCACGATGACCGGTTTCGTCAGCGCCAGCCGGCGCGCGATGCGTGAGAACTTGCGTGGGTTGCCGATGGACTCGAGGTACAGCCCCACGGCTCCGGTGGCGGCGTCGTCCTCCCAGTACTGCATGGCATCGTTTCCGGAGACGTCGGCCCGGTTGCCGGCCGAGATCACCGAGGACAGGCCGAGCCCGCGGCGACTCGCGGCGGCGAACAGCATCACGCCGAGGCCGGCTGACTGGCTGAACAGGGCAAGGCTCCCCCGGTTCGGGAGGGACGGGGCCATGGAGGCGTTCAGCCGCACCGCCGGGTCGGTGTTGACGAGGCCCAGCGACGCCGGACCCACCACGCGCATGCCGTGGGCCCTGGCGCGGTGCACCAGCGCGCGCTGCTCGGCGATTCCCGATCCGTCACCGTCGTCGGCATAGCCCGCGGTGGCGACGAGCAGGCCCTTCACACCGGCCGCGGCGCACTGGTCCACCACGGCGTCCACCTGCTCGTGGGGCACGGCGATGACGGCAAGGTCGACGGGCTCGGGCACCTCGGCGAGGGTTGCGTGCGAGATGAGGCCGTGCAGTTCGAAGGCGTCATGGTTGACGGCGTACACCGTTCCGGTGAAACCACCCTCCATCAGGTTCTCCAGGAGTGAGTACCCCACGGTCCCCCACTCGCGGCTCGCACCGATGACGGCGACGGTCGACGGCGCCATCAGCTCGGCGACGCTGCGTGCCTCGGCCCGGTGTTCCCGTGCCTCCATGACCGCGCGTGACCGGGCGGTCTCGTCGATGTCGAAGCTCAGCATCACCACGCCGTCGTCGAAATGCCGCTTCACCTCATAGCCGGCCTCGGCGAAGACGGTGATCATCTTGCGGTTCTCGGGAAGCACCTCCGCGGAGAACCGCCGAATGCCGTTCTCACGCGCTGCGGCGGCCAGGTGTTCGAGGAGGATCGATCCGAGGCCGCGGCCCTGGTGGGAGTCCGACACGTTGAAGGCGACCTCGGCCTCCTGCGGATCATCGAGCCGGTCGTAGCGCCCGATCCCGAGGATGTCGGAACCGCGCGTGATGACGAAGGCCACGCGGTCGTGGTGGTCCACCTCGGTGAACCGCTTGAGCTCCTTGGTGCTCAGCTTGGCCTTGTAGGTGAAGAACCGGAGGTAGATCGAGTTCTGTGACTGGCTGACGTGGAAGGACTGCACGGCGTCGGCGTCGGAGGGTGAGATGGGCCTCAGATGCCCGGTTCCGCCGTCACGCAGGACGACATCCGCTTCCCAGTATTCGGGGTAATGTCCGTTCACCACCATAGACTCACCCTAGTGGGCATCGCCTGCGCGCGTCAGCGCCGGGCCGGATGCCCCGCCCGAACCCACCGATCACGTTGAGGAAGCACCATCCCTATGGCAAGGCGCCAAACCACCGCACCTCCGGCAGATTTCACCGAGAAGATCATCGATATCGACGTCGAGTCGGAGATGCAGGACTCGTTCCTCGAATACGCGTACTCGGTGATCTACTCCCGTGCGCTGCCCGACGCCCGGGACGGCCTGAAGCCCGTGCAGCGCCGCATCCTCTACATGATGACCGACATGGGGCTGCGTCCCGACCGCGGGCATGTGAAGTCGGCCCGTGTGGTGGGCGAGGTGATGGGCAAGCTCCACCCCCACGGCGACACCGCCATCTATGACGCCATGGTGCGGATGGCCCAGGATTTCTCGCTCCGGCTTCCGCTCATCGACGGGCACGGCAACTTCGGCTCGCTCGACGACGGCCCTGCGGCCCCCCGGTACACGGAGGCCCGCCTCGCGGCTCCGGCCCTGACGATGACGAACCACCTCGACGAGGACGTGGTGGATTTCGTGCCGAACTACGACAACCAGCTGATGCAGCCCGAGGTGCTGCCCGCCGCGTTCCCCAATCTGCTCGTCAACGGCGCCAGCGGCATCGCCGTCGGCATGGCAACGAACATGGCTCCGCACAACCTCGGTGAAGTTATTGCGGCGGCACGCCACCTGATCGCCAACCCGGATGCCGGGCTCGACGACATCCTGCGTTTCATCCCCGGCCCCGACCTTCCCAGCGGCGGGAAGATCGTAGGACTGACCGGCATCCGCGACGCGTACGCCACCGGCCGCGGTTCCTTCAAGACCCGCGCCACGGTGAAGGTGGAACAGCTGTCGGCACGCCGGACGGGCCTGGTGGTGACCGAGCTCCCCTACACCGTGGGACCGGAGAAAGTGATCGAGCGGATCAAGGACGCCGTCACCTCGAAGAAGCTGCAGGGCATCTCGGACATCGTGGACCTGACGGACCGCATGCATGGCCTCCGGCTGGTCATCGAGCTCAAGAACGGCTTCAATCCCCATGCCGTCCTTGACCAGCTGTACCGCTACACGCCCATGGAGGACTCCTTCGGGATCAACAATGTGGCGCTGGTGGACGGACAGCCCCGCACGCTCGGCCTCCTCGAACTCCTCCGTGTCTACATCTCCCACCGCCTGCTGGTGGTGCGCCGGCGCACCGCGTACCGGCTGCAGCGGAAGCTGGACCGGATGCACCTGGTGGAGGGACTCCTGATCGCACTCGTCGACATCGACGAGGTCATCCAGATCATCCGCTCCTCCGATGAGGTCGCAGCCGCACGCGAGCGGCTCATGTCCATCTACGACCTCTCCGAGATCCAGGCGAACTACATCCTCGAACTCCGCCTGCGGCAGCTCACCCGGTACTCGCGGGTCGAGCTCGAGAAGGAACAGGAGCAGCTCCGGCTCGACATCGCGGAGCTCGAGGCCATCCTCGGCTCGGAGGACCGCCTGCGGGCCCTCGTTTCGGACGAGCTCGGTGCGATTTCGGAGCAGTTCGCCACGCCGCGCCGGACGGTGCTGCTCGAATCGGAGGCCTCTGCCCCCGTTCGGGGATCCGCGCTGCCGGTCGCAGCGGGCAAGGGCTCCAAGGCCGTCCTGCCCCTCGAGATCGCCGACGATCCGTGCTGGGTCATCTTCTCCGCCTCCGGCCAGCTCGCCCGGACCTCCGACCGGCAGCCGTTGAACGACGGCCAGCGCATGAGGCATGACGCTTTCCGCTCCATCCTGCCCACCACTGCCCGTGCCGAGATCGGGGCGCTGGTGTCGTCGGGTCGCATGATCCGGCTGCAGGTGATGGACCTCCCCGCCCTGCCGCCCACGGCCGGCATTCCGAACCTCGCTGGGGGCGTACCGGCGAAGGATTTCATCACCCTTCAGCGCGGGGAGACGCTGGTGGGGCTGGCGCCGCTCGACGCCGTCCTCGCCCTGGGGACGGCGCGGGGGATCGTCAAGCGCGTGGTGCCCGAGTACCCGCTCAATCGCGACGACTGGGAAGTCATCTCCCTCAAGCCCAAGGACGAGGTGGTGGGCCTGGCCGCGGCGCTCGACGACGACCAGCTCGTGTTCGTCACGCGCCAGGCGCAGCTGCTGCGCTTTCCCGCCTCNGGGCCGCACGGCGGGTGGAGTGGCAGGCATCAAGCTTGCGGCAGACGATACCGTGCTCCACTTCGGTGCGGTGGCAGCCGGTGCCACGGACGGGGTGGTCGTCACGATCGCGGTGCAGGGGGACGCGCTGCCCGGCACGTCGCCCGGATCGGTGAAGGTGACGGAGTTCGAGGAATATCCTGCCAAGGGACGCGCCACCGCGGGCGTCCGCGCCCACCGGTTCCTGCGCGGCGAGAACCGCCTGTCACTCGCATGGGCGGGCCCGGGGCCGGCGAAGGCCGCGGCCACGAACGGGGTGGCCAGGGCACTGCCCACCGAACACGGCCGACGTGACGGTTCGGGCATCGCCCTCACCCAGGAGATCGACGTCGTCGGGCCCGGCCTGACGGGTCTGACGCAAGCCGTCGCGCCACCGCTGGCCACACCGTCGCTGGTCACGGCGCCGGGGGAAGGTTCTGTCGGCGCTGAACCCGATGACGAAGGCCAGGCCACGCTGCTGTAGCCGGGGATTCTGCCGGCGACGGGGTCAGGGGCCGGGCGCTACGAGCGGGAGGTCGAAGACGATGGAACGCTGTGTCGGCGCGTACCCCATCCGTTCATAGAGCCCGAGGGCTCCCGACGGGTTCTCCGTGTCCACTCCGAGCCCTGCATTGTCCATGCCGGCGGCCCGGTACCGCTTCATGGCTTCGGCGAGCAGGGCGGGTGCGAGGCCGCGCCCGCGCCACGTCCGGCGCACGCCGAGCAGATCGGTGTACCCCTCGGTATGGCCGAGGAGCTCCTTCGAATCGGGGTCATGGCTTGCGAGCTGGTAGGCGGCAACCTCTCCCCTGGTGCCGTCCACGAGGGCCAGGCTCCAGTCCGGGCGGAACTCGGGGTGGCTGACGGTGAACTGCCACGACTCCTGGTCCCGTGGCTCGCTCCCCCAGTGGTCCTGGAAGGCGTCGTTGTGGGCGACGCGCACCAGTTCGGAGATGTTCCGGTCCCCTCCGTCGGCGAAGCTGACCAGTTCGAGTTCCGGGGGAAACGGAAACTCGGGGATGGGCTGGTCCAGTGGCCGGGTCATCTCCGTGAAGTACCGCACGATCGAACTTCCGCTGCCCTCGAGCAGGGCGAGATGTGACGGATTGCGCTCCTCCACGTAGTTGCGGAGGACGCCGTCGGGCAGGCCGGTCTCCTGCAGCCGCGCGGCGGAGCGCCACGCCTGCCAGCCGAAAATCGCCCGCCCGAGGCCCTTCCTCCGCCACTCGGGATGCACGCCTCCCGACCCATGCACGAGGGAGGAGCCGCTGTTCATCGATACGCGCCCGAAGGCACGCAGGACGCCGTCGGACCCGAATCCGGCGATGGTGTCCTTCCGTGAGTCGTTCTTCGACGCGCGAAGCGCCTGCTCGAGGTCTGCCCGCTGCTCGACCCAGTCCGGTTCGTCTGCCGCGGCGATGCGCTGGGTCAGGTCGAGCCACGCAGTGATGTCGGAGTAGGAAAGGGGACGCCAGGACAGGATCACGGGAAGGGTGAAGCCACCTGCCGAGCCTGTACTGCGGGCTTTGCCGGCGGTTTCCGGGGTCTCGATCGGACTCATGCCTCCCAGCGTATGGCAACCCGATTCGGTTTGATCCTCGTCTCTAAGTCGATAGATGTCTCGTATTTCCTCTGTGGCTCTGACCTGGACACGACCTGCGTGATTGTCGGCTCCATCTGGCGCTCGAATCACAGCCTGAATAGCGGGCTGCGCGTCCCGCCTGAGAAACGTTTCACGGGACTCCGCTGCGCTCACAGGGTTTTCCAAGGTTCGCAAGGTGACAGCCTGGCGCGTCGGACAGTCTACTCTCGGTCGGGCGTTGCCGTCAGCGGAACCATCAGTCCGCTCGTGCTTCTCGTAGCCCAGGTGAGCGGTGATCTCGCCTCCCAGAGCGGACTCCAGAACGAGCTTCGTCAATTCATCAAGGAGCCCAGCGCGTGCCTGCAGGAGAGAGTTCCGTGCTGCTCTAGAACAATATAAATGCTATCGGCGTAACCAGAATTAGTGTCAGGACTACTCGCTGGAACCAGATGATCAGGAGCTTCCAGATTGGAATTGGTATGTCAGTGGCCATGATGCACGGCACCAAAGCGGAGAAGAAAATGATGGCGGATACTGAAACGACGCCGATCACGAACTTCACGATGACACCGGACTCGGCCACGAGGAGTGCCGGCAGGAACATCTCGGCGATACCGACTGCGCTGGCTTTTGCCACGAGCATGGGTTCCGGAAGCTGTAGTGCCCAAGTAAAGGGGTAGAACACGTAACCGAGCCAGTCGAAGACGGGGGTATAAGTGGCGAGTACCAGTCCGAGCAGCCCGATGGAGAGAATCGAAGGCAGGATGGCCATGGTCATTACCAGACCGTCGCGGACGTTCGTCCAGATATTTGCGCGCAGCGATGGTGCCGCTCCTACGGTCTCCTGCGCAGCGCGCCAGGCTGCTGTAAGGCGATTGCCGACGATTTCCTCCTCAGGTTGCGGCTGCGCATCGGCGTGGTAATCATTCGGGATCCCGTTCAGTGGCCAGATCCTGACCGTTATGGCTGTGACAAGAAAAGTTACGAGGAAAGTCGCCCAGAAATAAAGAGTCCACCGGTCCATCAGATTCAGCGTTTGGGCCACGATCACCATGAAGGTCGCCGACACGGTGGAGAAGCCGGTTGCGATGATGGCGGCTTCCCTAGCCGTGTACTTGCCTTCTTTGTAAACCCGGTTGGTGATGAGCAAACCAAGGGAGTAACTGCCGACGAAGGAGGCAACGGCATCGATAGCCGAGCGGCCAGGGGTCTTCCAAATTGGACGCATTACCCGCTGCACGAGAACGCCTACGAACTCGAGCAGACCATAACTGACCAGAAGCGCTAGGAAGACCGCTCCAATGGGAACAAGCAATCCGACAGGAATCACCAGCTTCTCGAACAGGAATGGGCCCATGTCTGGGCTGAAGAGCCAGGCGGGCCCCGCCTTGGATACCAGCATGAACCCCACAACCATGCCCGCGACCTTGAACAGGGAGAAAACCAGGTCGAGAGTGGATCTCCTCCAAGCTCCCGTTACGAACGGGTACAGAGCGCCTGCCACAATGACGGATAGCGCGTAGTAGGGCAGTGCAGGTCCTATCGTCGCTTGGAGATACGTGACAATGTGGTCGAGCATGATGGTGTTCTTGCCGCGGAGGGTCAGCGGCACAAAGAACATGAACGCTCCAATGCCGCTGTACACAAACAACTTCCACATCTGATGCGGTTTTGTTCGCGTAGCCCCTGAAGAAATGGCCATCGTCGTCTCCTAGTGTCTGCGCCACCCGGGATAGGGTGCGTTCGTGATCCGTAGGACCATCGGACTCTTGTTCAGCAGCAGAGACGATAGAAAAGCGCCACATGCGGTCCCACATATGAGATTCTTGTCCTGACAGGGGAGGAACGTCATGGGAAATGACCCGGTCACCTCCCTCCGCGCACTGCAGATTCTTAGCTACCTGGCGACCCAGGCCAGCCCAGTCCCTGCCGTACGCATCGCCGAGGCGATTGGTTCTCCAAGATCTTCAACGTTCCGGCTCCTTCGTGGGATGCAGGCACTTGGTGACGTCACGCACCTTCCCGAGCTGAAATCGTACGTGCTGGGCATCGCAGCGCTTGAAATCGGTCAAGCATTCGGCATCCAGGTACCGTTGGCACGATTCGGAAGACCCGTGCTGGAACGTTTGGTACTTAAACTCGGGGAGACCGCGCACCTGGCCGTCATGCAGGGCCACGAAACGCTGTACATCCATGAGCAGACAGCACCGTTGCGGGCACCGCTAGTTACCGCGAAGGACGTCCGCCTCCCAGCGCATTCAACAGCTTCCGGGAAGGTGATTTTGGCAGGGCTTGGACAAAACCAGCTGAAAGCCCTGTTCCCACCTACTTATGCGTTCGTCAAGAGGACAGGCAACGGTCCCGCAACGCACGCCGAACTTCTTCAACAACTGGACCTTACAAGGAGGCAGGGCTTCGCCCGTGAATTTGGGGAAATAACGGAAGGCCTGACATCCATTGCCAAACCGGTCAGGGACCGCACCGGCCGAATCGTCGCCTCGATCGCCGTAACTTATATGTACAACGTTCAGTCAGGCTTTCCGCTAGCTGATTCCGAGAAAAGTCCTACGCAAGAAGCAATCCTGGTGGCCTTGGACCGGGCTACTCGAGATCTGAGTTACAGGCTTGGCTGGAAGCAGTAGAAGGACTACTCCGTCACGGTAGGTGAGGGCGAACGTCTCGTACCCCGTCGCAGGAGCGCCGGCGGCCCGCCCCATGAGCATGGCACTCTGGAATGGCTTCACTCGACGGGTGTCATTTTCAGAAGTCGTCTGCACTGCCGATGCCGTTCTTCAGCGAATCCACGACCGGGGAGCCCAATTCTGGCGCCTCGGCTGGTTGAATGGGCCGATGAGTGACGAGCAGATACGCCCCACGTCCACACCGCTGGAGGACTACGCCCTCCTGTCCGACCTGCACACCGGTCCGCTGGTGTCCCGCGAGGGCAGCATCGACTGGCTGTGTTTCCCGCGCTTTGACTCCCCGTCGGTCTTCGCGGCCCTGCTTGGAGATCCCGAGGACGGGCGCTGGAAGCTTTCCGCCGTCGACGGCGAGGTCGTATCCCGCCGCTACCTGCCCCGCACGTTCGTTCTCGAGACCACCTGGCGTACCCCCACCGGAACCCTCGTGGTGACTGACTTCCTGCCCCCGGGGGATCACCAAGCCGACCTCATCCGACGAGTGGAATGCACCTCCGGGGAGGTTGAAGTCGAGCATGACCTGCGGATCCGCTTCGACTACAACCGGGCCAAGCCCTGGACACGGCGGGTGGACATCGGCGAGGGCGGCCACAGCGGGTTGCTGTCCGTTGCCGGCCCGGATGCTTTGCTGCTGACCGGACCGTCGCTGCACCCCCACGAAGCGCAAAAGGCGGAGCCGCAGGAAGGAATGGCTGCCCGACACGAGGCCTCACCGAAGGGCCACCCCGACGACTACCAGGGCGCCGTCTCTAACAGGCTCACCGGGCGTTTCACCTTTACCGCCGGGGAGTCCGCGGATTGGGTGCTCACCTGGCACCACTCTCACCGGTACCCGCCCACCCCGGTGGATCCGGCCACGGCCCTGGATCAGACGATCGCGTTCTGGACGCAGTGGTCCTCCCGCCTGGCCGTGCATGACAAGCACGACCAGGCCGTGCTGCGTTCCTTGCTGGTCCTGCGCGCCCTCACCCACAGCGACACTGGCGGGATCGTCGCCGCGGCCACCACCTCCCTGCCCGAGGATTTCGGGGGCGTGCGCAACTGGGACTACCGCTACACCTGGCTGCGCGATGCTGCCCTGACCATCGAAACGCTCATCGCCCATGACTACACCGATGGCGCCTTGCACTGGCGCAACTGGCTGCTGCGGGCCGTGGCCGGGGACCCCGACGACATCCAGATCATGTACGGGGTGGCCGGGGAGCGGCAGTTACCCGAGACCGAACTGCCCCACCTGGCCGGATATGAGAACTCCACACCGGTGCGGATCGGCAACGGGGCTGCAGGCCAGTACCAGGCCGACGTCGTCGGGGAAGTCTTGCTCGCCCTGGCTGCCCTGCGCGACGCCGGAGTATCCGAGGACGAGTACTCCTGGGGACTGCAAAAAAACCTGCTGCGCTTCTGCGAGGACAACTACGACCGGAAGGGCCACGGCATCTGGGAGATGCGCGGCGAATCTTCGTATTTCGTGCACGGGCGCGCCATGATGTGGGCGGCCTTCGACCAGGGAATCCGTGCCGTCGAGGAACACCACTTCGACGGACCGGCCGAACGGTGGCGGGACCTGCGGGACCGGCTGCGCGCGGAAATCCTCGAACACGGGTTCAACAAGGAACTCGATTCCTTCACGCAGACGTACGAGAACACCGAGGTGGACGCCTCCCTGCTGCAGCTGCCGCACACCGGGTTCGTGGCCTACGACGACCCACGGATGCTCGGGACCGTGGCCCTCATCGAGCAGGACCTGCGTGGTGAGCACGGACTAGTGCACCGTTACCGCACCGCGGCCGGCCTCGACGGACTGGCAGGCGATGAGTATCCGTTTCTCATCTGTACGTTCTGGCTTGTGGAGCAGTACGCGTCCAGCGGGAGAATAGACGATGCCGAAGAACTTCTGGAGCAGCTCACCGGCTACGCCAACGACCTCGGTCTCTACGCCGAGGAATACGACCCGACCAGTGGTCGGCTCGCCGGAAACTTCCCCCAGGCCTTCAGCCACCTCGGCTTCATCCGCGCCACCGACGCCGTCGCCCGGGCTCGGGCTCGGGTCCGGAAGCGACCCTAACTCCGTCAGTACTGGAGGCAGGGCGTGGGGTTGCAGGTCTATTACGGTCGTTGACCTCTGAAGGTAAGCACTCCTAGCGTTGTAGGTGGCGATAACAAAATCCCGATTCATTACCAGTACCGAACGTCGTATCGGGGGCACTTATGAAGGAGGAGTCATGGGAACTCGCACGAAGAATGTTTGGCTGAAAAAGACCGTAGTGACCGCGATCCTGCCGTTCGTAGCCTTGAGTTTCATCGGGTGCAGCACTGACACGGCCGGCCCTGAGGAAGACGTGGATGTAGAGGACGTCGTTGAAGGAGAAGAAGCACCGGCGGAGCCGTTGACAGAAGACGGCGCCTATAACGGTTTTTACGACCGAAGCTTCTCCGATGATTATGATTCCCTGGTCGGGGAGGAAGTCACGGTTTCCGCTGAAGTGAACGAAATCATCTCGCCCGTGGCGTTCACGATCGCCGGGACGGATGACACCACGGTCGAGGCCCTGCTGATCATGCACAGTGAAGAGTTGTCCGAGGTTACCGACGGGCTCACGGTAGGGGTGAGCGGAATAGTCCGTGACGCCTTCGACCTCCCAGCCGTCGAAGAGGACATGGGCATCGATCTGGACGATGAGCTCTACGGGGACTGGGACCAGATGCGCTACATCGAAGCCAACAGCGTCGACACACCCGTCGACGCCGACGCCGGGTAGTCAACAGCGTGCAACCTGATCGCAGTTTTCATCAGAGGAGGATTCGCAATGGCACAAAACAAGCCGGGAAAAATGGTCAGACTCACCGATACCGGGCAGGCGATAAGCGCCGAGGATGAGGATATTCGCGACCGTACGGTCAGGGACAGAGACGGAGAGGAACTGGGCAGGATCGATGATCTCCTGGTCGATGACGAGCAGAACCGGGTCCGTCTAATGGAAGTGGCTTCCGGAGGGTTCCTCGGTATGGGCGAGACGAAATCTTTCATCCCGATCGAGGCCATCACACGGATCACCGACGATGAAGTACACATCGATCAAACACGGGACCATGTTGCCGGCGCCCCTGCTTACGACCCCGAGATCGTCGACCAGCAGGATTCCTATGGGGATATCTATGGCTACTACGGGTATCAGCCGTATTGGACCGCCGGGTACATGGTTCCACCGCGTCCCTACTGACCAAAAAGCCAAGCCCTCAGCCCCACTGCGGTGTCCTTGGCCCCCTTTCGTGTGTTCTGGGGGCATTGGCGTGTTTGATGAGTGAAGGGTCCAGCATGGTTATGGAATCAGGATTTCAGGAGGTCGACAGGGTGGCAAGTGAGGTTGATCTTCGGCATCTGCGACGTTGTGTGGCTTTGGCGACAGAGGCGTTGGAGTCGGGCGATGAACCGTTTGGCTCGATCCTCGTCTCCGGGGATGGACGTGTTCTGGCGGAGGACCGCAACCGTGTGGCCTCCGGAGACCGGACCCGCCACCCGGAGTTTGAGTTGGCGCGCTGGGCCGCAGCGAACCTGACACCTGATGAGCGCAGGGCCGCGACTGTGTTCACCTCCGGTGAGCATTGCCCGATGTGCGCCGCGGCGCACGGCTGGGCCGGGTTGGGACGCATCGTGTATGCCAGTTCCTCCGAGCAACTGGCGGGCTGGCTCGCCGAGATGGGGGTGCCGGAACCTCCGGTACGAACTCTGCCAATCCGAGACATCGCCCCCGGCCTCGTTGTGGAAGGTCCGGTTCCAGGGCTCGCGGAACAGGTCCGGGACCTACACCGCCGCTTCTACACCAAACCAAGTCCCGAGAACGTCGACCTTGGGTGAAGCCGGGGTCATCGAGGAAACCTTCCAGAGCTTCAAGGGCGAAACCGGGCTGGACCGCGTCATCTGGGACAGATCCGCCAGCCCAGAACGAGTCCTGGAACACCCAACCTGGGGCCGAAAACACCAGCAACGCGCCCGACAAGGTCATTACAAAACCCACGGACACACCCTACAAACGCGACTGTAGTACTAGGGGATGTCTGTCGACGAGTAGGAAGTCGGCGCCTACCGTAGTGGGATTACTGCCCTCCAGTGCAATGCGATCTCATCGCTCACGCGATTTACGAACTCATTGGTGACCTTCCGCGACTGCCACATGCGCCCTGCAACGCGGAACTGCATGTGCGGGACCAGTAAGGGAAACCAGTGGAGAGACCGGCGGCTTTATTAGACGTGACTGCCGGCCCGGTGGGGCACTGGTAGGCTGCAGGGCTTGGCAGCAGCGCTGCCGGTATCGGCAGTGACGACCTGGCATTAGCGGTGGCCCGCGTCACCGCCACAACCGGCCGCCTTGGTCGGGTTGGTGGCGGTATCGAGCGTTTTCAACCTCGGTGGTTTCCACCACCCACCCACTCAGCGGGACGTAACCGGTCCGACATAATGAGAGCCCAGAAAATGCGGCAGAAATGCCCTCGGTGCGGTCGAACACCATTGCGGTTTGAAGTGCCGGAAAACCGCTCCTCGGGAAGGAGCGAGGTTTCGTACCAGTTTCTGTCCGTGTAGACGCCCCTTAGCCAGCACCGCGTACATCATCACCGGCAGGCTAGTGGCAATCGGCAGCGGCACCTCGCCCGGCTTGGCCACTTCCAGTGCTGTGTCCCGCTCCGGAGCAAGCCTGCCGCACAAGAACAGAGCCAGGACCTCCGCAAATGCCGGCATAGAGCGCCGGAACGCCGAGGCTGATGCAATCACACCTCAGGAAACCGACCGGAGTCCCCACCTACCGCGTCACACGCGAACCGGCAGCAGTCATCCCCAACGCGACGACGTCGTCGCAGTCCCCCGCCTCCGCTGCGTCATGCGTGACGAGGAGCACCGCACAACCGGTCAGTCCCGCCCGGAGATCGGCGAGCATCGCGCGGGCTCCCTCGGCGTCGAGGTGCGCGGTCGGCTCATCGAGGAGCACGACGTCGGCACGTGTCAGGAGTGCCCGGGCCACGGCAAGCCGCTGCCGCTGCCCTCCGGACAACCGGGAACCACCCGGGCCCACCGTTGCATCGATTCCGAGATCGAGCCCGTCGACGAAGTCCGAGAGCCCCACCGCGGTGAGTGCCGCCCGCAGTTCGGCGTCCGACGCCGCATCCTCCACCGGCCGGGCCAGCTGCAGGTTCGCCCGGATGGTCGAATGGAAAAGGTGGCTTTCCTGGGGACACCAGGCGATGCGGGGCCCGCGACCCGGGATCCCCACCGAATCATTCACGAGCAGCTCGCCGCGTTCGAGGGGAAGGAACCCGAGGAGGGCACCGAGGATTGTCGATTTGCCGCTCCCGGAGGGGCCGGTCAGGCCGGTCCACCGCCCCTTGCGGAGGTGTACGTCGACGTCCGCCACGACAGGGAGACCCGGCTC
>NZ_KI914771.1:70723-73619 GCF_000520535.1 Arthrobacter sp. H41
AGCCGATGGCCGCCCCGGTCCGGCATCCGTGGAGGCTGCGAGCCGTGGCGCGATCCGCTGGGTCACTGCGGCGAGGGGCCCCCAGTGCTGGACCGCGGACGCCCCTGCCGCGAAGGGTTCGATGAGCGCAAGCTGCAGGAGGACGAGCACCGCCGTCGTCTCTGCAGGTAGTCCCTGCGCCGTGAAGATGATTCCGAGGGCCGCCGCACAACATGCAGCGACGATGATCGCGAACGCTGCCCCTGCGGCTGCGGCTGAGCGGCGCGCGACCGCCGATGCCTCGGCGTCGAGCCCACGGGAGATCTCCAGGGCCCGCTCGTCCGCTCCGTTGACCTGCAGGTCGGGAGCCGCGCGTAGGAGGCCTGTGATGCGTTGGAGCGCGGCAGCCCGAAGGCGGACGGCTGCCGCGCCGGCGGACCGTTCCCTCAGTCCGGCGATGACCGGCGCTACGAGAACTGCAGCCATCACGGCGACCAGTTGCCAGCCCAAAGCCGCCGGGTGCAGCAGGGCTGTCGTGAGAAGTGCAGCGAGTCCCGTCAGGAGGGCGGTGATGAAGGGAAACACCGCGCGGGCGGAGAGGTCACGCAGCTCATCCACATCCCCGACGAGGCGCTCGATGTCCCCCGAGCCTCGCGCGATGGTGCGCCAGGACGTACTGGCGTCGAGGAGTCCCTTCCATAGCCGGAGGCGCGTCGTATCGGCGCGGAAGAAGACGGCACCATGCAGGCACAACCGTTCGGAGTACCGCAGGAGCGATCTGCCGATTCCGAAGAATCGGACCCCGACGATCGCTGTCAGCAGGTAAAGGATCGGCGGCTGTTCGGCTGCCCGGACGATCAGCCAGCCGCTGAGGGCCGTCAGCGCGACGGCGAAGAGGGCGGCGCCGAGGCCGAGGGCAGCTGCGGCGAGGAACCGCCGGTCCCACGGCCGGACCAGCGCCAGCACTGCGCGCGCTGAACCGGACCAGTCGCGGATGGGACCGCCGGCGCCCTCCCCGGACACCCGCGCAGCGCCCCCGGCGTCCGGCTTCAGGGGCCCGCGCCGTGCCGCGGCTGTGTCGTTCCTCCGCGGTGCAGCAGACGGTTCGGCGGTAGCGCAGGGACCGTCGACGATGAGTTCTCCGGACCGCGGGGAGGCGGTTTCTGCAGGCGCTGGGAGCTGATCCATCCAGAGCTGCCGATCAGCGATGGCCGCCGTCTCGTCGTCGTGCGCGATCAGGAGCACTGCGAGGTGCGCCGGACGCCGGAGGATCGCGGAGCGGATCGCAGCCGAGGTTGCGGGATCGACGTGTGCAGTCGGCTCGTCGAGCAGGAGGAGCCCGGTGCGGGGGTCCTGGGCCCGAAGCATCGCCCGGGCGACGGCGACGCGCCGCACCTCTCCGGGACTCAGTTCACTTGTCCGCCTGTGGGCGAGGTCTGCCCCCCCGACGGCGGCGAGCTGCGCATCGATCGCCGGCACGTCTTCCGGCAGCCCCGAATACAGTGCGAGTTCACCGCGCACGGTATCCATCAACAGCTCGGGGTGCTGCGGAACCCACGCGGTCCGGTCCGGACCCGTTCCGGTGACCGAGCCAGTGACGCCCAAAGTGCCGGACTGTCCTGTCCTGCGGGTCAGGACCTTCAGGAGGGTCGTCTTGCCGGTGCCGCTCGCTCCCCGGAGGGCCGTCACGGTGCCCGGGCGAAGCGTGAAGGAGACGTGCTCGAAGACGGGGTGCACGGCGCCGTCGTAGGAAGCGCTGAGGTCGCGGACAGTGACGGTGTCGTCACGGGAGAGGGCGGCCCAGGAGCCGGCTGCGGTCGGTTCGTCGGCCCCACCTGTTCCATCGGGGGCGACGCCGGCGCCGGGGGCGGCACCGGCTGCGAGCGGCGGGAGGACCGGCGCATCGATCACGGAGCGGATGCGGGCTCCGGCTTCCTTCCCGTCCTCGCTCGCATGGTGTGCGGCACCGACGTCGCGCAGCGGTCCGTAGCACTCCGGCGCGAGGATCAGTGCCACCAGTGCGGTCTCGAGGCCCAGGTCGCCGGAGATCAGGCGGACCCCGGCGAAGACCGCGACGACGGCCACCGAAATGGTGCTGATGAGTTCGAGCGCGAGCGAGGAAAGGAAGGCCGTGCGGAGGGTCGTCAGCGTTCGGGAGGTGTAGTCGCCCGCGATGTCCCGCAAGGCGCGGGTCTGCTCCGCCGCCCGTCCCAGCCCCACGAGGACCGGCAGTCCCCTTGCGAGTTCGAGGAGGTGGTCGGACAACCGCCCCAACGCAGTGGCCGCCTCCTGCGTCCGCTCCGCGGTATGCAGGCCGATCAGCACCATGAACACCGGAACCAGGGGAACCGTCAGCACGATGACCAGCGCACTGATCCAGTCCGCGGCGAGGATGCGCGCCCCGACCAGCAGGGGCACCACCGCGCACGTGATGAGGGCGGGAAGGTACTGGGTGTAGTACTTGTCCAGCCCGTCGAGGCCGCGGGTCAGCAGGACCGCAAGCGACCCCTGGCCGCTGCCGGCGGCGGCGCCCGAGGTTCCGCCGTCGGCCAGAAGCCGTCGGAGGGCAGCCTCCCGCAGTCGCTCCTTGACCCCGAGGGCCAACCGGGCCGCCGTGGCTTCCTGCCCCCAGGCGGCACCGGTGCGGAGCAGGACACCGAGGAGGCCCGGGACGAGGACGCCACCCGCCTGCAGGGACCCTTCCGCCAGTGAAGCGATTCCGACGGCCAGCGCCTGGGCCATCAGGACGAGTCCCGCGGCCCGCACGGCTGCGAGCAGTCCGAGCAGATAGACGGCGGCCCCGGACCCGGCGGCACCTGCCGGCCCACCTGCGAGCACCGACGCGACGGGTGAGGTGCGCGCCGTCGCCCCCTGGGCCGCAGCGGGCTGCCGGATTCGCCCGGCGGCCGCGGGCTGC
>NZ_AZRZ01000486.1 GCF_000520535.1 Arthrobacter sp. H41
TCTCCTCGAGTTTGAGCTCCCACCCGTATTCCTTCGCCGCATTCGTGAGCATATCGATGCCCTGGGCGTAGCTGACCAGCTTCGAGGCATACAGGGCCAGGCGCACATCCTCCACGAAGGACTCCGGGACCTCGATAGATTCCTCGTGTCCTTGCAGGATGCCCTGCGCCAGGACCCGCTGTTCCTTCTGGGAGGACAGGGCCCGGGCGAACACGGACTCCGCGATCCCCGAGGTCGGGCTGCCCAGTTCCAGGGCCGAGACCACCGTCCACCGCCCGGTGCCCTTCTGCCCGGCGGCATCGACCACCACGTCCACGAACGGTCTGCCCGTGCGCGCATCGGTGTGCGCGAGGACCTCGGCGGTGATCTCGATCAGGAACGAGGACAGCGTCCCGGTGTTCCAGTCCGTGAAGATCCGTGCCTGCTCGGCCGGTTCGATCCCTGCCCCGGAGCGCAGCAGGTCATAGGCCTCCCCGATGACCTGCATGTCCGCGTATTCGATGCCGTTGTGCACCATCTTCACGAAGTGCCCGGCACCGTCGGTCCCGATCCAGGTGCAGCACGGCGTCCCGTCGTACTGCGCGGAGATCTTCTCCAGCATCGGGCCCAGCGACGCGTAGGACTCCTCGGAGCCGCCGGGCATGATCGAGGGCCCCAGCAGGGCGCCTTCCTCACCGCCGGAAACCCCCACACCCACGAAGTGCAGGCCCTTCACCGCCAGGGCTGCTTCCCGGCGGCGGGTGTCCTCGTAGTGGGAGTTCCCGGCATCGATGACGATGTCCCCGGCCTCCAGCAGCGGGGTGAGCTGATCGATCACCGAATCCACCGGGCCCCCGGCCTTGACCATGATCAGCACCCGGCGCGGGGTCTCCAGCGAATCCACCAACTCCTGCAAGGACTCCGTCCGAACGAAATTCCCCTCCGTACCGTGTTTTTCCAGCAGCGCGTCGGTCTTTCCCACCGACCGGTTATGCAAAGCCACCGTGTACCCGTTCCGGGCCAAATTCCGTGCCAGATTCGCCCCCATCACCGCAAGACCCGTCACACCGATATGTGCACTCAAGAAATATCTCCATTCCTTTTCAAGGCACCCAAGGGCGCCGCGGCCGGAACGGAACGTCATGCGTACCGTTCGGTTTGTTCGGTTCACACTATTACCGTGGGCACGCCTGCGACCATACGGGCCCCTCTCCACGGGTAATATTTCGGCCGGTTCACCCGGCTTCTCCGGAAGAATGTCCGGGGCACGGCCTAACCTCCACTGCATGAGTATCGGGTGGCACGGCATCCCTCCAAGCGCTGACCGGTTCGTCGCGCCCGAGGGACTGCCGGAGCCCGCCGCCGGCCGGGTGACCGAACCGCCGAAGGCACTGCCCGTCTGGGCGGACCTCGTCTATTCCGACGGCGCTGTTGCCACGGTGAAGGGCTTCGCGATGGCGTGGACCCGTTCGGCGGTGCTGCTGCAATGGGTTGAGTATTCGCGCGCTCGGAAGATCTGGGTTCACGGGTCGGTGTGCCGGAGAAGGGTATTGGAGAGCAGAAACACACCGGCTGCATAGGCTACGGGGCGTTATTCGTCGTCGGATGGCACCAGGCATGAAAGAATGGTATGGATGTCTGACGTTATCCTCTCCCCCACGCCCGGTTCCAGCCGCCCGCAGGTGCGCCCCGAAGTCGAAGGAGCGGAGCCGGTAGTCACGAGCGACGGCCGCCCCCTCCTTCAGTTCAAATCGCCGCGCGTCAAGCAGCCGCCGGTGCACCTTGCTGACCTGACGCTCGCGGAGCGGCAGGAGCGGCTGAAGGAGCTCGGCCACCCCGCTTTCCGGGCAAAGCAGTTGTCCACCCACTATTTCAGCCACTACACCACTGACCCCGACGCCATGAGCGACCTCCCGAAGGCCGGCCGCGACGAGCTGGTTGCCGCGATGTTCCCGCCGTTGCTCACCGAGATCAAGCGGTTGAAGACCGACAACGGCGACACCATCAAGTTCCTCTGGCGACTTTTCGACGGCGCCCTCGTGGAGTCGGTCCTCATGCGCTATCCCGGCCGCGTCACGCTGTGTGTCTCCTCCCAGTGCGGCTGCGGCATGAACTGCCCCTTCTGCGCCACGGGCCAGGCGGGCCTTACCCGCAACATGTCCACCGCGGAGATCGTGGATCAGGTGGTCGCAGCGAACCGGGCACTTGCGGAGGGCGCACTCGGCAACCTGAGAACTGACGGCGGGCACGACGCCGATCGCGTGACTAACATCGTCTTCATGGGGATGGGCG
>NZ_AZRZ01000487.1 GCF_000520535.1 Arthrobacter sp. H41
GCAGGACACCGAGGAGGCCCGGGACGAGGACGCCACCCGCCTGCAGGGACCCTTCCGCCAGTGAAGCGATTCCGACGGCCAGCGCCTGGGCCATCAGGACGAGTCCCGCGGCCCGCACGGCTGCGAGCAGTCCGAGCAGATAGACGGCGGCCCCGGACCCGGCGGCACCTGCCGGCCCACCTGCGAGCACCGACGCGACGGGTGAGGTGCGCGCCGTCGCCCCCTGGGCCGCAGCGGGCTGCCGGATTCGCCCGGCGGCCGCGGGCTGCCCCTGTTCCCTCGGCGCTGCTGGCTGTCGGATCCGTCGGGCCGTGCCGGGACCTCCGCTCACAGGGGGACCACGGCGTGGGCGGCTGGAATGCTGGCTTCGGAGATGCGGCGCCGGAAAACCCAGTAGGTCCATGCCTGGTAGGCGAGGACAAGCGGCAGGCCGAAGCACGCGACGACGCTCATCAGTCCCAGCGTGTAGGGCGAGGAGGATGCGTTCTGCACCGTCAGGTCGAAAGCGGAGTCGAGGGTGGACGGCAGCACGACGGGGAAGACCGCCCCGAAGATGGCTCCCACGAGCGCGAGCATCGCGGCGCCCAACCCGAGAAAGGCCCAACCGTCGCGGCCAGCGGAGGACGACCGGTAGGCGAGGCCGAGCCCCGCGACGCCGAGCACCAGGACCGCCCAGGTGAGGGGCGAGCCGGACCGCAGCTGGATCAGCAGGGCCCACCCGACGAACGGAATCATCGCCAGGGGCAGGAGCCGGCGGAAGAACCGGTCCGCCTGGTCGTGCACGCCCCCCTCGGTCTTCAGGACGAGAAAGGCGGCGGCATGGACCAGGCAGAAGAGTACGACGGCGGCGGCCCCGAGCAGTGCACTGGCGTTCGCCCAGACGAATGCGCCGCCCACCCGGTCACCGTTCGCGTCGAGGGGAAGCCCGATCGTCGTCAGCGCCAGAGCCGCACCGATACCGGCTGCCGCCGTGAAGGATCCGACGGCGATGGCCCAGTCCCAGCGGTTCCGCCAGCTGTCACTGTCCCGTTTGCCACGCCACTCGAACGCGACCGCCCGGAAGATCAGGCCCAGCAGCACGAGCAGGAAGGGAAAGTAGAGCGCCGAGAGCAGCGAGGCGTACCAGTACGGAAAGGCGGCGAAGGTGGCTCCCACAGCCGTGATGAGCCACACCTCATTGCCGTCCCACACCGGGCCGACGGTGCCCAGCAGGACCCTGCGCTGTGTGTCGTTCCGACTCATGAGCTTCATGAGCATGCCCACCCCGAGGTCGAATCCCTCGAGGAAGAGGTAACCGGCCCAGAGCACGGCAATCAGCACGAACCAGAGGGTGGGTAGCGCCTCGGTCATTCGGAATTCTCCTTCTGCGGATCGGGGTATCGGCCGGGACGCACCGGGTCAGTAGGCGAAGGCAAGGACATCGCCGTCGTCCTTCCTGCCGGGGTCCGCGGTGTCGTCACCGGTGGGGTCGTGGCTGAGTTCCGGCATCGCGGATGCCACGCCGCCCCGCACATAGGTGACGAGGAGTTTGACCTCTACCACCAGCAGGACGGCATACACGCCGGTCAGCGCGATGAGTGAAACCACCAGTTCGGCGAGCGAGACGCCCGGCGATACGGCCGCGGCGGTGAACATGAAGACGCTGTCGACGCCGGACGGGTCGGGGTTGGGCGCGACGACGAAGGGCTGGCGGCCCATTTCGGTGAAGATCCAGCCGGCGGAGTTCGCACCGAAGGGCGCGAGGATGCCGAAAACCGCCAGCCGCATGAGCCACCGCGACTCGGGCACGGTGCCCCTGCGCAGCACCCAGAGCGCACCCCCGGCTGCGGCAGCCGCAATGGCGCCGAAACCGATCATGATACGGAAGCCCCAGTACGTCACCTCCATCACCGGGAGGTAGTCGATCTCGCTGCCGGCTCGCTCGCCGTAGATGGGGTCGTCGGGCAGGGTGGTGCCGTACTTCTCCTGGTACTCGGGCAGGAGTGTGTTGACCCCCTTGACCTCGGTGGTGAAGTTCCCGTTGGCGAGGAAGGACAGCACGCCGGGAACCTCGATGACGGCGGTGATGTCGTCACAGCTTTGCGCGCCGAGGTTGCCGACCGACAGGATGGAGAAGCCGGTGCCGTCGTGGCAGGNGTGGCAGGCCGCCTCGGCCGCCGCCATCTTCATGGGCTGCTGGTCGAACATCAGCTTGCCCTGGAGGTCCCCGGTGATCGCGGTGCCCGCGAAGGCGAGCATGGCGACGACGGCGCCGGCCCGGGCCGAACGCAGCCAGACCCTGTGGTCCACCGCATCCCGGGAGCGGGCAGCGGCTGTGCCGGGGGTGGCTGTGCCGGCGGTGCCGTTATCAATGACGACGCGGCCGTCGCCACACACCGTGTCCAGTCCGTCAATGCGCCGTTTCCACAGGTGGTACCAGCTGATGCCGAGGAGGAACGCGCCGGCCACCGCGAGCGCACCGAACACTGTATGCGGAAAAGCCACGAGCGCCGTGTTGTTGGTGAAGACCGCCCAGGCGTCGACCATCACCGGGCGGCCGTCGATCATTTCGACGCCGACGGGATGCTGCATCCAGGAGTTGGCCACCAGGATGAAGTACGCGGAGAAGACCGAAGCGAGGACGGCGGCCCACAGGCAGAGCAGGTGGACGAGCTTCGGCAAGCGGCCCCACCCGAAGATCCACAAACCGAGGAAAGTCGACTCGACGAAGAAGGCGAGCAGCGCCTCCATCGCCAATGGTGCACCGAAGACATCACCGACGAAGCGGCTGTACTCACTCCAGGCCATTCCGAACTGGAACTCCTGCACCAGGCCCGTCGCCACGCCCAGGATGAAGTTGATGAGGAAGAGCTTGCCCCAGAACTTCGTCATCCGGAGGTAGTGCTCCTTGCCGGTGCGGTGCCACAGGGTCTGCATGCCTGCGACGAGGAGCCCGAGGCCGATGGTCAGCGGCACCATGAGGAAGTGGTACACAGTGGTGATTCCGAATTGCCAGCGGGCAATCTCCAAGGCTTCCATAGGGCCCTTCCACGTGCGCGTTGCGTTAACGTTCCGAAACTTCTACGGCGTGTAGAAGTGTTTCTTCTACACATCGTAGAACAAAGTCGGAGGCGTTTTCTACGCAGAGTAGAAATCCCTGCCGGAAAGCTGTAAGTTAGGTTCATAAACCCTGGCGTCCAGCCGGGTGGATCCGGCCCTGCCGGGAGCGCGAACCGCGAACTGGTCGAAAAAAGAACAAGGAAGAACATGGCAACGCTCGGAGATCTCGAACGCACGGTGATGGAGCTGCTGTGGGCCACGCCGGAGTCGCTTACTGCAAATGAACTGCGGGATGCCATTGCCGAGGCGCCGTCGGGCGAAGCAGGCCGTGAGCTGGCGGTCACCACGGTTCTCACTGTCCTCTCCCGGCTCGAGAAGAAGGGCCTGGTGGAGCGCGAGCGGAACAGCCGGCCCCACCGCTACAGGTCGGTCACCAGCCGTGAGGCCCACACAGCCGAGCTGATGCACGAGGTCCTCGTCACCGCACCCGACCGGGAAGCAGTGCTGGCGCGGTTCATCGGCAGCGTCTCCGAAACCGAGGCACAGACTCTCCGCAAGCTGCTCGGCGGCAGTTGACCCGCCCGTGTTCTGGGCGTCCTATCTGCTGGCCGCGCTCGCGATCATCCTCGCGTGGCCTGCGCCCATAGCGCTTTCCCGGGCACGGTGGCCGGCCCGCGCCCCCTTCACTGCCATGGTTCTCTGGCAGTCGATCGCCCTTGCCGGCGGTCTCTCGATGATTGGGGCCATGCTTGTCTGGGGCCTCGAGCCGCTCGGCGACAACCTTGTGTCGGCCGCGGG
>NZ_AZRZ01000488.1 GCF_000520535.1 Arthrobacter sp. H41
ACCGGCTGCGGAAGGGATCAGCCGGTTCGACGACGGCGACAACCTCCCCCGACACACCAGCCCTCCGGGCCCTCACGCCCGCCGTTTCCGCCGCGCGTGCCCGGAAGTTCGGCTCCTGGTACTACGCCGAACATGTGCTGCGGTCGATGAACAGCTACCGCTGGACGCTGCTCGCCTCGAGCGTCGGCACTCCGGTCCTCTATCTGTTCGCCATGGGCGTGGGCCTCGCGACGCTGGTCGATCGACAGGCCGGGGAAGCGTTCGGCGGTGTGGGTTATCTCGCGTTCCTTGCCCCGGCGCTGCTGGCCTCGGCAACGATCATGACCGCATCCACCGAGTTCACCTACCCCGTGATGGACGGGTTCAAGTGGCGCCGCGGATACTACGGGCCGCACGCCTCGCCGCTCGGTACGGACCAGATCGTGAACGGGCACATCATCGCCGTCGGTCTGAGGCTGCTGCTGACCACCGTTATCTACTTCGCGATCGTCGCGGCCTTCGGCGCCTCGCCGTCGCCCTGGGGCTGGGTAGCCGTCCCGGTGGCTGTGCTGTGCGGACTGTCCTTCGGCCTGCCGCTCATGGCCTACGCGGCGAGCGTCGAAGAGGACAAGGGGCAGTTCGCCCTGGTGATGCGGTTCATCGTGATGCCGCTGTTCCTCTTCTCGGGGACCTTCTTCCCGCTTGAGACGCTCCCGGTCTTCCTCCGGTGGATCGGCTGGATCTCCCCGCTGTGGCACGGGACGGAGCTGGGGCGGACCCTGACCTACGGGTATGCCCAGCCGTTCGAGCTGGTTCTGGTCCATGTGCTCTACCTCGGCGTGCTGGCGTTCCTCGGCTGGCGCCTCGCGCAGAAGACCTATGCACGGAGGCTGGGGAAATGACCGACCAGTTGTCAGCGGAGGACTACCGGGTGTCACCGGGAAACCGCCCCTTCAGCGGACTGTATGCACGGAATGCGCGCGCCGTGATCTCGCGGGGGCTGCTCGCGACGCGAAGCAGCAACTGGCTGATTCTGGTGTCCGGCTTCTTCGAGCCGGTGCTCTACCTGGTCTCGATGGGCGTGGGGCTGGGAGCGCTGGTGGGAACCGTCGTCGGACCCGGAGGGCAGGAAATCAGCTATGCGGCCTATATCGCGCCCGCGCTGCTGGCCGTCTCGGCAATGAACGGTGCCGTCTATGACAGCACCTGGAACGTGTTCTTCAAGATGAACTTCGCGAAGCTGTACCAGGGCATGCTGTACACCTCGCTCGGGCCGCTGGACGTTGCGATCGGGGAGATCTTCCTGGCGCTGCTGCGCGGTGCGATGTATGCCACGGGTTTTACCGCCGTGATGGGGCTGATGGGCCTTATCACCACACCCTGGGCGCTGCTCATGGTTCCCGCAGCCGTGCTCGTCGCTTTCGGGTTCGCCTCCTTCGGCATGGGCATCACGAGCTTCATGAAGACCTTCCAGCAGATGGAGTGGATCAACTTCGTGATGCTGCCGATGTTCCTGTTCTCGGCCACGTTCTACCCGCTGAGCGTGTACCCCCAGGCCATTCAGTGGTTCATCCAGGCACTGCCCCTGTGGCACGGGGTGGAGCTGCTCCGCCAGCTCAGCGTGGGAATCTTCAGCCCCGCCACCCTGGTCCATGTGTCCTATTTCCTCGTCATGATCGCGCTCGGCATCCTCCTCACCACGCTGCGGCTGCGAAAGCTCTTCCTCCGGTAGGACACCCAACAGATGGAGATCCGACAGTCATGACCACGCGAACGGACAGGCAGCAGCCCGGGCTGCATATTGCCGACGGCCAGGATGTGATCCGCGTGCAGGGCGCGCGTGAGAACAACCTGAAGGACGTGCATCTCGAGATCCCCAAACGCCGGCTGACGGTGTTCACCGGTGTCTCCGGTTCGGGTAAGAGTTCGCTGGTGTTCGGCACGATCGCCGCGGAGTCGCAACGGATGATCAACGAGACCTACAGCGCCTTCGTGCAGGGTTTCATGCCGACCCTGGCACGGCCCGATGTCGATGTGCTGGAGGGCCTGACGACGGCGATCATCGTCGACCAGGAGCGGATGGGCGCCAACCCCCGGTCCACCGTCGGCACGGCCACCGATGCCAACGCCATGCTCCGGATCCTCTTC
>NZ_AZRZ01000489.1 GCF_000520535.1 Arthrobacter sp. H41
CGCAGGACACCGTCACCCTGGTGGTGCGGATGCTGAACGCAGCCGTCAAGACCATGCGCGACGTCCACGACCAGATCGACGAGGAAGATCCGACCACCGCTGACATCCTCCACGGTTTCATCGAGAAACTGGAGCAGTACGCATGGATGGTCGACGCGGAGAACATGACGCCGACCGCCAACGTCACGGAACCTGCGGCCGTCTAGCTCAAGACCTTCCGGAAACAGCCAAAAACGTGTGTCCTCATCTGTCGGCCAGATGAGGACACACGTTTTGGCGTTTAATGCACCGGCCTCTGACAAAAACATCTTCAGAACGGTTCCATTTCAGCGTGCAGGTTTAGCCTAAACGTGGTTCACGTGCAACCCCGCGAGCGTATCGATACCGGAACAATGTCGATGTCAGAACGGGGCTACGTCTGGAGCGGCTCCGGCCGTCCTCATCACCCATTAGAACTTGTGGGGGGAGTTTCAGATTCGCCAAAGGAAGGCGATCGAAATGCACACCAGTGGAATATCCCGACGCCGCTATACCGCGGTCATGTTCAGCACTCTCTTTGCCTTGACTATCTCCGTCTCCCTGGGCGGTGCCAGCGCGAGCGACCCGCCGAATCCAGGCGAAGCAATCGGCGATCCAATTCCCGGCCATATCGACGACGGCGACATCCAGCTTGAACTGCAGACCCTCACCGAGGGGCAGGGTCTGACCGCACCGAACTGGGGCACTTATGCACCGGATATTCCCGACGTCCTGTTCGTCGTCGACCAGGTCGGCCCGCTGTGGGCCATTGATACGCAAAGCGGCGACAAGCATCAGGTGCTCGACACCGCGCCGTTGCTCGTGCCGCTGATGCCCGAAGGGGACGAGCGGGGCTTCCTCGGCCTCGCATTCCACCCGGACTACCCAAACAATGGGCTGTTCTACACCATGACATCGGAACCCATTCCCGGAACGGCATCAACGGCCGACCAGCAGCCCAACCATCTCGCGACGCTCAGGGAGTGGACTGCACCGGATCCCGTCGCGGATCCAATGACACGGACACCACTGACCGCAACAAGCTCCAGGGTCCTCCTCACCATCGAGGAGCCGCAATTCAATCACAATGGCGGGGCGCTGTTTTTCGGGACCAGCCCCGACGACAGGAACCTGCTGTACATCACGACGGGGGACGGCGGCTGCGCCGACGATCAGAAAGACCAACTCGGTCTCGCAGGTGAGGGGCCCTGTATCAGTCATGAGGGTCCAGGTAACGCGCAACAACCCGACAACCTGCTGGGCAAGATCCTACGGATGGATCCACTGGCGTCCGCCGAGCCAGAGGTCTACGCGTACGGATTCCGCAACCCGTTCCGGGCTTCCTCGGACCGGATGGATCTGGGGGGCACCGGAGAAATTTGGACTGCCGATGTGGGCCAGAACAATATTGAAGAGGTTGACGCCCGCATTCAGCAGGGTGGGAACTACGGCTGGCGCGTCAAGGAAGGGACCTTCCAGTTCAATCCGAATGGTACGGAATTGAACGGCTTCGCCTCGGACGGGTTCGTATTCGCCAATACGCCGGGGCAGCCCGCCGGCCTGATTGACCCAGTGGCCCAGTACGACCACGACGAGGGCGTGGCCACCATCGGTGGATTCGTGTACCGGGGTACCCAATTGCCGGAACTCTATGGGACCTATGTTTTCGGAGACTATTCCGACGGGTTCAACTCGGGAAACGGGCGGGTCATGTATGTGGTTGAGAACGACCACGCGGATCCCGATGACCGGACTCCGAACGTCTTCAATCTGGTGAATGGGCACATCAACCTGTTTGTCCTCGGCATCGGTGAAGACAGGGAGGGCGAACTCTACGTCCTGGCCAACAAGACTGGAGGCGCAGAGGCTGACGGAGGTGTGGTGATGAAGCTGGTGCGTGAATGCACCGGGAATGCCGACTGCCGAAAGTAGAGACGGGCCGACTGTGGCGACGGCTATCCGCCGCCACAGTCTGGCGAGTAGCGCT
>NZ_AZRZ01000490.1 GCF_000520535.1 Arthrobacter sp. H41
GCAGATCTCAGCGCTGGTGGGATAACCCAGGACACCGTTCTCGGCACCCGCAGCACGGTAGGTGGTGCGGATCCCGCCCTGCCGGCTGATGTGAGCGCCGGTGGCGGCTGACGACAAGATCTCACCATTTTGGAATGACTGGTAGCAACCATCGTCCTTGAGGCCGCAGATCTCAGCACTGGTGGGGTAACCAAGCAGTCCGTTCTGCGCACCAGAGTTCAGCCACGCCGTGCGGATGGCACCATTGACACTTGCCACGGCACCAGTGCCGGTCGACCACACCACTGCACCATTGACATGATCCCGGTAACAACCATCGTCCTTCAAACCACAAACAACCTCCGAGGTGGCACCACCCAGGGCCGGCACCAACGCCGCAGCACCATCAATGAAGGCCTCCGCCAACGCAGACCGCGACAGTGGAACCGGAACCGGAGCTGTCGCCGACGGCCCGTTGCGTGCAAAGTCCCGCAGGCCGGCAAGATCACCGGGCCACTGGTTCCAGTCGCCCACGATGGGGCCGGAATCGGTGTACTGCCACAGGGTGTAGTTGCCCCACCCGGAAGGCATGGTGCCAGCGGTGGAGTTACTGTAGCGGGCGAGGTGAAGCGGGTGGTCGGGGAATGCTGTCGAATTGCCGGTGCAGGTGTTCCACCAGTCAGCGGTGGTGTAGATCATGGGCACGCGTCCGGTCAGTTGAACCATCCGATTGGAGAAATCCCGGATCCACGTCACCATCTGGAACGGGGTCATGTTGTAGCAACTGTTGCCCAAAGATGCGTACGGGTTGTATTCGACGTCGAGGAGCGGAGGCAATGTCTTCCCATCAGCTGACCAACCGCCTCCATTTTTGACGAAGTAATCTGCCTGCGTGCGTCCGTCCGAAAGGCTTGGTATGGCAAAGTGATACGCCCCGCGCAGCATCCCGGCCGACTCGGCTCCCGTGTACTGCGGGGAGAAGAACGGGTTGAGGTAGCTGGTGTACTCAGTGGCCTTGACATAGGCAAAGCGTGAACCGGAATTCCAGGCTCCGGCCCAGTTGACCGTTCCCTGATGGCTGCTGACATCAACCCCGAGCACCCCGTCGGGGGCCCAGTAGTTCGTCGCCGCAGCGAAGGAATCCGCGGCCTTTGAAGCTGCCCACAGGCCCCGCTCCTCGCTGGTGGGAACCTGCGGGTCGCCGTGCTCGGCGATCCGGGCGAGACCCTGTCCGAGGCTTGCACCATGCTGGCCGAGGCTTGCCCCCTGAAGCCGCTGCTCCAGCTCGTCCTCCGCCGAAAGCGCCGGGGCGTCCGTCTCCGGCGCTTCCGATTCCGCCGATTCCGCCGTGGGCGGCTCGAGCGTCTCGGGCACGGAGACCTGGGGTTCCGCTGCAGGCGGTTCGGGGGTAGTTCCGGCAGGGGACTCCTGCTCCGCAGCGGGAAGCTGCTCCTGGGCTCCGGGAGGAAGCGACTCCCTCGACGGTGGTGAGCCGACGGTGTCGGCTACCGCAGCAACCGGAGCCATCAGGCCGACCAGCAATGATGCGAGTAGTGCGGATCGGCACAGGCGCAGGGTGTTCAATGATTTCACGGCAGAATCTCCAGATCGTTAAAGCTGTGCGACAGGCAGTCGGTCCGTCCGGTGCCGCACGGGAGGATCGGTCGTCCGAATTCCCGGCCGCTCGACGGACCGCTGCTCATCATTTGGATCGTGAAACCACTCCGTTGGTGGGGGTCCAGGTGAGGGTTCCGTTTTGGAAGGTTTGGGTGCATTGGGTGGTGGTGGGGCAGGTTTGGGGTTTGGTGGGGTAGCCCAGGGTGCCGTTTTCGGCTCCTTGGTTGCGGTAGGTGGTGCGGATGGGTCCGGTGGTGGTGGGGTGGGCGTTGGTTTTGGGGGACCAGAGGATTTCGCCGTTTTGGAAGGACTG
>NZ_AZRZ01000491.1 GCF_000520535.1 Arthrobacter sp. H41
CCCGGGCCGGCCACGCGGCCCTCGAGGTCGCGCAGCACCGCGGCCGCGGCCGCTCCCGGCTCCAGCGGGGCGCGCAGGGCGATCGCCCGGGTGGCGGCCAGCAGCTCGATGGCCAGCACACGCCGCAGGTTCTCCACCGCCCGGCGCAGCTTGCGGGCGGCGTGCCAGCCCATCGACACATGGTCCTCCTGCATCGCGGAGCTGGGGATGGAGTCCACGGAGGCGGGCACCGCCAACCGCTTCAGGTCCGAGACCAGCCCGGCCTGGGTGTACTGGGCGATCATCAGCCCGGAGTCGGTTCCGGGATCATGGGCGAGGAACGGAGGCAGCCCATGGGAGCGGGCCGGATCCAGCATCCGGTCTGTGCGCCGCTCGGCCATGGACGCGAGGTCCGCGATCGGGATGGCCAGGAAGTCGAGGACGTAGGCCACCGGGGCGCCGTGGAAGTTGCCGTTGGAACTGACCCTGCCGTCGTCGAGCACCACCGGATTGTCGACGGCTGCCGCGAGCTCGCGTTCGGCAACGGTCGCCGCGTAGGCGGCGGTGTCCCGTGCCGCGCCGGTGACCTGCGGGGCGCAGCGCAGGGAGTAGGCGTCCTGGACCCGGCTGTCCCCCACGCGGTGGGAGGCGACGATGCCGGAGCCGTCGAGCACCTTCAGCATGCCGGCGGCGGAGTGCGCCTGGCCCGGGTGGGGCCGCAGGGGCTCGTGCAGCTCCGGAACGAACACGCGGTCGGTGCCGAGCAGGGCCTCGACGGAGAACGCGGCGGTCACGTCGGCCACGGCGAAGAGCTCCCGCAGGTCGGCCAGGGCAAGAATCAGCTGTCCGAGCATGCCGTCGGTGCCGTTGATCAGCGCCAGCCCTTCCTTCTCGGCCAGCGTCACAGGGGCGATCCCGGCTTCGGCGAGGAGCTCGGGGACGGGCCGCTCCATGCCGTCGGGGCCCGTGGCCCGCCCCTCACCCATGAGGACGAGGGCGCAGTGGGCCAGGGGGGCGAGATCACCCGAGCACCCCAGGGAGCCGAACTCGTGGACCACGGGTGTGATCCCCGCGTTGAGGGTGTCGAGCATGGTCTGCAGGGTCCCGACCCGGATCCCGGTGTGGCCGGAGGCGAGGGTCTTGGCGCGCAGGAACATCAGCGCCCGGACTACCTCCCGCTCCACGACGGGCCCGGTCCCCGCGGCGTGGGAGCGGATGAGGGACTTCTGCAGCTGCGTGCGCTTGTGCTGGGGGATGTGCTTGTTGGCCAGGGCACCGAATCCGGTGGAGATGCCGTACGCCGGGACCTCCGAGGCGGCGAGGTCGTCGATGTGCCGCCGGACACGGGCCACGCGCTCGCGTGCGTCCTCGGAGAGTTCGATCCGAGCGTCGTGCCGGGCGACGGCAACGACGTCGTCGGCGGTGGCTCCGGAAGAGGAAAGGACCACCGCGGTGGTCTGGTCGGTGAGTGTGCTGATAGCGGTCATGGGAGGTTCCTTCGGTCTTGGTGCGGGAATCTGTCGGAGATTGCCGCGGGAGCGATCAAGGTGCCGGCGAGTGCCGGCGGGTGTCAGGCAGTGTGATCAGGGTTGCCGGGCGGGATGTACCACCTGCCGGCCCTCCTGCCAGACGGCCCACGTCAGCGGCATGCCCGGGCGGTAGGCCAGGTGCACGGCGGAGGGGGCGTCGAGCACGTGCAGGTCCGCCCGGGCTCCCACGGCCAGGTGCCCGACGGCGGGTCGGCCCGGTGCGCCGACCTCGCGC
>NZ_AZRZ01000492.1 GCF_000520535.1 Arthrobacter sp. H41
GCCCTTCGTGAACAACGCTTTCGGCGGCCTGAACTTCCAGATCGAGCACCACCTCTTCCCCGACATGCCCCGTCCGCACCTGGCCAGGGCAGCGGTCATCGTCCGGGAGCACTGCGAACGCCTCAAAGTGCCATACACCGAGGTTGGCGTCGCCGCCTCCTACGGCGCTGTGGTGAAGTACCTCAACCGCGTCGGACTCTCAGCCCGGGATCCGTTCGACTGCCCCATGGTCAACAGGTACCGCCGGCCATGACCACCCTTACCGGCTCATTCCTCCCCCTGCTAGATCCGACAGGTGAACGACCATGACCGGTAAGGACCTCGAAAAAATCGTCTCGGCTGCCAACTCAAGAGCATCCGGACAGTTGTCGGCCCCGATGCTCCCTACCTTCGAGGATGTACCGCAGGAACTGGAGAAAGCGATCGCCGACGCCGTCGCCCACGGCGAACCCATCGCCGTGGTCTCTGCCGCCGCGGACCTGGCACCCCTGGCGGTGCTCGATGCACTCGAAGCCGTAGCAATAGCCGCGGCAGTTCACGACCCAAGCACTCCCCACACGCCGGGGAAGACGAATGTCCGTGCGCCCTTGGGGGAATCCAATGTCTGACGTCGACGCACGGGTGTGCCGTGTCCACTCGACGACGATGCCGCAGGCGGACTCCGACGCCCCGGTTTTCGTGATGGTGCATGGAATCGGTCTGTCCCACCGCTACTTCGACCGGCTGCAAGCCGAACTCATTCGCCACGGACACACCCACGTGCTGGACCTGCCTGGTTTCGGTGGAACACCCAAACCAGGACAGCAACTGGCAGTAGAGGATTACGCGGTCGTGATCGGTGAAGCACTGGACGCGGCGGACATCCGGTCCTGTGTGCTCATCGGCCATTCCATGGGCGCCCAGTTCGTCACCGAACTCGCCCTGCAACGCCCCGACCTTGTCTCGGGGTTGGTCCTGATCGGCCCAGTCACCGACTCCGCCCGCCGATCAGTCCTTTGGCACACCCTTGCCCTCGGCCTCGACAGCCTGCTGGAGCGACCCCTCACCAACGCCATAGTTTTCACGGACTATGCCCGCTGCGGCTTGCCCTGGTACTTCACCGAACTCCCCGTGATGCTCAATTACCGCATCCATGAGCGCCTTCAGCAAGCGAGGCAACCGGTTTTGATCATCCGTGGCAGCAATGACCCCGTCGCACGACACCCCTGGTGTTCGCGCCTGGCCAACACCGCGCAGGATGGCCGGCTGGTAGAGATCCCCGGTCAACCCCATGTTGCTCAGCGTGGAGGCGCCGAGGAAACCGCAAAAGCGATCCTTTCCCTCCACCATAGAGACGACCACCTCCCCTCGGGGTCTGGAAACCCTCCTGTAGCTGCCCGACAACAAACCCGAACCATCCTGAAGCTTCTTCGCACTGTGGTCAGCAGCCGCAGCAACGCAGTTCCGGCCTCGAATACCCCCGATTTTCACAGCATCACGATCGGTGACCGGCAGTGCCGGGCCTACCCGATGATGCACACCGGCGCCCACGAACCGGACACCGGTTCCGGGGAAGCGACAGCTCAGCGGGTGTTCGTCCTCATCCATGGCATCGGAATGTCCCACCGCTACTTCGCACGCCTCGCCGCGGTGCTGGCAGATCACGGGGACACGTACCTCATCGACCTGCCCGGCTATGGATGGACCGGCACGCCGGCTGAAGAAAT
>NZ_AZRZ01000493.1 GCF_000520535.1 Arthrobacter sp. H41
CTGCCAGGCCCCACCCTCATGAAAACCCCGAAACCCGAGCGCGTCAATCAAGGACGTCACCACGTTCAATCCGGCATGGGAGACCAGCGACTGCTCCGTCGTGGCCACAGGAAGGGACGGGAAAACACAGGTACTCTTGGACATCAGAAAGGTGCTTCTTTCAGCCGGTAAATCAGTGCGTCAACAACACTATTTTCCCAGCTCAGAAGCACCTTTCGTCGCTTAAACACACCTGCCAGGCCCCACCCTCATGAAAACCCCGGGCTAGGCTTCCGAAACCTCACCCACTACATCGCGAGATCACTCCTGGAATCAGGCGGCTTCAGACCCTACCTACACTCTCAATTACGATGAGCCCCATAACCCCATCACGCCCGCCGAACGATCAAAGGAGATGAAATGCCCGAGGTGATATTTCCACTGGATTCCACCAGGAAGTTCGAAGATCAGGAAAAGGTGGGCCACAACCGGTGGCATCCGGAGATTCCACCGGTTGCCACCGTCAAACCCGGGGACTCGTTCCGGGTGCACTGCCGGGAGTGGTTCGACGGCGCAATCGTCAATGACGACTCTGCCGAGGACATCCTGAACGCTCCCCTCCTGACGGTGCACAAGCTCAGCGGGCCGTTCGCTGTGGAAGGCGCGAAGCCGGGCGACCTGCTGGTGGTCGACATCCTCGACGTCGGTCCGATACCCCAGGAGGATTCAGGCCCGCTGGCCGGCCAGGGCTGGGGTTACACCGGTATCTTCGCCAGGAACAACGGCGGTGGTTTCCTGACCGACCAGTTCCCGGACGCCTATAAGGCGATCTGGGATTTCAACGGCCAAACGGCCACCTCCCGCCATGTACCCGGCATTTCCTTTCCCGGCCTGATCCATCCCGGGCTGATGGGAACAGCCCCGTCCGCGGCGCTGCTGTCCACATGGAACAAGCGCGAGGGCGACCTGATCGCGACAGATCCCGGCAGGGTCCCACCCCTGGCGCTGCCACCTGAAGCCGAGCATGCCGTTCTTGGGAGCCTGTCAGGTGCCGACTTCGACCGGGTGGCCGGCGAAGCAGCACGTACAGCGCCGCCGCGCGAGAACGGTGGCAACCAGGACATCAAGAATTTGTCCAAAGGCACGAGGATTTTCTACCCCGTCTTCATCGACGGGGCCAACCTCTCGCTGGGTGACCTCCACTTCTCCCAGGGCGACGGCGAAATCACCTTCTGCGGTGCTATCGAGATGGGCGGTTTCATCGACCTGAGGGTGGACATCATCAAGGGCGGGATGGAGACGTACGGTGTAAGCGAGAATGCCATTTTCATGCCGGGCAACGTGGACCCGCAGTTCAGCGAATGGATCGCGTTCTCGGGGACGTCGGTAACCCTGGACGGTGAGCAGCGCTACCTCGACTCCCACCTGTCCTACCAGCGGGCATGCCTCCACGCCATCGACTACCTGACCAAGTTCGGCTACAGCCCCGAGCAGGCCTACCTCCTCCTTGGAGCAGTGCCCATCGAAGGAAGGCTCTCGGGCGTGGTGGACATTCCCAACTCCTGTTCCACCGTCTACATTCCCACCTCCATTTTCGACTTCGACGTGCGTCCGTCCGCCGCAGGGCCGCACCAGATCGACCCGGGTATCGGTGCTCCTCGAGCCGCCAACAGCTAGCGCCGACCGCTTAGGATGGCC
>NZ_AZRZ01000494.1 GCF_000520535.1 Arthrobacter sp. H41
CGGGGCCGGCTGCTGGGTCGCCGAAATACTCATCACCGTGTCACGCTCGACGGCTTCCACCTGCGGCGAATTCGCCAGGACAGCCGCCTCGGCCGGCGTGACGGTCACGACGGCGGCGCGCACTGCCTTCGAGAACTCCCGCCCCACCCCGATCCCCTTGCCGCGCAAGGCCCGAGCCTTGGCTGCAATATCGGTACCCGGAGCGTACCGGACCACATATCGGGCAGCTCCGTCCGTCCCGGTCTGCGCTGTCCCGGGCAGCGTCACGTCCGGCACGACGGGTGGCGCAGCGGACACGGCCGGTGCCACACCAGCAAGTAGCACGGAGGACACGACGGCAACAGTGAGGCAACGGAACACAACTGGCAGCACGAAGGCCACCTTTCAGTTCGGAAAGTCATGAGAAGGAAAACCAGAGCACAGGCGGAACTTCTTCCCCAAAAGTAACGCGCCTAACAGCAGCACAAGCTCGCCTCGGGTATTCCTGCGGAAAGCCTGCCCAACTGCGGGATATTCCTGCGCAAAACCCATGTCTGGCGGCCAATAAAGGGATTCCGGAATGGTTGAGGTTCGATACGGGTTGGAACGGGGTGGCGTTGCGATGTGGTCCCTTCTACAGGCCGAACGACCAATCCTTCGAAGCCATCCAGAACATTTCAGTGTGTTCATATCGGAAGAAAGAGTTGCAACCAGAAAAGGAGAAAGACCACCGCAGGTGGTTGGATCCGACTCGGTCTCGAGCGAATAGCGAAGCGGATGAGCGGCAGCAAACCCCTGCGGCACCGAACGTCGACAACCCGTGCAGGCCTGCCCAGCGCCGCATCGTCAGTCAATAAAATGACGCCATCCAGATAGATGATGGTGTTCCAGCCCATCCGTTCAAGGTGAACCAGGCGTCCAGCTTGACGCCATGGGTAGTGGAAATTTCGCCCAACGCATCTCGGAAACCACCTCAAGGGTGGACAGAGGTGGCCATTGGCGCAGCGACGGTCGCCTTCGAAGCTGGCGCGGCGTCCGCAGCGCCGGATGCTTGGGAGGCGCTCTTAGCATTCGCGGGAAGTCCTCTACCTGTCAGCACCCGGATGCTGCCAAAGCCGCCCGTCTAGAGGGATACACGGTGGAAACGTCATGGCTGAAACATCTACTGCTCGCTAGTACTTTGGGCACTTGAAGCTGGTACCGCCCGCGTGTTTCCTACCTGTTCCTGTGGCAACACGAGCTTCTCGGTCCTCATGCGACCGGACAAGCGCCTGGCCGCGATCACTGCGCTCGGCATTGACGGCGAGAAACTGATGAATATCCCCCGCACAGGCATCGACTGCCGGCTGGACCCGCGATTACCTGAGGACCAGCAGACCGGGGAGCGGGTCTACGCACGCAATGACATCGACGGCGGGCACCTCGTTCACCGCGCCTCCGCCGTCTGGGGGAACACCCAAGACCACGCAGCCCAGGCGAATGAAGACACGTTCCACTACACGAACGCCGCGCCCCAAGCCGCCGGGTTCAACCAGAGCCTC
>NZ_AZRZ01000495.1 GCF_000520535.1 Arthrobacter sp. H41
TATGGGTGGCTGTACCGGTAGCGGAAAGCATATCGGGCAGGTTGGCTCACCGCAGATCAGTCAGCAGTACTTGCTGGGCTGGGGGAGTGGCAGGGACAGGCACACGGAACACGGTCCGACCACTGGACCGGCGACTCGACGGATTGGTGGCTTTCGTGGCCGAGTACGGGGCCATGCCCCACTACCGGCCGGACAGATCGGTTGAGGAAAGGGTTTTTGCGGTATGAGCACAAAAGCAACGCGCCCTCCTGAGAATTGGGAAGCTGGACACTAGGCGAGAGTTGATGCTTGGCCAGAGCGTGCCGGATTGGATCAGCCGTTGACGGCTCGAATCTGGTTCAGTTGCTGAAGTGGGTTGTCGCTGGGGTGGTGCCGATGCTGGTGACGAGTTGCTCGGCCAGGGCTCGGAGTTTGATGTTCTGGCCGTTGGAGGCGCGTTGCAGGATTCCGATGGCTTCGTCCGGGGTGCACCTGTTTTGGGCGACGACGATCCCGACGGCGATATCGATGTTGGTTCGTGATTCCATCGCGGCTTTCAGATGGGTGGAGGCTCTCTCGTGGGCGGCGAGGCGCAACGCCAGTTGGAGGGTCAGGGATATTTCGGCGGCGTAGGACTCGACCCGTTCGATGATCGGTGGGGTGAAGGCGTTTGGTTTCCGGGCGTAGAGGTTGACGGCTACCCCGCCATCATCGCCGTGGAGCAGGGGCACCCCAAGTACAGAGTGGTAGCCCTGGTCCTTGGTGGCCGCGAAGTATTTCGGCCACCGCGTGTCGGTGCGGCCATCGGCGACGACGGTGGTGGTGCCGGTCCGGATGGCGTGTAGGCACGGGCCTTCCCCATGCCCGTACTGGACTTCATCGAGGGCGATAGCTTCCGGGCTGCTGCTAGCCACGGTGGCGGCATGGTTCTCCCGCTTGAGCATCACCCCGCACAACACTTCGACAGTACCCTCGAGCACGGTGGAGGCGTGCTCGGCGAATCCTTCCAGGAACAACTCCAGGGTGCCCGAAGTGAGGATCAGGTGCTGCAGCTCCGCCACTGACACGTCGTTAGAGTTCTCTCCCATCTGCACAGTCTAGAAGGTCACCATCCGGTCACGGTCCAGCCACTGGAACGCCGTCGGGAAGGGGCCACCTTTCGGATACCACAACAGCACGCTTGGCCCCACCCGGCATTCACCTCGCCCGCACCGGGGGTGTGCGATACCCTCGAAAGGTAAGCTTGCTGATCATCGTTCAGGGTTGTCTGAGCTGTCGGGGTCCGAGGTAAGCCCCCTAAAGCTAACTGGAGGTACAACCGTGGATGAGCAAACGCAGCGAGACCGGACGCGTGCAGCCCTCCTTCAAGCCGCTGTGCCGTTGGAGGACTTATGGGTAAGT
>NZ_KI914772.1:0-11243 GCF_000520535.1 Arthrobacter sp. H41
TGTATGACAACTACGCGGAAGCCATTGAAGACTCGACCGTGTGCCAGCTCAGCGCCGCGGACGTCGAGGAGCATTTTCTTTCCAATCCCAAAGTGGCAGTGAAAATTTCGCGTCTTCTGGGCGAGCAGGTCGCCAGGCTCGAGGAACGCCTGACGGACATGGCCTTGCGTCCTCTCTCCGCACGCACGGCCGCGACATTGCTGAAACTCGCCGAGGCAGCCCCGCGCAGCAGGTTCACACAATCCCAGTCAGTGAAACTGACCCACGAGCAACTCGCGGGACTGCTGGGGGCAACACGCGAAGCGACCAGCAAGACCATGTCGGACTTCGCAACCCGCAACCTGATCCGGCAGGGCAGGGGACGCATCATCATCGAAGACTCTGCAGGCCTCCGCCGCGTCTCCCGCACCACCTTCTAATCTTTTTCCGAGTTCGACTCGTGGTACGTCCACGCCCTGATTGTGGCACGCAGCCGCTGCCGGGTACCTATGAATTTCCACACCGAAAACCCCGATGAAAGAAGAAACACGCATGTCACGCATTACCGTCCACACCCCTGATACCGCCCCCGAAGAGAGCCGCCACGAGCTCGGGGCCCTGGGTCAGAAGTTCGGGAAAGTCCTGAACATCCACGGCGCGATGGCCCACTCGCCTGTTGTCCTGCAGTCCTATGTGGCCCTCCAGCAGGTCATCGGCGACTACGGGACCTTTGATGCCCGTACCCGGGAAGCCATCGCCCTGGTCGTCGGTAATGCCGACGAGTGCACCTACTGCCAGTCCGCCCACACCATGGGAGCCAAAGCCGCCGGCCTCACCGAGGACCAGACGATCCTGATCCGGAAGGGCGACATTGACTTCGACGACAAACTCGCGGCCCTGCTGGAACTGGCACGGCAATCAACGGCCAACAAGGGAGCAGTAGAGGACAGTGCCTGGCAGGCCGGCCTCGATGCCGGATGGACCGACACCGAACTCACCGAACTCTCCACCCACATAGCCCTGAACCTGTTCACCAACTACTTCAACCACCTCGTGGAAACCGACCTCGACGTCCCGGCAGCACCAGGACTCTAGCCACTCGCACCAGGTATGCAGGCCCCTGCCCGTTCAGGCGGGGGCCTGCCTGCGCCCCAAGCGACGTCCACCGGGGCCGGATTTTCTCCCTGGAAGAATTGGTATCGGATCACCGCACCACCAGCCATGACGACCCATCACCCGGATGTCGCCGAAATAGCTGCAGGCTCATCCACGGAACTACGCAACCGGTGGCCTGCATCATCACATGGCGGATTTCTCCGGGAGCTTTATGCTGAGGATTCGACGTATTACCTACCGCGGCCGGCCATTTCCGGAGTCGCGATGATGTGGCAGATGTCCGCGTCGGCGCAGTCGGCTGGATCGAGGCCGTGACTGGTTTCGATGAGCCCCTGAAGTTCCGCTGCCAGGGCGGCGAGTTCGCGTTGACGGGCCCGGACATCGATAAGTTTTTGCTCCAGCAGGAGTGAGACGTGCGCGCAGGGGGCCTCACCGTCATCACGAAGGCGCAGGGTGCTTCCGATCTCAGCCAAAGTGAGCCCCGCGGCTTGGGCGGCGCGAATGAACTGCAAGCGGCCGATGATCGCGTCGTTGTAGCGTCGGTAGCCGTTGGGCTCGCGGCGAGGCGCCGGCAGTAGGCCCTGGCGTTCGTAGAACCGGATGGTTTGACCGTCTACGCCGGTGGTAGCGGCGACTTCTCCGATGAGCACCGTTTCACTCTACCCCTTGACCTTGTAGCGGACTGCAAGGTTTAGGGTCGTAAGCATGGATATCACGTTGCAGTACTTTGATGGTTGCCCGAACTGGGAAATCGCCGACGAGCGGCTCATGGTCATCGCGGCGGAACATTCCGACGTCGTTGTGACACGTCAGAGGGTCGACACGGCGGACGAGGCGGAGCGGGTGGGTTTCCACGGTTCTCCCAGCATCCTAATCGACGGGGTTGATATGTTCGCTGATCCGTCCACACCGGTGGAATGGGCCTGCCGCAGGTACATGACCCCCAAGGGACCCGCGGGCGCGCCCACCATCGAGCAGCTGAGGGCAGCCCTGCCCGTCGGTCGAGTGCCCGAGGACTAACAATGGTGAACCGCGGATTATTGGCGAGGACACTCGTCTGCTTTGCGTCGCCACTGCTCCGCTCGGCAGTCACCTCAGGTGCGGGCACGTAAAGATACCTGACAAAAAGGAGAGTTCGAGATGACTGACAACTACGACCTGTTGGTCATTGGTGCCGGAATGGCCGGGATCGCTGCGGCGACCAAATGCTCCTCGGCAGGGTGGCGTGTGGGGATCGTTGATGCACTTCCCTACGGTGGCACCTGTGCTTTGCGCGGATGCGACCCGAAAAGGATCCTGCGGCGCGGCGCCGAGGTGATGGAAGACGCCCGGCTGATGCGGGGCAAGGGCATCAACGAGGGCGGTCTGTCGATCAATTGGGGCGAGCTGATGAAGCACAAACACGGCTTCACCGATCCCGTGCCGCAGAGCATGGAGGATGACCTACGCGCACACGGCGTGGCACCTCTCCACGGTACGGCGACTTTCACCGGTCTCACGGAAGTCGAGATCTCCGGGGCAGGTCATAAAGCGTCGAAGGTCCTGATCGCGACCGGGGCCACGCCCCGGCTCCTCGGCTTCCCGGGCGAGGAACACCTGATCGATAGCACCGAGTTCCTGAACCTTCAGAGCCTTCCTCCCCGGATCGTGTTCGTTGGTGGCGGGTTCGTCTCCTTCGAATTCGCCCACATCGCCGCCCGCGCCGGAAGCTCCCCGGTCATCGTCGATCGAGGCGCCCGGCCACTGAAGGCCTTCGACGCGGATCTTGTCGAACTGCTGATCGACCGCGGCTCCGACGCCGGAGTCGAGGTGCAGCGCGCCACGAGCATCACCAGCGTCGTGAAGACCAGTACCGGGTACCAGGTGCACACTGATACGGACGGCAGCCCGGTGACCATTGATGCCGATCTCGTCGTCCACGGGGCCGGTAGGGTCCCGGACCTGTCCCGGCTGAACCTCGAAATAGCTCACGCGGCATACGGGGAACAGGGCATTCGAGTTGCCGGCAACCTGCAGAGCACGACGAACCCTGATGTCTACGCAGCAGGTGATTCCGCTGACTCCCCGGGCATGCCGCTGACCCCGGTGGCCGTGATCGAAGCGAAAGTCGCCGCATCCAACATACTCAAATCTGGTTCCACCGTTCCCGACTACGCCGCCATTCCAACAGCCGTCTTCACGATTCCCGAACTCGTCCGCCTCGGCATGCTCGAACACGAAGCCCGGGACAGCGGCCTGGACCTGGAGGTCCGCTACACCGACACCAGCGATTGGTACTCGAACTACCGGACCGGCGAAACCGCCGGCGCGACGAAAATCCTGATCGATAAAGCAAACGACCGTATTGTCGGTGCGCACCTGTTCGGATCCGGATACGCCGAACTTGCCAACACCATCAGCCTGGCCATGAAACACGGCCTCACCACCCGTCAAATCAAATCGGCCACCGCCACCTACCCCTCCATCGGATCGGATCTAGGCTCAATGCTCTGACACCGGCGAGACGCGACCCGTATCCGCCCGAAGATGTGCCGGCTAACTCGCGGTGCGTTCATCAGCCACACGAATGGCGGTTAGTTGCAGCTCCGCCGTCGGGTTTCGCCGTCCCTCAGCCGATTTGTGATCGCGACAAAAACACCGACTATCGAATTCGCGATTTTAGGTGACCAGCGTCTTCACGCAGCACTTCGATGATGTCCCTGCCTTCAGGCTGCGGAGGTCAGCGAAGGCCCCGGGACCCCCGTCGGTGGCGTTGACGTGACCGAGGAGGACAGCTGGTCCTCGTTCCCCGGGCGCGGGGGAGTCGTTGTACCAGCTCGCAGGTGCACAGGGGCCATCCGGCGGAACCTCCAAGGAGTTATTGTCGCGCAGACCCCGGCTGAGCAGCTCTGATCCGGCACCGATGGCGGGTACGCTGAACGAAACCGGGGCTGACGCGGCAGGACCGGCAACTGGACGGGCGTGGGGGCTGCGGCCACAGGACTTTCAGGCGCGGGCGACACGGTGGTCTGCGTGGGAGCCGGCACCGCGGGTGTGGAGGAAACCGTCGGCGGCGACGCCGTTGCCTGGCTTTGGGCCGGGGCCTCTGTTGCGCAGACTGTGAGGATGAGGGCGGCAACTGCTGCTGAGGCAAAGTACCCTCCGCGACGTCCGCTGCGTGAGCCAAGCATGATGGGCTTGTCCAATCAGTCTTGTCCAACCAGTTCGCGGGACTGGGAGGAGTGTTCCTGTGTCGTAGCGACGACAGCTGCGGAGTGCCGTCGGCAGTCAGATCAGCAGGAATGACCACCGCTTGCTCGCCCTTTTCCCTGACGAGATCAGCAACCTCCTCCAATGGTTCCTGGCGCCGGCCCACCAGCGCCAGACGGGGCGCGTACTGGGCCAGTTCCAGGGCCAGGGCACGGCCGATGCCACTTCCGGCGCCGGTGAGAAGGATTGTGCGGTTGTTCAAATCCATGATGAATTCCTTCCCAGGAATGCAGGACGATAGCGAAAAAGTGATGACGGGTACCTTGGAGGCCAGAGCGGTGGCCTGTCGTCGCCTAGTGTGTTCTTCTACTCGGACAGGAACCTGACAACCGCGATGGCGACGGCGTAGGTGGACTGCGGATTATGCGGCGACAGGCGCGAAGAAAGCTCCGCACCAGCGGAAGGCCGGTGCGGAGCTTCGTTCTTCAGCGGGAATGCTACTCGTTGACCGGAATCGACTGGGCCTTCAGGGCATCGATGGTCTTCTGCTGGCCTTCGGTCAGGGCATCCATGAGGGTGCTTGATCCGCCGATGGCCGCACCGAAGCCGTCGGAGACGTCGGTGTAGGTCTGGGTCATGGTCGGTCCCCAGGTGAAGTCGGGGTCCACGTTCGAGGAGGCTTCGGCGAAGACGTCGTAGATCGGCTGTCCACCGTAGAACTCGACGCCGCCGGCGAAGGCCTCGAGTTCCGCAGCCGACTCGGCAGCGGGGTAGAGCCCGCCGAGCTCGTTGGCCAGGGCAAGCGCTTCGGGGTCGGTGTTGAGCCAGAGGGCGAATGCAGCCGCTTCGGCCGGGTTTTCGGAGCCCTTGAGGACGGCGGTCGAGGAGCCGCCCCAGTTACCTGCGGATTCTCCGCCGTCCTCCCACTGCGGCATGGGTGCTACAGCCCACTTGCCGGCGGTGTCGGGTGCGGCGTCGGAAAGCGTGGTGGCACCCCAGACGGCCGACACCCAGGTCCACTGCTGTCCCTCGTTGAACGAGGCGTTCCATTCATCGGAGAAGGACGGCAGGGTGGAGACAAGGTCCTCCGAGAGGAGGTCCTGCCAGTAGGTGGCCACCTGCTCGGATTCCTCGCCCGTGAGGTTGACGTCCCAGGCTTCGCCGTCGTTGGCGAACCACTGACCGCCCGCCTGCCACACCATGCCGGCGAACCAGTTCACGTCCGACCTCGGGAAGTTGGTGATGTACGCGCCCTCGGCCTTGACCTGCTCGGCTGCGGCAGCGTACTCCTCCCAGGTGGTGGGCACCTCGATGCCGGCCGCCTCGAAGAGGTCGGCGCGGTAGTACATCGCCATGGGTCCGCTGTCCTGCGGCACGGCGTAGACGGCGTCGTCCTCGCCGAAGGTGACCTGCCCCCAGGTCCAGTCGACGAACTGGTCCTCGGCGTTGGCTATCCCTTCGCACGCGGCGATGTTCTCGAGGCCGTCCTGCACGCGGAAGTTCGGCAGGGCGTCGTACTCGATCTGGCCGAGGTCCGGCGCATTGCCGGCCTGCAGCTGGTTGAAGAAGTTCTGGTAGGTCCCGGAGTTGCCGTTCGGCCCGGTCTGGACGGTGACCTGGACATCCGGATTTTCTTCGTTCCACAATTCGACGACCTGGTCCATGCCCGGAACCCAGGTGGTGAAGGTGAGCTCGACCGGGCCCTCCGCTGGTTCGCAGGCTCCGCCGTCGGCACCTGTGTCGGTGCTGCCGCTGTCTCCGCCGGCTGAGCAGCCGGACAGCGTCAGCGCAGAGATCATGGCAAAGGCCGCGGTGACTTTTCCGTAATGCGCGCGCATTTTCGTTTCCTATCAGTGGTAGTGCTGCCGGGCTTTGTCCGGCAGCGGATGGGGAATGGGTAGATTCGGGAGGGCCCCTCAGGGCGGTGATGCGCCCTGGGGAGCTGCTATTTGACGCCTCCGGCGCCGAGGCCGCTGCTCCAGAAGCGCTGCAGGCCGAGGAACGCGATGATCAGCGGAAGAATGGAGACCAGCGCGCCGACGATCACGAGTGGTCGCAGCTCGGGAATCTGGCTGATCTGGCTGTTCCAGGCATACAGGCCCAGGGTGACGGGGAAGAGTGCCTGGTCACGGAGCATGATCAGCGGCAGGAAGAAGTTGTTCCAGATCGCCACGAACTGGAAGAGGAAGATCGTGACGAGCGCCGGAGCCATCAGCCGCGTCGATACGGTGAAGAACGTTCGCACTTCCCCCGATCCGTCGAGGCGTGCCGCCTCGAGGAGTTCACCCGGTACGCTGGCTGCCGCATAGATCCGCGCCAGGTAGACGCCGAACGGACTGACCAGGCTCGGCAGGAAGACGGCCCACAGGGTGTTGGTGAGATTCACCTCGCTGAAGATCAGGAACAGGGGCAGCGCGAGGGCTGTCGCCGGGACCAGCACGCCGCTGAGCACCACGTTGAAGATGGCCTCGCGCCCCCGGAACTCGTACTTGGCGAGCGCGTAGCCGCACATCGCGGCGATGACGGTGCCGGCCAGGGCGCCCAGGCCGGCGTAGATCGCGGAGTTGACGAGCCAGCGGCCGAAAAGGCCGTCGCCGTAGGTGAAGAGGTTTCCGAGGTTGCCGAAGAACGTGGTGAGGGACTCCGCGGTGAACCAGAGGGGCGCGGATCCGGTGATCTCGCCGCCGGTCTTGGTGGAGGAAACGAGCAGCCACCAGATCGGGGTCAGGAAGTAGAGGGTGAAGACCCCCATGATGAGCATCGCCGCGCTCCGGGAGAGCATGCTCTGGCGCGGTCCGCGCGAACGGGGTCCGTTGGCCCGGCCGGTGTCGGCATCCTGGGGCTGCTGGGGTGCTGTGGCTGAGGCTGCAGTCACTGGGTAACCTTCCGCTGGGTCGACTTGAGGAAGACGAAGGACAAGGCGAAGGTGGCCAGTGCCAGCACCACCGAGAATGCCGCCGCAAGGTTGTAGTTGGGGACGGACGCCGTGGTGTAGACGGCCAGGTTCGGGGTGAACGAGCTACTGATGGCCGAGCTGAAGCTGCGGAGCGTCTGTGGTTCGGCGAGCAGCTGCAGGGTGCCGATGATCGAGAACACCGCGGTCAGGATGATCGCGGGGATCACGAGCGGGATCTTGATACGCCACGCGATCTGGATGTTGCTGGCGCCGTCGAGCCGCGCAGCCTCGTAGATCTCGGTGGGGATCGCCAGCAGGGAGGAGTAGATGATCAGCATGTTGTAGCCCACGTACACCCAGGTGACGATGTTCGCGATGGCCCACAGCACCAGCTCCGCGGACAGGAAGTCGATGTTGGAGGTCACTGCCTCGAACGGCGAGAGGGACGGGGAGTACAGGAAACCCCACATGATGGCCGCGATGACTCCGGGAACGGCATAGGGGGCGAAGAACGCGAGGCGGAAGAATTTCTTGCCCTTGAGCAGTGGCGAGTCGAGCAGCAGCGCGAACAGGAGTGCCAGTCCCAGCATGATCGGGACCTGCACCGCGCCGAAGACCAGCACACGGCCTACCGATTGCCAGAACTCGGTGTTCGCGAAGACCTGCTCGTACTGGGTCAGTCCGCCGAACACCTGCCGGGGCGGGCCGAAGGTGCCCTCGCGTTCCACCGTCAGCAGTGACTGCACCACCGCGAAGACGATCGGTACCGCGTAGAAGGCGAGGAACAGGACGGCGAAGGGCGCAATGAAGATTGCGACGGCCCGGCGCTGGGCGCCGGACGATCGGTTCTTCCGCGTAGCCGCCGGTGCTTCGGGCGCGGCGGGCGGAATGCTAGTAGCTGTCACGGTGTGCATCCTTTCGGTCCCGGACGGGTCCGTTCTTCTTCGGGTGGCCGGCAGGTGTTGCCGGTGTTCGCATCACGCGCACCGCGCCGGCGGGAACCACGACGACGTCGTCGATGACCTCGTCCGTCAGCAGTTCGATGCCCGTTCCGCGATATTTGCGGTCCTCGCCGGAGTGGTTGATGAGGAACACGTAGCTATTGCCATTGCCGCAGCGGACGACTATTTCCAGCCCCTCCTGTGCCTCGGGGATGGCGACTCCCGCGGCGCCGGCGGCGGTGACGAGGAGGTGCTTCAGGGTTGCGGGATCAAGGACCGTTCCCGTGTACCAGGCCTGCCCTTCACCGAAATGGTTCCTGGTGACGGCCGGTACGCCGGCGAGGTGGCCGCCGTCGTAGGACAGGACCGCTTCGGCTCCGTCGAGCCGCAGCGCTTCGGACCAGAGGGTCGCCGTGCCGCCGTCGGCCAGGGGAAGCGATTCCTCCGGGTGCAGCGGGAAGAACTCCTCGCTGCGGATGCCCAGCAGGTCGCGGAACGCCCCAGGGTAGCCGCCGGGGCGCACACGCTCGTTCTCGTCGACGATGCCGCTGAAGAAGGTGATGAGCGTATGGCCGCCGTCGTCCACATAGCCCTTCAGTCCTGCCGCATCCGTGTCCCGCACCAGGTAGAGTCCGGGGACCACCACGAACTTGTAGCGGGCGAGGTCGGCTCCCGGAGCGACGACGTCGACGGTGATTCCCGCGTCCCACAGCGCCCGGTAGGACGCGTGCACCTGGTCGAGGTAGCGCACATCTCCGGAGGGGTGGGATTCCTGGTCGTGCGCCCACCACGCCTCCCAGCTGAAGACCAGGGCCACCTCGGCATGGACCGTGGTTCCCGCGACCTCGCCGAGGCGCTGCAGTGACGATCCGAGCTCGAGAACGTTCTGCCAGGTCCGGGAATCGGTGCCGGCGTGGGGGAGCATGGCTGAATGGAACTTCTCGCTGCCCTGCAGCGAGGCACGCCATTGGAAGAAGCACAGGCCGTCGGCGCCGCGTGCAAGGTGGGTCAGTGAATTGCGGAGCAGTTCACCGGGGCCCTTGGCGATGTTGCGGGGCTGCCAGTTGACGGCACCGGTCGAGTGCTCCATGAGGAGCCAGGGCGCCCCCTGCGCCAGGCCGCGGGAGGTGTCGGCAGCGAAGGCGAGTTCACTGTCCGGGGAGTCCAGCCGGTGGTCGAGGTAATGGTCATTGGCGATCAGGTCCATGGAGGGCGCCCAGGACCAGTAGTCCTGGTTCCGAATGTGTGCGGACACCATGAAGTTGGTGGTGACAGGTGCTGCGCTGAGGCGCCGCAGGATTGCGGTTTCGGCCGTGTAATGGGCAAGCAGCTCGTCCGAGCTGAACCGCTGGTAGTCCAGCGTCTGGGTGGGGTTCGTGGCCGAAAGCGTCAGCCGCGGTGGGAGGATCTGCTCCCAGGCCGAGTAACGCTGGCTCCAGAACGCCGTGCCCCAGGCGCTGTTCAGGGCATCGAGGGTGGTGTACCGATCCTGGAGCCAGGTCCGGAAAGCACCGGCGGAGACATCGCAGTAGCACAGCGCATTATGACAGCCGAGTTCGTTGGACACGTGCCAGATCCGAAGGGCCGGGTGGCTGCCGTAGCGCGCTGCCACCTGTTCCACGTGGCGCAGGGCATGATCTCGGTACACCGGGGAGCTCGGGCACCAGGCCTGGCGTCCGCCGGGCCAGCGGCGGGTTCCGTCGGCCGCCTGCGGGAGCACCTCGGGATGCAGTGTGCTGAGCCACGCCGGCGTCGACGACGTTCCGGTGCCGAGGTTCACGCCGATGCCGTGCTCCGCCAGCAGGTCCAGCACTGCATCCAGCCGGTCGAAGGAGTAGGCGCGTGGCGTGGGCTCGAGCTCCGCCCAGCCAAAGATGTTCACCGCCACCAGATTGACGCCGGCCTCCTTCATCAGCCGGACATCCTCCTGCCAGACTTCGGGGTCCCATTGCTCCGGGTTGTAGTCGCAACCGAAGACCAACGCTCCGTCGGCGAGTCCTGTCACGGCAGCCGTGCGTGCCAATCGTGCTCCTCAAACCCCGCGGAGCCCTGATTTCCCAGGGCCGCTTCTTCGATGAATGGCCATCCCGGCCATTCTGGGAACGTTCCCAGAAAACCGGATAACTTCAATAGCGGTTGTCTGGGAACGTTCCCAGAGTAATGTGCATCACAGAAAAATGTCAATGGAGCATGGAGCATGGAGCATGGAGCATGGAGCATGGAGCATGGAGCATGGGGCGGGACGTCAGGCCGCAGCGATCCGGGCAATCCGCGCGGCGGTGATCCTTGCGAGGTCGGCTGGGCTGAGTTCGATCTCGAGTCCGCGCCTGCCCCCTGAAACCAGGACGGTAGCGAACCCAAGAGCTGATTCATCGATCACCACAGGGCACGCGTGCCGCTGGCCGAGCGGGGATATCCCGCCGAGCACGTACCCGGTCCGGCGCTCGGCGGCTGCCGGGTCCGCCATGACTGCCTTCTTCGCTCCGAGGAACGCGGCGAGCGCCTTGGGGTCCAGCCGGCGGTCGACGGGCACGACGGCGGCCACCATGACGCCGTCGACCATGGCCATGAGCGTTTTGAACACACGCCGCGGATCCTCGCCGAGGGCGGCTGCCGCCTCGGGCCCGAAAGCGGCGACGGAGGGGTCGTGCGCGTAGGTGCGGAGGAGGAACCCGATGCCCGCGGCGGACGCTGCCGAGGCGGCAGGGGTAGGGGCGGGTTTCTTGTCGCTCACCACGGATGGTCCTTCATGAGGAAAGCGGATCCGGGTCGCCTGGAACACTCGAAGCCGTGATTTGGAGAGATGGGCATGATCGGAAGTATGCTCCGGCACGCGGCCGCGGGCTACCCGCGCCCGCGTGCCGGACGTCGAGCGCAGCACACGATGGCCTGTCTGTCGACCTGCTGGGGGCCCGCAGGCCCCGGGGCGGCTCTGCTGTCCATTCCGGTTCGGACTCGGTTACGCTCGATGATAAGCAGGCTGATCGTCAGCGGGAGGGCTGTTCTGTGGTCTTCCAGCGGAGGGCAGCGGGCCACGCGGCCCGGACAACGTATCTGGAGTGCCTTGCATGGATGGTCAAACGCAGCAACAGCTCACCTTTGCGGCGGCCGCCGCCGCAGGG
>NZ_KI914772.1:11343-23110 GCF_000520535.1 Arthrobacter sp. H41
CGGCTGGATCCAGATCTGCTCGGGATCCAGTATTTCGGGTTGGGCGGAACCCTCGCGCAGCTTGAGATCGAGGCCTATTTTCGCGGGCTGTTGGACCTGCCGGCCGTGGAACGGGACACCCTCGCCAGCGCCGTCAACGAGATCCTCGAGGAAACGCCGTCCAGCGTGCGGGTGCCCTACAGCGAACGGCACGAGGAGGAGGATTCCCCGGGCCGCGCGCGGAGGGCACTGGGGGCCGCCGGCGCTTTCCTGCTGACGCCCGAGGAAGCGGAGGAGGAGCGGGTGGACGCCCTTCGGCGGATGAAGCTGCTCGACACCCCGGTCGAGGAGAGGTTCGACGCCATCACCCGCCGCGCCAGGGAACAGTTCGGCGTGAGCTCATCGACCGTCTCCCTGATCGACAACCACCGGCAGTTCCTGAAGTCAGTGGTGGGGCCGGTGGCACAGAACACGCCCCGGGAGCTTTCGTTCTGCAATGCCACCATTCGAGGCGCCGGGCCCCTCATCGTCAACGACGCCCTGGCGGACGAGCGGTTCAGGAGCAATCCGCTGGTGCTGGGGGAGCCGTATATCCGGTTCTACGCTGGTTACCCGCTTCGAGGACCCAACGGCTGGACCATCGGAACGCTGTGCATCATCGATCAGAAACCCCGGGATTTTTCGGCCGACGACGAGGCAGCCCTGCGGCTCCTGGCCGAAGCCGCCCAGGGCGAACTCGATCTCGGTGGACGGCAGGCGCAGGAGAACGAGTCCTGACATCGCCCTCCGGAATCCGCCGGTCGTCCTCGGCTAAAGTACAGGTATGCCGCCCTCCCGCACCCGCATACGCCGGGCGACCATCAACGACGTCGCCACAGCAGCGGGGCTTTCCCGGGGAACGGTCTCCCGGGTGGTCAACGGTGAGCGGTATGTGTCTCCTGAGGCGCGACTCGCCGTCGAGGATGCGATCGCGCAGGTGGGGTACGTGCGCAACTCGGCAGCCCGCAACCTCGTCCTGCAGGAATCCCGTGCCATCGCGCTCATCATCCACGAACCGCATTCGCTGTTGTTCGAGGATCCCAACATCGGATCGATCCTGCTGGGTGCCAACGAGGTGCTGTCCAAGGCGGACTACCAGCTGGTCTCCCTGATCATCGATTCGGAACGCGACAGTCATCGGGTGGCGGAGTACCTGAGCGGCGGGCTGGTCGACGGAGCGGTCATCGTCTCGGCGCGGGCCTCGGATCCCATCGCCTCGGCTGTCCGCGACCTCGGGGTGCCGGCAGCCTTCGTCGGCCATCCGCCGGGGACGCCCGACCTCCCGTACGTGGCCATCGACAATGCGGCCGCCGCCCGGGAGATCACCGAAAGACTGATCGGAACGGGCCGGAAGCGCATCGGCATGATCGCAAGTGCCCTGGACAGGGACTCGGGGCAGGACCGTTTCTCGGGCTTCCGAGCTGCCCTCGGAAGCCGCTTCGATCCCGAGCTCGTCGTCCGGTATCCGCTCTACACCTACGGCTACGGGCTTGAGGGCATGCAGGAACTGTTGCGCCGCTGCCCCGAGATCGACGGCGTCTTCGCGGCCTCCGATGCCGTGGCCGCGGGGGCCATGACAGCACTGCAGGAGAGCGGGCGCAGGGTGCCCGACGACGTCGGGATCGTGGGCTTCGACGACAGCAGCTGGGCGCTTCGCTGCAGGCCGCAACTGTCGACGATCCGACAGCCGGCGGATCTCCTGGGGCGGACTGCGGCACAACTTGTCCTTGCCCAGATCCGGGGGCTTCCCAGCCCGGTCCGGGTGCTCGACACCACTGTGGTGTGGCGCGATTCCGCCTAGGACAGTCGGCGGTCCCGCGGCGGACGGCCTCTCAAGCGGTTGGCTGCGCGGCTCCTCAGCGAAGCGTCATTCCCGCCCCTCGCCGAGGCGGTGCAGCTCGCTTCCGTCGAAGGAAGCGAGCAGCTCGGCAACATCCGCGTACACCTCGACCGCGCCGGCGTCGCGCAGTTCCGCCTCGCTCGTGCCGCCGGACAACACCGCGATGGTGGGGATGCCCAGCTCCTTCGCTGCGAGGACGTCCCACACCGAGTCCCCCACGAAGACGGCGTTCTCGGCCAGGAGCCCGGCGGCGTCGAGCGCGGAGCGCAGGATGTCGGGCGAGGGCTTGCTGTTCTCGGCGTCGGTCGACGACGTCGCTCCCGCGATCACGTCCTCCGCGTCGATGATTTCCCGCATGACGGTCACTTCCTGCTCCGACGAGGACGACGCCAGGACCACACGGAGCCCGTTCCCGGCGCAGCGCCGTAGCAGTTCTTCGGCCCCCTCGAAACGGCGGATCGACGGCCAGTAGCTCGAGTAGAGCGCGGCGTGCGTCGATTCCAGCTCGCCGTCCCGGGATGCGTCCCTGTCGGTGCCGAGCAGATGCCCGATGAGCTTGTCGCCGCCCATGCCCACTGCGCGGTGGATTTCCGCCATCGGAGCATCGTGGCCGAAACGGCGGAACGCCTGCCACCAGGCGATGGTGTGCAGGTAGTTGGTGTCGACAAGGGTGCCGTCGACGTCGAACAGAACGCCGCGCATGGTACTTGTGGTCATGAGTCCGTCTTCCGTTGGGGATCCTGATCCGACTCTACGAAGTCCCTCGCGCAGTGGCCAGAATTTCCGGACGCACGCGCCTATGGTAGGACCGGATTCACTACGATGACCACGCGATCCTCACCGATGCGCGTCAACACCAGGGTCGCCTTTTTTTTCCCCTTGCCGGAGCCCGCGAGCAGCTGCCGGCGTACTTCCTCAGGAGTGACGGCGGTGCCCCGCTTCTTGATGTCCAGTACACCGATTCCTTCGGAGCGCACCCAGGCCTTGAGGCTCCGGATGTTGTAGGGACGCACCTCAAGAATCTGATAGGCCCTGGCGAACGGAGTTTCGACCAGCGTCGGCGCGCACACGTACGCGATCTTCGGGTCGAGCAGGTGGCCGCGCAGCTGGAGCGCGACGTCGGCTACGAGCCCGGCCCGGATCACGGCACCGTCGGGCTCGTAGAGGTAGCCCTCCACCGGCCCCAGGGGTGCGTCCGGTCCTTTCCCGAACTCCGCGGCGCTCGTCAGTTCGGCCGCACCATGGACGCTGATGACCAGCGCCGCCCGCCGGATGCCCGTGCGCCGCAGCGCGTTGAACCAGAGGGAGACCTCGATGACGTCGCCGTCCACCGACACCCACTGGGCCTCGCAGTCGGCCGGCACCGCCTCGTGGGGAATGCCGGGCCCCATCTTGACTCCCACCGGGGTCCCGGCGTCGGCGAGTTTCTCCACGAAGGACAGCGGCGGCGAGAATGCCTCCGGATCGAAGATGCGGGTGGTGCCCGAGGACGACGTGCTGCGGCGCGCGGGATCCAGCCAGACGCCGTCGTACGCCGATGCGTCGATCGACTCGGCATCGGCGTTGACCACTTTCGCATTTGTCCAGGGCAGCAGGTTCATGGTGGCGGCAGCGGCCGTGGTCTCGTCGAGTTCGACGGCGGTGACCTCGCGGTCGAGTGTGGCCAGGGCCATGCTGTCGGCTCCGAGTCCGCACCCGAGGTCGGCCACCCTCAGCAGGGACGCTTCCACGAAGCGCTGGGCATGCCGGGCCGCGACATTCAGTCGCGTGGCCTGCTCCAGCCCCGCGGCAGTGAAAAGCATCCGCTCGGCGAAGGGCCCGAATTTGGCCTGGGCCTTCGCCCGCAGCCGTGACTGCGTGAGGGCTGCGGAGACGACGTCGGGGGAGTGCCCGGCCTTCCGCAGCTGCTCACTCAGGCGGAGGCTTTCCACTTCGGAATACGGGCCGAGCGAGTTCAGCAGCTCCCACCCCTCAGGCGTCAGGATCGGTGCGATGTTGTCGGTGGCCATGGGCTCCAGCCTAGGCGACCGAGGGGCCCTGGTCCCCCTTTTGAACCCCGGTCGGATCGGGGCATTTTTCCGCCGGGATACCTGTGCGAAGGATAGACTGATGGCAGTGAACCGGATGAATCCATCCGGTTCAGCAGGGTCCGGCAGAGGGCCTCCACTTGTCGGGCACGAGTGCCCGTTCTCCACATTGTGAGGCAGTCCGTGGCAACCCAGGCATCGCTCAATGAGATCGAAGTCCTCTTCGGAAGGATCAAGGGTCTCCTCCTCAGCGCAGAAACCGTCCAGCAGGCTGTCGACCTCCTTGCCGAAGCCGCAAAACAGGTGATCCCGGGGGCGATCGGCGCTGGCGTCACCCTGGTCCAGGATGGTCGACGGACCAGTGCCGGAGCCACCGACGCGCTGGTCAGCCAGGCGGACGACATGCAGTACGAGCTGGGTGAGGGGCCGTGCTTGAGTGCCTGGGCAACCGGCGAGGCCGTGCGCATCGACGATACGCGCATCGAGCCCCGCTGGCGGAAGTGGAACGCAGCAGTATCCCAGGGGCCGGTACGCTCCTGCCTCAGTGTCCCGCTGCTGCGGGGACAGGAACACCTCGGAGCTATGAAGGTGTATTCAGCTGATCCCTCGGCGTTCGACGACGCCACCGAGGCCCTGCTCCGTCGCTTCGCCGTCCCGGCTGCAGCCCTGCTGGGCCATGTGCAGACCACCGGAACGCCGCGGCAGATCACCGATGAGCTCCTCGCGGCCCTTCGGACGCGGGATGTGATCGGCCTGGCCAAAGGAATCCTCATGGGAGGACGGGGCCTGACCGAGGAACAGGCGCATACGGAGATCATCGAAAGAGCCAAACGCCAGAAAATTCCGACGGAACATGCCGCGCAACAATTGGTGGATTACTTGAGTGGCTCAGAATCGTAAGGGGTGGATGCGATGGGTTCCATTGGTGAAGAAGATCAGCGCCTGCTGCTTGCCGCGGCCCTGAAACAGGCCGGGTACACGGTCGGCGACCTGTGGCTCCGGTTCTTCGCGATCGGCGGCAGTATCGGGGAATACGAAGTGGAGGCCTATCTCAGCGGGCTGATCCTCCTGCCGGCCTTGCAGCGTGACCTTCTTGCCCATGCTGCCAACGAGCTGATCGGCGAACTTCCGCCACCCCTGCAGGCGCCCTACAGCGACGACGCCGAGAACGGGATCGAATCCGGCGACGGCGATCGAGGTGCCCGCGGCACATTTTCCGGGGACCAGCGGAACGACATCTGGAACGTGGACGCACGGAAACTGGAATCCGCCGACGGCGATCCGGAGCAGGGAGCCCCGGACAGCCGCTGACGGGGCGTTTCGGCCCGTCAGCGGTCCCCTGCAGGTTTTCAGCTGAAGTGGGTGGTCACCGAGTCCTGTCCAACAGAGGCAAGGACCGCCGCAGCAACGTCGCGGAGTTTGGTATTGCGGGTGTTCGAAGCGGCTTTGAGGATGGTCATCGCATCGTCCTGGCTACACCGGTTCTGTGCCATGATCACTCCTGCCGCCAGATCGATGGCGGTTCGCGATTCCATCGCCGCCATCAGGTTCGCGCCCGAATCGGTCAGGCGGGCAATGCGGAGGGCCAGGCGCAGGGAGGCTGAGGCCTCGTCCGCGAGCTCCTGCGCAGCGGCGATTGCGGGAGGGTCGAATGCGGAGGCATTCGGTGAGTAGATGTTCAGTGCCGAACGGGTGTCACCGTCCAACCGGATGGGAACAGCCAGGGCCGATCGGAGGCCATGCCCGGCGATGGCCTGGCTGTACCCGGGGAACCGGTCGTCTTCCTGGAAATCACGAACGTAGTAGGTTTCGTCTTCCCGCGCAGCCCGCAGGCACGGGCCATCGTCGAACCGGTACTGGATTTCGTCCATCTTCCGGGCGTGCTCGCTGCTGCTGGCCACTGTGGTCTTCATCCGCGACCGCAGCAGGGTCACGGCGCACAGAACCTCGTCATCGGGTTCCGCAAGCGCTTTGCCGACGACCGTCACCAGCCCGGTCAGGAACTCCTCGACGTCAGCGCTGGCCAGGACCAAATCCTGCAGCGTCGCGGCGAGGCCGTGCTCACTGTCCTTGGTTTCGCGGGATCCGGTGGCATTGTCGGTCATAGGGGACCTTTCGGGAACTGACGTCCTGCCGGCAGCCAGGTGATGCGCAGCATCAGGCGTGTGGGCCGCCCTCTGCTAAGCGACTAGTCCAACCCTACCCGCTCGCACGTTTCCAAGACCCGGTCGGCCTCGTCCTTCCAGCCTCGTCTGCTCCGCCCGTATCGGCAGTTCTCTGGCACTCGCCTTGACCGAGTGCTAACGAATGCATAAAGTCGGGGTTAGCACTCTCAGTAGGAGGGTGCTAACCCTGAGGGAAGCGCCAGCCGGCACCGCGACGACGGTCAGCGCCATCCCGACGGCCACATTCCATTAGTAACGAACGCAAAGGAGAGCCCGAGTGTCGGTCTCTATTAAGCCTCTTGAGGATCGTATTGTTGTCCGCCCCCTGGAAGCCGAGCAGACTACTGCTTCCGGTCTGGTCATCCCGGACACCGCCAAGGAAAAGCCCCAGGAGGGCGAAGTTGTAGCAGTTGGACCGGGCCGTGTCGACGACAACGGCAACCGCGTCCCCGTCGACGTTGCCGAAGGCGACATCGTCATCTACTCAAAGTACGGCGGAACCGAAGTCAAGCACGCCGGCCAGGAATACCTGGTCCTCTCCGCCCGCGACGTTCTGGCGATCGTCGTCAAGTAGTCCAATTCGCTCACCCTCGTGCCGCTCGCAGAGCTCGCGGCACCAGGGAACCCTGAGCGAACGGCTCCAATCCCTAGAGGAACCCCGGCCTCGACTGGCCGGGGTTTTTCTCGCTGCACAAGCCTGAAAGGAATCAACAATGGCAAAGCAGTTGGAATTCAACGATGCCGCCCGCCGTGCCCTCGAGGCCGGCGTGGACAAACTCGCGAACACCGTCAAGGTGACGCTCGGCCCGCGCGGCCGCAACGTCGTGCTCGACAAGAAGTGGGGTGCTCCCACGATCACCAATGATGGTGTGACGATCGCCCGCGAAATCGAACTGGACGATCCCTACGAGAACCTCGGTGCGCAGCTGGCCAAGGAGGTAGCGACCAAGACGAACGACGTTGCCGGTGACGGAACCACCACGGCAACCGTCCTGGCACAGGCACTGGTCAAGGAGGGCTTGCGGAACGTTGCTGCGGGCGCAGCTCCCGGCCAGCTCAAGCACGGTATCGAGGTGGCAGTCGAGGCAGTAGCCGCGCGTCTGCTCGAGAACGCCCGGGAAGTCGTCGGCCAGCAGACCGCCAACGTGGCCTCGATCTCCGCGCAGAGCACCGAAGTGGGCGACCTGCTCGCCGAGGCGTTCGACAAGGTCGGCAAGGACGGCGTCATCACTATCGAGGAATCCTCCTCGACGCAGACCGAGCTCGTCCTCACCGAAGGAATGCAGTTCGACAAGGGCTACCTCTCGCCGTACTTCGTCACCGACGCCGAGCGCCAGGAAGCAGTGCTCGAAGATGCGCTGATCCTGATCAACTCGGGCAAGATCTCGTCCCTGCAGGAGTTCCTGCCGCTGCTCGAGAAGGCGCTGCAGGCAGGAAAGCCGCTGTTCATCATCGCCGAGGACATCGATGGCGAAGCGCTCTCGACCCTCGTGGTGAACAAGATCCGCGGCACCCTGAACGTGGTCGCGGTCAAGGCACCCGGCTTCGGCGACCGCCGCAAGGCGATGCTGCAGGACATCGCGACGCTGACGGGCGCGCAGGTCGTGTCCCCGGATCTCGGCCTGAAGCTCGATCAGGTGGGCCTTGAGGTGCTGGGTTCCGCCCGGCGCATCACGATCACCAAGGACACGACGACCATCGTGGACGGCGTCGGCAGCGAGTCCGACGTCGCCGACCGGGTCGCCCAGATCCGCGCCGAGGTCGAGCGCACCGATTCCGATTGGGATCGCGAGAAGCTCCAGGAACGCCTGGCGAAGCTCGCCGGCGGAGTGGGAGTCATCAAGGTCGGTGCAGCCACCGAGGTTGAGCTCAAGGAGAAGAAGCACCGTATCGAGGATGCTGTTTCCTCGACCCGTGCAGCTCTCGAAGAGGGCATCGTCGCAGGCGGCGGCTCCGCGCTGGTCCACGCCGGCAAGGCGCTCGACACCGACCCCAGCGTCCTCGCACTCGAGGGCGACGCCGCCACGGCCGTCGGTCTCGTGCGTCGGGCACTCGCCCAGCCCCTGCGCTGGATCGCGGAGAACGCAGGCCACGAGGGCTACGTGGTGGTCGCGCGTGTCACCGACCTCGAGGTCGGCTTCGGGTTCAACGCTGCCACCGGCGAGTACGAGAACCTCGTGGACGCGGGCATCATCGACCCCGTGAAGGTCACCCGTTCGGCGCTGCGCAACGCGGCCTCGATCGCGGCCCTCGTGCTGACCACTGAAACACTGGTGGTCGAGAAGCCCGAGGAAAGCGACAGCGACGGTCACGGCCACAGTCACTAGGGCCGAGTTGTAGACCGAACGACGGCGCGCGCCGCAGCCGCTTCCAGGCACCGCACGCCGTCGTCGTTCAGGAGCACGCAGACGCCCGGCCGGGGTAATCCGGCCGGGCGTTTCTGTGTCCTGGCGGGAAGCTGCCCGGCTTGTTCAGGCAGGTCCGCTGATAACCGGCGTGTCGAGCGACGACACGCTCCTTCGGCGGCAAAAGATGGGCAGGATGCTCCGCTGCCCGCCGGCAAGGCAACGCCGGCGCCGGTTCAGGCGCAACGCACAACGGTCGCTGCAGCTTCCGAATTGTCCGGGTGCTGCAGCGACCGTTGAAGCCCGGGCGGGGCCCGGAAGGTCAGTCTCAGAAGGGCTACGCGTCCACCACGATGGCCGTGATGACCGGCGTCCGATTGTAGAAGCGGCGCATCCAGTTGGCGGTGGCCCGCTCGATGATGGTTTCGAGGCTGAGCGACCGCCCGCCCTGCCGGTTCGACGACGCATCCTTCAGCGCCTTCTCGACGGCGGCGCCCGCCTTGTCGAGGTCCTCGTCCGAGCAGGAGAAGCCCTTGGTGAAGAATTCCGGGAGCTCAGCGGTCTGCCCGGTCTCGGCGTCGACGATCGCGAGCACCGTCACCGAACCTTCCTCGGCCAGACGGCGGCGTTCGCGCAGCGTGTCCTCGGTGATGCCGCCCACGCTGTCGCCGTCCACGAAGATCAGGCCCGCGGGAACCTTGCCCGAGATCGTCGCCCGGCCCCGGTGAAGGTCGACCGTGACGCCGTCCTCGGCGATCACGACGTCGCGCTGGTCCACCCCAGTGCTGACGGCGATGGCGGCATTCGCGCGCAGGTGGCGCCACTCGCCGTGCACCGGCATCACGTTGCGGGGCTTCACGATGTTGTAGCAGTAGGCCAGTTCGCCCGCGCTGGCGTGTCCCGAGACGTGAACCTTTGCGTTTCCCTTGTGCACCACGTTGGCGCCGATCTCGGTCAGGGCGTTGATGATGCTGTAGATCGCGCTCTCGTTGCCGGGGATGAGGGAGCTCGCCAGGAGTACTGTGTCACCCTCGTGGATGCGGATGGCGTGATCCTTGTTGGCCATTCGGGACAGCGCCGCCATCGGCTCGCCCTGCGAACCCGTGCAGATGAGAACAACCTTGTGGTCGTCCGCTTTCTCGAGTTTCCGGAAGTCGATGAGAATGCCCTGCGGGATCTTCAGATACCCGAGATCGTTGGCGATGGTCATGTTGCGCACCATGGAACGGCCCACGAAGGCGACTTTCCTCTGGTGGCGCTGTGCCGTGTCGATGATCTGTTGGATCCGGTGGATGTGGCTCGCGAAGCTCGAGACGATGATCCTTCGCGGCGCGGTCCGGAACACCTCGTCGATCGCGGGGGCGAGGTCCTTCTCCGAGGTGGTGAAGCCCGGGACGTCGGCGTTGGTCGAGTCGGTGAGGAAGAGGTCCACCCCTTCGGCCCCGAGGCGGGCGAAGGCGCCGAGATCGGTGATGCGCTTGTCCAGGGGAAACTGGTCCATCTTGAAGTCGCCGGTGTGGAGGACCATGCCGGCCGCCGTGCGGATCGCGACCGCGAGGCTGTCCGGGATGGAGTGGTTGACGGCAACGAACTCCAGGTCGAATCCGCCCATGGTGCGGCGGTCGCCTTCCTTCACCTGCACGGTCTTGGGAGTGATCCGGTGTTCCTTGAGCTTCGCTTCGATGAAGGCCAGCGTCAGCTGCGAGCCCACCAGCGGAATGTCCGCCCGTTCCTTCAGCAGGTAGGGGACAGCACCGATGTGGTCCTCGTGGCCGTGGGTGAGCACGACGGCGACGACGTCGTCGAGCCGGTCCCGGATGGCAGTGAAGTCAGGCAGGATCACGTTCACGCCGGGGTGGTGGTCCTCGGGGAAAAGGACGCCGCAGTCGACGATGAGGAGCTTGCCGTCGAATTCGAAGACCGTCATGTTCCTGCCGATCTCGCCGATACCGCCGAGTGCGACGATGCGCATCGCGCCCTTGGCAAGGGTGCGGGGGGCTTTCAGATTGGCAGGTGTTTTATTCACAGAGGTGGATTCTTTCGTGGTGTTTGTTCAGGAATTCGAGGCGGTCCCGATGCTTGAAGGGGACGGTGCGGCGGTGCGCCACTGCCAAAGGTCTTGGTATCGAGAATAACGCTGATCCGGGCTCGGGGCCTACCCGGGCGGAGGGGGTGCGCCGCGGAGGGGAACCGCCGGCAGGTAAACTGGCAGTTTGCACTCGGACCATCGAAGGGATTTCCAGGCGTGACGATTGCCGGGATCGACAGGAACGGGCCCGCCTCCGCAGCCTCGCCGACCCCCGCCGACCGCCGCTTCCGCCCCGAGGTCCAGGGCCTCCGCGCACTCGCTGTCCTCATGGTCGTGATCTACCATGTCTGGCTCGGACGGGTGTCCGGAGGAGTGGACATCTTCCTCCTCCTCTCCGCCTTCCTGCTGACCATCTCCTTCACCCGGAAGATCGAGTCGGGCAGGCCGCTGCGGCTGCTGGCGTACTGGCTGGGACTGTTCAAGCGGCTCCTGCCCGGCGTCGTCGTCGTGCTGCTTGCAGTGCTCGGCGCCACGGCGCTGCTGGTGCCGAGCTCGCGATGGCCGGGCATCCTCGACCAGACCTGGGCCTCACTGCTGTACGTGCAGAACTGGGAACTCGCGGGCAACGCCGTGAACTACTACGCCCTGGACAACAGTGCGGCCAGCCCGCTGCAGCACTTCTGGTCCCTGTCCATCCAGGGGCAGGTCTTCCTGCTGTGGCCGCTGATCTTCGCCGGATCGGCCCTTGCCGCGAGGGCGCTCGGACGTCCGGTCCGCACGGCACTCATCGCTGTCTTCGGCATGGTGTTCCTCTCCTCACTTGCCTTCTCGGTGGGGCAGACGGCCACGGATCAGGCCGCCGCCTACTTCGACACGCGGGCTCGGCTGTGGGAGTTCGCCCTCGGCTCGCTCGTGGCCCTGGCGCTGCCGTATCTCCGCGCCAGTGTTCCGGTGCGGGTGGTGCTCGGCTGGATCGGCCTCGGCGCGATGCTCTCCTGCGGCCTGCTGCTGCAGGTCCAGCAGCAGTTTCCCGGGTACATCGCCCTCTGGCCGCTGCTGGCGGCTGCGTGCATCATCGTCGCGGGGCGGACGGGCAGCCGCTACGGGGTAGACCGGCTTCTCGCCGCCGCGCCGCTCGTGAGGATGGGCAACATCTCCTACGCCCTCTACCTCTGGCACTGGCCCGTCCTCGTGATCTGGCTGGTCGTTGCGGAAAAGCCGGCTGCAGGACTGCTCGACGGCGCGGTCGTCATCGCGGCGTCGCTGCTCCTCGCCTCGGCGACCACGCACTTCATCGAGACGCCGGTGCGGTCGTGGGGGTGGCCGCTGGCCCGCCGTCGTCG
>NZ_KI914772.1:23210-27781 GCF_000520535.1 Arthrobacter sp. H41
CCCGCCGTCGTCGCACGGGACTGGTGGTGGCCGCGGCGCTCGCCGTCGTCGTGGTGCCCCTCTCGGGCTGGGAGTACCAGGTGCAGGCGCAGGAGAAAGCGGTGGAGCAACAGACCATCTTCGACAATCCCGGTGCCCTCGCGCTGGCGCCGGACTTCTCCTTTCTCGGGGCACCCGACGCGCTCGTGAAGCCGACCACGAGCAGCCTGGGTGCCGAATGGGCCGCCGTCGACGGCGAGTGCGAGGGCGCGCTCGCGCCGTCGGACCCGTTGCTCGACTCGTGCGTCCACGCCGGGAACTCGGCGACGCCGGAGCGCACGGTGCTGGTGCTCGGCGACTCCCACTCCCAGATGTGGATGACGGCGGTGGGAGCCATCGCGAAGAGCAACGACTGGAACGCGGTGTCGCTGCACAGGCCCAACTGCAGGTTCGTGGCCGAGGGGGAGGCGGAGGATCCGGAGTGCAACGCGTTCAATGCCGCAGCCCTTCAGTACGCCCTCGCGCTGGCGCCCGATGCTGTAGTGACCGTCGGGTCGAAGACCGAGTGGAGTTCGCCCGAGGAGACGGTGCCGGCCGGTTTCGCGGAGGGGATGCGCCCCCTGCTCGAGCAGGGGATCGCCGTCGTGGCCGTGCGGGATTCGCCCCGGTTCCAATTCGACATGGCCGAGTGCACGGCGGAGAACGCACTCGACTCCGCAGCGTGCGCGCTGCCCCGGGATCAGCTGCTGGCCGCGGAATCCCCGTTGGCCGCGCTGACGGAAACCGAGCCCCGGATCGGGGTCCTGGATATGACCGACCAGCTGTGCATCGGCTCCACCTGCCCGGGCGTCATCGGCAACGTCCGCGTGTATATCGACCGGGACCACCTGAGCAGGACCTACGTGCTGACCACGGTGCCGGTGTTCGAGGAGAGGTTCCGGGCCCTGACCGGCTGGTGAGCATTCGGTCCTCGGTGTGTCCAACGGCACCGGCTCCGGAATAGAGCGCCACTTTGATCCGTTCTAGACTTGAGGTACTGCCCGCCGGCTACCCGCAGGCACCCCACCCCCGGTGACACCGAAAGAGGCTCCAGTAGTGACCCAGCTGTCCGCGCAGAACGAAGCCCACGATCCCTTCGGATTCATCGGCCTCACCTATGACGATGTCCTGCTGCTTCCCGGGTACACCGACGTCATCCCGTCCGAGGCCGACACGTCGTCGCGCATCTCACGGCGCATCACGGTGCGGACTCCGCTGCTGTCCTCCGCGATGGACACCGTCACCGAGGCGCGCATGGCCATCGCGATGGCGCGCCAGGGCGGGCTCGGCGTGATCCACCGCAACCTGTCCATCGCCGACCAGGCCGAGCAGGTGGACCGCGTCAAGCGCAGCGAATCGGGCATGATCACCAACCCGCTGACCATCGGCCCCGGAGCCACCCTGGCCGAACTCGACGAACTGTGCGGCCGCTACCGCGTCTCGGGCCTTCCCGTCGTCGACGAACAGGGGCGCCTCCTCGGGATCGTCACGAACCGCGACACCCGCTTCGTCCTCGAGCGCGATTTCCCCCACCGGCTGGTCCACGAGGTGATGACCAAGATGCCGCTCATCACGGGTCGGGTGGGGATCAGCGGCGACGACGCCATCAACCTCCTCGCGGTCAACAAGATCGAGAAGTTGCCGCTGGTGGACGGTGAGGGTGTGCTCCGCGGCCTCATCACCGTCAAGGACTTCACCAAGGCCGAGCAGTACCCCCTGTCCACGAAGGACGACGACGGGCGCCTCCGGGTGGGCGCGGCCATCGGCTTTTTCGGCGACGGCTGGGACCGCGCCATGGCCCTGGTCGACGCCGGCGTCGACGCCCTGTTCGTGGACACCGCCAACGGCCACAGCGCAGGCGTGCTCGAGATGATCACGAAGCTGAAAGCCGAGAAGTCCCTGGCGCATGTGGACGTCATCGGCGGGCAGGCCGCGACCCGCGACGGCGCGCAGGCGCTGATCGACGCCGGTGCCGACGGCATCAAGGTGGGCGTGGGGCCCGGTTCCATCTGCACCACGCGCGTGGTCGCCGGCGTCGGCGTCCCGCAGATCACCGCCATCTACGAATCCGCGAAGGCCGCCATCCCGGCGGGTGTCCCCGTCATCGCCGACGGCGGCCTGCAGTACTCGGGCGACATCGGCAAGGCGCTCGTGGCCGGCGCGGACACCGTGATGCTCGGGTCGCTGCTCGCCGGCTCCGCGGAGGCGCCCGGCGAACTGGTCTTCGTCAACGGCAAGCAGTACAAGACGTACCGCGGGATGGGATCCCTCGGCGCGATGCAGACCCGCGGGAAGAACACCTCCTACTCGAAGGACCGCTATTCCCAGGGAGACGTGAGCGGCGATGACAAGCTCATCCCCGAGGGCATCGAAGGCCGCGTCGCCTACCGCGGGCCGCTTGCCTCGGTGGCGCACCAGCTGGTCGGCGGGCTCCGCCAGACCATGTTCTACACGGGCGCCCGCACCATTCCGGAGCTCAAGGCCCACGGGAAGTTCGTGAGGATCACCTCCGCCGGCCTGAAGGAATCACACCCGCACGACATCCAGATGACGGTCGAGGCGCCCAACTACGGCTCCAAATAGCATCGTGTCCGGCGGCAGGAGAGGCGGCCCCGGCAGCCTCTGCGGTCCCTGCAGCTCCTGCGGCCATTCCAGGACGGCGTCGCCCGGGTGACGGGTCCGGGAGTGCCGCCGGTTCATCCGCGGCGCATCGCCCTGCGGCCCTACGCCAGGGCCGTGGGCCAGGTCCTGAAGGTCAGCGCGAAGGCCTCGCCGGGCGCCGTCGTCATGAAGGTCCTGGGATCGCTCATCTCCGCCGTCCTTCCGCTGGTCACCACCTACTTCGCGGCGCTGACGACGACGGCCCTCGCCGAGGCGTACGCGGGGAATCCCGAGGCGGGGCGTCAGGCCATCGTCTACGTCCTGGTCACGGCAGCGCTCGGCTTGCTCTGGGGCGGCTTCACGAGTGTTGACCGCTATATCCAGCAGGTCCTGAGTTTCCGGGTCGGGGCACTGGTGGGTGACCAGATGTACGAGAAGTTCCTCGCCCTCGAGTTCTGGCGCTATGACGACAAGGAGACGGTCGACCTGTATGACCGCGCGAAGCGGTTCTCGGACTCCTACGCCCGGGTCCTCGACCGGATCGCCGCGATCTTCACGCAGCTCGCGTCGGTGGTGCTCGCCATCGGCGCCCTGCTGCTGGTCAGCTGGTGGGTGGCCCTGATCGTCCTGGTCGCGATCATCCCGAGCGTCTACCTGCAGTTCCGGCTCTCGCGCGAGCAGATGGCGCACTGGAACACGCAGGTGGACTCCCGCAGGCAGCGCCGCATGATCGAAACCAATCTCATGCGGCCGCAGCACATCGCCGAGATGCGCCTGTACGGGATCGTGGGATACCTCATGGAGCTGCGGTCGCGGCTGCGGGACGCCGACGAGAAGCGCCGGCTCGAGTTCCAGCGGCGCTACATCCCCAAGCAGCTGCTCGCGGATACCCTCCAGTACGGGGCGGAAGTGGTGGCCCTGATCTGGGTGGTGGGCCAGATCATCGCCAGGGCGCAGCCGGTGGGCCAGTTCCTGTACGTGCAGCAGATCGTCAGCCGGGCGCTCAGCACCGCCAACTCGCTGGTGACCTCGCTCAGCTCGATCGATGAGGACCTCGCGAACCTCAAGGACTACGAGCAGTTCCTGGACTTCCCGGCGGCCACCTCGCCACGCCGCGAACTGGCGGGAGCGCCGTCGTCGGTGGAGCTGCAGGATATCCACTTCACCTACGAGGGCGGGAACACCGAGGTCCTGAGGGGCATCTCCCTCACCATCGGGTCGGGGAGCCACATCGCCATCGTGGGGGAGAACGGCGCAGGGAAGTCGACGCTGATCCGGGTCCTGGCAGGGCTCTACGAGCCGAGCGCGGGCCGGGTGCTCCTCGACGGCCAGGACCTCCGTTCCCTCGGGACGGCGTCGTGGCACCGCCACCTCGCCGTCATGTCGCAGGACTTCCTCAAGTACGAGTTCGCCACCGCTGCCAACAACATCTACTTCGGCGATGTGGACCAGCCGCGCGACGACGAGCGCATCCGACGTGCCGCGGACGACGCCGAGGCAACCGACTTCATCGCGAAAATGCCGAACGGGTTCGACAACTACGTCAGCAACTGGATGGAGGACCCCCGGGGACGCAAGGGCAGCGGCCTCTCCGGAGGGCAGTGGCAACGCCTCGCCATGGCGCGCAACTTCTACCGGAACGCACCCTTCGTGGTGCTGGACGAGCCGACGTCGGCCATCGACGCGCTCGCCGAGCACCGGATCTTCTCGCGCCTCTTCGCCGACCGATCGCGCACCATCGTGGCCATCAGCCACCGCCTCGCCACCATCGAGAAGGCCGACGTCGTCTACATGCTCGAGGACGGCCGGATCGTGGAAGCGGGGACGCACCAGGAGCTCGTGGTGCTGCGGGGCCGGTACTTTCGCATGTTCGAGAGCCAGCTGTCCGGGGGCCGTCCCGCGGACGCGGCACCCCCCGCTGATTAAGCACCTATGGCTGCTTCCCGGCCGGA
>NZ_KI914772.1:27881-31049 GCF_000520535.1 Arthrobacter sp. H41
GCTTCCCGGCCGGAATAGCAGCCATAGCCGCTTAATCAGCGGGGGGTGGGCCCCAACAGCGCTGGGATAACCTAGAGCAGTGACTTACGAGATCGAGATCGGCCGAGGCAAGCGTGGACGCAGGGCGTATTCCCTGGACGACGTGGCGGTGGTGCCCTCGCGGCGTACCCGCGATCCTCTGGACGTATCGGTGAGCTGGCAGATCGACGCCTACCAGTTCGAGATGCCCGTGGTCGCAGCCCCCATGGACTCCGCGATGTCGCCGGCCACTGCCATCGAGATGGGCCGCCTCGGCGGTCTGGGAGTGCTCAACCTCGAGGGGCTGTGGACGAGGTACGAGGACCCGCAGGCAGTGCTCGACGAGATCGCGGGGCTCAGCACCGAGAACTTCAGCCCGGCCGCCACGAAGCGCATGCAGGAGATTTACGACGCCCCCATCCAGGCCGGGCTCATCACGAGCCGCCTGGCTGAGATCCGGGAGGCCGGTGTCACGGTCGCAGGCTCCCTGACACCGCAGCGCACCCAGCAGTTCTACAAGACGGTGCTGGCCGCCGGCGTGGACATCTTCGTGATCCGCGGCACCACCGTCTCCGCCGAGCACGTCTCGAAGAACGAGGAACCCCTCGACCTCAAGAAGTTCATCTACGAACTCGATGTCCCCGTGATCGTCGGAGGCGCCGCCGGCTACACCCCCGCGCTCCACCTCATGCGCACGGGCGCCGCCGGCGTGCTGGTCGGCTTCGGCGGGGGCGCGACGACGACGACGCGCCGCGCACTCGGCATCCACTCGCCACTCGCCTCGGCGATCTCCGACGTCGCTGCGGCACGCCGTGACTACATGGACGAATCCGGCGGCCGCTACGTCCACGTCATCGCCGACGGCGGCATGGGGGCCAGCGGTGACATCGTCAAGGCGATCGCCATGGGCGCCGACGCCGTCATGCTCGGCTCGGCCCTCGCCCGCGCCGAGGAAGCGCCCGGGAAGGGGTGGCACTGGGGGCAGGAAGCACACCATGCGGAGCTTCCCCGCGGTGACCGGGTGCGGATCGGCACCGTCGGGCCGCTCAAGGAGGTGCTGTGGGGTCCATCCCACCACACCGACGGAACCTCGAACGTCATCGGGGCCCTGCGGCGCGCCATGGCGACCACCGGATACTCGGACCTCAAGGAGTTCCAGCGCGTCGAGGTGGTCCTCTCGCCCTATGCCTCGAACGACTGACGCAAACGGCCGTTTGGCCTAGAGTTGGGGGATAGGCAGGGACAGCAGGATCCACCCACTGAAGGGTTACGACCATGGCATCTGGTGCACTCAGTCCACAGAACCGCGAAGAGGCAATCGCGGCGCTGAAAGCCACGAGCGGGCAGGGCCGGGAACTCGACATCCTGATCGTCGGCGGCGGAGTGGTGGGAGTGGGATCGGCGCTCGACGCCGCGACGCGAGGACTGACCACGGGAATCGTCGAGGCCCGCGACTGGTCCTCGGGAACGTCGTCGCGCTCCTCGAAGCTGATCCACGGCGGCCTGCGCTACCTGGAGATGCTCGATTTCGCCCTGGTCCAGGAGGCACTGAAGGAACGCGGCCTCCTGATCCAGCGGATCGCCCCGCACCTCGTGCGCCCCGTACCGTTCCTCTATCCCCTGACCAAACGCTTCGTCGAGCGCCCCTACGTGGGTGCCGGGATCGCCCTGTACGACGCCATGAGCATGTCCGGCGGAAATTCGCGCGGCGTGCCGTTCCACAAGCACCTGAGCCGGAAAGGAACCCTCCGCGCGGCGCCGAGCCTCAAGGACAACGCCATGGTGGGCTCCATCCGCTACTACGACGCCCAGGTGGATGACGCCCGGTACGTGGTCAATATGGTGCGGACGGCGTCGCACTACGGTGCGAAGGCCGCCAACCGGGTGAGCGTGGTGGATTTCCTCCGTGAAGGGGAGCGCGTTGTCGGTGCGCGCGTCAAGGACCATGAGAGCGGCGAGGAGTTCAGCATCCGCGCGAAGCAGGTGGTCAATGCCACCGGTGTCTGGACAGACGAGACGCAGGCCATGGTCACCGACCGGGGCCAGCTGAAGGTACGGGCATCGAAGGGCATCCACCTGGTGGTGCCGCGGGACCGCTTCCAGTCGACCGTGGGCCTGATCCTCCGCACCGAGAAATCGGTGCTTTTCGTGATCCCGTGGGGCCGCCACTGGATCATCGGCACCACGGATACCGACTGGCACCTCGACAAGGCGCACCCGGCCGCCACCTCGAAGGACATCGACTACGTGCTCGAACACGTAAACCGGGTACTGAAGCGGCCGCTCACGCGCGAGGACGTCGAGGGCGTCTACGCGGGGCTCCGGCCGCTGCTCGCGGGCGAGAACGACTCCACCGCGAAGCTCTCCCGGGAACACGTCGTCGCCCATCCGGTCCCGGGGCTGGTGGTGGTGGCAGGCGGAAAGTGGACCACCTACCGCGTCATGGCCAAGGACGCCGTCGACGAGGCGACGCGCGCACTCGATGAGCGCGTGCCCGACAGCGTCACCGAGTCGGTTCCCCTGCTGGGCGCCGACGGCTACAAGGCGGCATGGAACTCGCGCGGCAACCTGGCCGACGACGCCGGCGTGCACGTTGCGCGGGTGGAACACCTGCTGCAGCGTTACGGAACGCAAGCCGCCGACGTCCTGGACCTCATCAAGGCGGATCCCGCACTGGGGGAGCCACTGCCCGGGGCCGATGACTACCTTGGTGCTGAAGTCGTCTTCGCCGTCACCCACGAGGGTGCGCGGCACGTGGACGATGTGCTGACGCGGCGGACCCGCATCTCCATCGAGGCCTGGGACCGCGGTGTCTCGGCGGCCCCCGTGGTCGCCGCCCTCATGGGGCCCCTCCTGGGCTGGAGCGACCAGCAGATCGACCGCGAGGTGGAGCACTATATCGCGAGGGTGGAGGCCGAGCGCCTCAGCCAGGAACAGCCCGATGACGAATCCGCCGACAGCGCGCGCCTCGGAGTGGCCGACATCGTCCCGCTAAGGTAGGACACTCCAGGTTCCTCCTGAAAACCCGCCGTACCGAGAGGCCCAACGTGAGTGAGCTGTCCCTGGACTTGCACAACGCCGAACTAACCACCCCCGACATGGTGATCCTCGAGATGGTGGCGGCCAGCAGGCAGGACGCCTCGGCGCAGC
>NZ_KI914772.1:31149-33079 GCF_000520535.1 Arthrobacter sp. H41
GACCTCGACGCCTTCCTCGAGCAGGTCCATTCCCGCGAACACCAGATGGCCACGGGCCTCCCCGGAGGCGTCGGCCTGCCGCACGCGCGCAGCGAGTACGTCAACCGGACGTCCATCGCCGTGGGTGTCGCCAAGTACGGCCACAGCCTGGACTTCGGCGCGATGGACGGCCCCGCCACGCTCGTCCTGCTGATGGCGACGCCGGCCCAGTCCTTCTCCGAGCACCTCGAGGTCCTCGCGACCATCGCGCGGAGCCTGTTCAAGGAGAACTTCCGCGAGTCGCTGAGGAGGGCACACGACGCCGAGGTGATCGCTGAACTGATCAACTCCTCGCTCGTGTTCCACGACCACTGACACGACCACTGACACGACTACTGAGACGACCCCCGGTACAACCACCGCCACGGCGGTCCCGAGTTCCCTATTCGCTGCGCCAGGAACGCCACAGCGACGCGTAGGCGCCGTCGAGCGCGATCAGCTCGTCATGGGAGCCGAGCTCGGTGATGCGGCCGCCCTCGACCACCGCCACGCGGTCGGCGTCGTGCGCGGTGTGGAGGCGGTGCGCGATGGCGACCACCGTGCGGCCCTCCAGCACGGCGCTCAGCGAGCGCTCGAGATCCCGCGCGGCCCGCGGGTCGATCAGCGACGTCGCCTCATCGAGGACGAGCGTGTGGGGATCGGCGAGCACCAGGCGTGCGAGCGCGAGCTCCTGGGCCTGCGCCGGGGTGAGCTCGAGGGCGCCCGACCCCACCTCGGTCTCCAGCCCCTCGGGCAGGGCCAGCGCCCAGGCGAGCGCGCCGACGTCGTTCAGCGCCTCCTCCAGTTCAGCTGCGGTGGCGGACGCGCGGCCGAGGCGGACATTGTCGGCGAGCGAGCCCACGAAGACGTGGTGCTCCTGCGTCACCAGGGCGACTTCGCGGCGCAGCTGGTCCAAAGCCGACGTGCCCGACCACACGGCAGCCCTCGACCTCGACGCCTTCCTCGAGCAGGTCCATTCCCGCGAACACCAGATGGCCACGGGCCTCCCCGGAGGCGTCGGCCTGCCGCACGCGCGCAGCGAGTACGTCAACCGGACGTCCATCGCCGTGGGTGTCGCCAAGTACGGCCACAGCCTGGACTTCGGCGCGATGGACGGCCCCGCCACGCTCGTCCTGCTGATGGCGACGCCGGCCCAGTCCTTCTCCGAGCACCTCGAGGTCCTCGCGACCATCGCGCGGAGCCTGTTCAAGGAGAACTTCCGCGAGTCGCTGAGGAGGGCACACGACGCCGAGGTGATCGCTGAACTGATCAACTCCTCGCTCGTGTTCCACGACCACTGACACGACCACTGACACGACTACTGAGACGACCCCCGGTACAACCACCGCCACGGCGGTCCCGAGTTCCCTATTCGCTGCGCCAGGAACGCCACAGCGACGCGTAGGCGCCGTCGAGCGCGATCAGCTCGTCATGGGAGCCGAGCTCGGTGATGCGGCCGCCCTCGACCACCGCCACGCGGTCGGCGTCGTGCGCGGTGTGGAGGCGGTGCGCGATGGCGACCACCGTGCGGCCCTCCAGCACGGCGCTCAGCGAGCGCTCGAGATCCCGCGCGGCCCGCGGGTCGATCAGCGACGTCGCCTCATCGAGGACGAGCGTGTGGGGATCGGCGAGCACCAGGCGTGCGAGCGCGAGCTCCTGGGCCTGCGCCGGGGTGAGCTCGAGGGCGCCCGACCCCACCTCGGTCTCCAGCCCCTCGGGCAGGGCCAGCGCCCAGGCGAGCGCGCCGACGTCGTTCAGCGCCTCCTCCAGTTCAGCTGCGGTGGCGGACGCGCGGCCGAGGCGGACATTGTCGGCGAGCGAGCCCACGAAGACGTGGTGCTCCTGCGTCACCAGGGCGACTTCGCGGCGCAGCTGGTCCAGCGGACGGTCAACGAGGGGGACCCCTCCCACG
>NZ_KI914772.1:33179-51965 GCF_000520535.1 Arthrobacter sp. H41
CAGCCTGTGGTGGGCGGGTGGATGCCTGCGATCAGCCGGCCAAGGGTGGATTTCCCGGCTCCCGACGGCCCCACCACGGCCAGGCGCTCGCCGCGCCGCAGGGACAGGTCGATGCCGTGCAGCACGTTATGATCCGGGCGGTAGGCGTAGGTCACGTTCGAGACGAGGATGTCCTCATCTGCCGGCACGGCGTGCGTCGCCTCGCGGTCCGGGGCCACATCCTTGACCCCGATGATGCGTGCGAGCGACGCCGCGCCCACCTGGATCTCGTCGGTCCACATGATCAGCAGGTCCACCGGGTCGATCAACCGCACGGCGAAGAGCGCGACGGCGGCGACCGCACCGGGGGTGACGACGTCGTTCGAGGCAAGCCAGCCACCCCACAGGAGGACCGCCGCGACGGGAAGCCAGAAGGCCAGATCGGCTGCGGGAAACAGCACGGATCGCAGCCACAGGGTATAGCGCTCCACGCTGTAACTGACTCCCAGCGCGTCGTCCATGCCCTTGCGCCGGATTCCTCCGAGGCTGAGGGCGTCCACGGTCCGTGCGCCCTCGATGCTCTCGGTGATCGTCCCGTTCACCACGGCGTAGGATTCACGTTCCCTCTGGTAACCCACCGAACTGCGCCTGAGGTACCAGCGGGTCACCGGATAGAGCAGCGGGATCCCGACCAGCAGGGCAGCTGACAGCACGGGGGAGGTGAAAACCGCAACGGCCAGCGTCAGCACGATGGTGACTACCGAGACCACCACCTGCGGCACGCCGAAGCGCACGGTGTGCGACACCGCGTCGATGTCATTGGTGGTGCGGGCCACGAGGTCGCCGGTGCCCGCCGTCTCGACGGTGGACAGTGGCAGGGAGGTGGCCTGTTCAAGAAAATCCTCACGGAGTTCGGCGAAGACGCGCTCGCCGAACACCATGCCGGAGCGCACCGCGAAGCGCCGCAGCACCGACTGCACCGTGAGGAAACCCAGCATGGCCAGCGAGACCGCGGCCACGAAATCGGTCGTGGTGCCGGCGCCGATCGCGTCCACCAGTGCGCCGAGGAGCAACGGTCCGGCCAGTCCGGCCACTGCCGATCCGACGTACAGCGAGATCACGCCCGTCAGGCCCCTGCGGTGCCGGCGGATGAGGCGCCGGGCTTCAGCGCGCACCGTGGCCGGCGCGGCGACCGGCAGCTTGCCCTCACCCGGAGCCGCCCTGCCGCTGGTGGCTGAGGGTGTTGCCGCTGTCGTCGCTGCCGCTGCCGCTGTCTCCGTCGTCGTCGCCCCTGTCGCTGATACTGTTTCCGTTGCTGCCTCATTCACTGCGGATCACCACATTCCGGTACGCGCTGTTGGCTGCCAGAAGTTCTCCATGCGTACCCTCGGCCTGGACGCGACCCTCGTCGAGGAACACCACGGAGTCCATGACGCCGAGCAGAAGCGGACTGGCTGTGACCACCACAGTGGTTCGATCCTTCCTTCCCCTCGCCTCCCGGAGCCCCGCAGCGATGCGCGCCTCGGTGTGGGCGTCGACGGCGCTCGTGGGCTCGACCAGGATCAGCGTTTCCGCCTCGGTCAGGAATGCTCTGGCCAGCACGAGCCGTTGGCGCTGGCCTCCCGAGAAGCCACGGCCGCGTTCGGTCACCTCATGGTCCAGACCGTCATCGATCCCCTCGAGGATGTCGAGCGCGCTCGCCGCATCGAGGGCGCGGAGCACCGCGTCGTCGTCGTGCCGTCCGTGAGGATCGAGCTGGGATCGTAGCGAACCGGTGAAGAGCTGGGGACCGGCCTCACTGACCACGATCCTGCTGCGAATCTCCGGCAGCGCCACGCGACGCAGGTCGACGGCACCCCATCGCACCCCCGCTTCCTCGAGGACACGGTCCTCGAACCGGCCAAGGCGGCTCGCCACCTCGCTCGCGGTCCCGGAGTCCGACACCAGGGCGGTGATTCGCCCGGGACGGACGGTCAGGCCGGTGCGCTCATCGAACAGGGCGGACCCCGACGGCGGAGCGGGCGCCGGTGGCCCGTCGTCGGCGACATTCGACTCCACCCGCAGAACCGCGATGATCTTCCGGGCTCCCACGGAGGCCCGGATGAACCGGGCCACGGAATCAGCGGCCGCCCGGATGGGGGTGACCAGGAATATCGAGAACCCGTAGAGCGCCACCAGTTCGCCGGGGCTGATCGCACCGTCGAGAACGAGGTTCGCTCCCACCCAGGTGAAGACCACGCTGAACGCGCCGGCAATGAATACCTGGGATGCCTCGAGGTCAGCCAGGGAGCGGGCCACCCGTATCCCCGCATCGCGGGTAACGGCCGACTTCGCACGGTAGCGGTCAACGAAGATGTGCTCGCCGCCGATCCCGCGCAGCACCCGCAGGCCGGCCACGGTGTCGGCGCCCACCGCCGTCATCCTGCCCGACGCCTCGCGTTGCTCCCGCTGCCGGGCCTGCATGGGCTTCACCACGAAAAGCAGCAGGGCGCAGCAGACGGGCACCCCGATGAGCACCAGCACGGCCAGCAGCTCGGAGGTCTGCCAGATCAGCACGGTGACCACCAGCCAGGCAGCGACGGCTCCCGCGAGGCGTGACATGACTTCGAAGACCTCGCCCAGCCGAAAGGCATCCGACGCTGCAGTGGACACCACCTCACCCGTTGCGAGCGAATTGGGCAGGGCCTCACCGGTCCTCGTGATCTTGTGGCCGACCAACTGCGCCGAACGGAAGGCGGCTTGCATCCAGTTGCTGACTGCTGCCCGGTGGCTCGCCGTATCCGCCGCTGCCTGGACCACCATGAGCACGAGCAGCCCGGAGACCCACCGGCTCAGCGCGGCCGGATCTCCGGCGAGGATTCCCTCATCGATGGCCCGTCCCAGGAGAAAGGGCATCGCGGCCTGTGCCGCCATCAGGACGGCGCCGAAGAGGATTCCAGCGCACAGTGTCCCCTTCTGCTTCGAGGCGAGCCATGCGAGGTACCTGGTAGGCGAGGCGATGTTGGGAGGGCCGGGGTCGGGGTAGGGGAAGACGCGCACGAGAGCCAATCCTAGACGGGATCCCACCAAAGCGATAGAGGTTTCCCAATCACTCGGGCGCACCTGCCGACGGCTGAATCATTCGTTTTTCTACACGCGCACGAAGTACCTTTAATGAGTGTTGAAGACCGCGCTCAAACCCCGATGGATCCTCCTGTTGATCCTCGCGATGGTGATCGCCTCGGTCTTCGTGCTCCTCAGCCAGTGGCAGTTGTCCTCGTCACGCAGCGACGGCCCGCCGGCCCCCACGACCACCGAGTCCGTTCAGCCGCTGACCGACGTCCTCCGGCCCGGCGTGCCGTTGACCGCAGCGGCGGCCGACCAGCTCGTGTCCTTCGACGGGGAATTCGTTCCGGGCACGCAGCTCCTCGTCCAGGACAGGGTCCGCGGGGAGGACACCGGACTGTGGGTGGTCGGCGCCTTCGAGGTCGAGGGTTCCCTCGTGGAAAACGAACCCGCCGGCGCAGGGGACGATGACGCCGCCGATGCGTCGGATGATGCCGCCGTGATACCCGTCGTGCTCGGTTGGGTCCCGGCTGCCGATGCATTCGACTCCCTAAGCCTCCCCGAAGGACCGGCGCGGGTCGAGGGAAGGCTCCTTCCCGGGGAAGGGCCGGTAGCCCAGCGCACCGTGGAGAACCAGGTTCCCACGCTCGCGACGGCCGAATTGACGAATATCTGGGACCGCCCGACCTACGCGGCATTCGTGGTGTCCAACGAGATCCGGCAGGCCGACGCCGTGGTGCCCGTCGAGGCGCCGCTCGAGACAGTGGAAGTCGGCCCGCAGCCCCAGGAGACCCCTCTCAACTGGCTCAACATCTTCTACGCCATCGAGTGGTTCGTCTTCGCGGGCTTCGCCTTCTTCCTCTGGTGGCGCCTGGTGGCAGACGACTACCGCAGGAGCCTCGAGGACGAGGACGAGGGCGAGGGCGAGGGCGATGGGACTTCGAACGATGCGGAGCCGGACCAGCCGGCACCGACCGCAGCGGAACCGAGCAGGATGACATCAGGAAGTGGAACCAAGAGTGAGTGACCCCGTTACTGAAGGAAAAGCCGAAGGACAATCCGAAGGACGATCCGAACGCCGGCCGGAGGGCGACCCCGCGACGCGGACCGGCACGAAGCGCATGTTCGGAGGCACACATGCCCAGATCCGGTCCGCCCTGAGCTTCTACCGGGTTCTTGCCTATGCCACGGGCGTGATGCTGCTCCTGGTGGTCGTCGAGATGATTGCGAAGTACGGATTCGGCTCGGAGATCGTTGCCGGGGGAGGAGCGGCACTGCAACTCCTTCCGGAGGCAGAGGCCGATCTGTCTTCGGGGTTCAACCTCTCCACCGCGGTCCTGATCGTGCACGGCTGGCTGTACGTGGTGTACCTGATCGCCGATTTCCGGCTGTGGCAGTTCCTGCGGTGGCCGTTCACGCGCTTCCTGCTCATCGCGCTCGGCGGGGTGGTTCCCCTGCTCTCCTTCGTCGTCGAGAAGCGGATCCACCGGCAGGCGGAAGCCGACCTCGCTGCCCACCCCGAAGCCGCCCGGCGGTACTGACCCGATGTGCCGGTTCCGGGGCGGAACAAGGTGCGGCGCGTCCCCGCTTCCGACTATTGTTGACGGGTGACTACCCCCGCCCCCACCCCTGAACACCGCCCGGTCCTCGTTGTCGACTACGGTGCTCAGTACGCCCAGCTGATTGCGCGGAGGGTGCGCGAAGCCGACGTCTACTCCGAGATCGTGCCCCATACCCTGAGCGCGGAACAGATCCTCGCCAAAAACCCGGTGGCGATCATCCTCTCCGGTGGCCCGTCGAGCGTTTACGCCGACGGTGCGCCGCGTGTGGAGCCGGAACTTTTCGACGCCGGGGTGCCCGTCCTCGGCATCTGCTACGGCTTCCAGGCCATGGCCGCGGCCCTCGGCGGCACCGTGGCGAAGACAGGCCTGCGCGAGTACGGCTCCACCGATGTCTCCTCCTCCGGGAACGCCCGCTCCATCCTCGAGGGGACGCCCGAGCACCAGAACGCCTGGATGAGCCATGGCGACAGCGTCCAGGCCGCCCCTGAGGGGTTCGACGTCCTGGCGAGCACGGCGGGTGCCCCGGTGGCGGCGTTCGCGCACGAGGGCAGGGGACTGTACGGGGTCCAGTGGCATCCCGAGGTGAAGCACTCCCGGCACGGCCAGCAGGTCCTCGAGAACTTCCTGTTCAAGGGTGCCCGGCTCCACCCGAACTGGTCCACCCGCAACATCCTCGAGGAACAGGTGGACCGCATCCGCGAGCAGATCGGGGACGCCCGGGTCATCTGCGGCCTGTCAGGAGGAGTGGATTCCGCCGTCGCCGCAGCGCTCGTGCAGCGTGCGGTGGGGGACCAGCTCACCTGCGTCTTCGTGGACCACGGGCTGCTGCGCGAGGGTGAAGCCGAGCAGGTGGAGCGCGACTTCGTCGCAGCCACCGGCGTGAAGCTCTACGTCGCGAACGAGCAGGAACGGTTCCTCGACGCGCTGGCCGGCGTCTCGGACCCCGAGACCAAGCGGAAAATCATCGGCCGCGAATTCATCCGCGCCTTCGAGGAGGCAGAGCGGGCCATCATCTCCGAGGCCGAGGCCCACGGCGAGAAGATCCGGTTCCTGGTGCAGGGCACCCTCTACCCCGACGTCGTCGAATCCGGCGGCGGCGAGGGCGCCGCGAACATCAAGAGCCACCACAATGTGGGAGGGCTTCCCGAGGACCTGCAGTTCGAACTCGTCGAGCCGCTGCGCACCCTGTTCAAGGACGAGGTGCGGGCGGTGGGAGCGCAGCTCGGGCTGCCTCTGGAGATCGTGGGACGCCAGCCGTTCCCCGGTCCGGGGCTCGGAATCCGGATCGTCGGTGATGTGACGCGGGAGCGCCTGGAGCTGCTCCGGAAGGCCGACGCCATCGCCCGGGCGGAACTCACCGCCGCGGGGCTCGACTCCGAGGTCTGGCAGATGCCCGTGGTGCTCCTGGCCGACGTCCGCAGTGTCGGCGTCCAGGGCGACGGGCGGACCTACGGCCACCCGATCGTGCTGCGTCCCGTCTCCAGCGAGGACGCGATGACCGCAGACTGGTCACGGCTGCCCTACGACCTCCTCGCCAGGATCTCCAACCGGATCACCAACGAGGTGGACGGCGTCAACCGGGTGGTGCTCGATGTCACGAGCAAGCCACCAGGAACCATCGAGTGGGAATGATCGGCTCCTGATCGGGGCAAAACCGGTGGCGGTACCACGCGTTGCTATCCGACGCCGTCGTGCCCTGATCGGATAGTTTGGAGGGTGGGCCGATTCGGCCAAGATCAGTGCGGGACGAGGGAAGAGGACAGCTGTGCCGGAGCAGGACCGTGGGGATGCGGCAGAGGATTCCATTTCGGCAGAGAATTTCCTGCTGCCGTGGCTGAAGTCGATGGGCCCGCAGGCAACCGGTGACACGCTGCTCCATTTCCGTCCATCGGCCGGGACGAGCATCGACCTCACGCACGCGCACCCTTCAGGTCTCGCCCAGTTGCTCGCCGGGCGGCGTACCCGCCTCTCGACGCTGCTTCGCGACCCGGTGCAGTACAACGCCGCGAAGGCCGCTGCCCGCGCACTGCGCGCCAAGATCTTCGAACTCGGCACCGAGCGGGGTATCGACGTGGGCCACCTCGCTGCCGGAACGGCGTCCTGGCGTTCCGTCGACGACGCCGGACGGTCAGAAACGCTCAACGGTCCGGTGCTGCTGACCGCCGTATCACTTACCGTGCACTCGTCCCAGGACGACTATGAACTGCAGATCACCGAACAGGCCCGGCTCAACCCGGCCCTCGTGCGGCACCTGAGGATCGTCCAGGGCCTCGACGTCGACGCCGATGCGCTGGCGAGGCTGGCCTACGGCACGGCCCGGCTCGACCCCTACCCCGTGCTGGAGCGCCTCCGCCAGTTGGCCGACGGCGTGCGGGGGATGTCGGTGGAGCACCGGATCCTGGTATCCACGTTCGCCGATCTGGCGAAGACCGCCGACGATCCGGCGGTGCACCCCGGCCACCCGGCCCTTGCCGCTCTTGTAGCTGCCGCCAGGGAGGGCGACAGGACGGGCGGGGCAGCACCCGCTTTTTCCGCAGCAGAGGGCTTCCCTCCGCTCGACGAGCGGTCCCCCGGGGATGAACTGCTCATCCTCGACGCGGACAGCGCCCAACAGGAAGTGCTCGACCAGATCGGCGCCGGCACCTCGCTGGTGGTTTCCACGCCTCCCGGGACGGGGCAGACCCAGACGGCGCTGAATGCCGCTGCACTCTTGGCCTCGCAGGGCAAGCGGGTGCTGATCGTGGCCGAACGGCGCGGAACGCTCAACGAGTTCGTTCAGGACCTCGACGCCCTCGGGCTCGGTTCCCTGGTGCTCCAGGTCGGCGAGAGCATGCCGGACGGGCAGTTGAAGGACGCGGTCGTCCGCGCCATCGTCCGGAACGAGAAGGCAGCGGAGCCGTCCCTGGACAGTCTGCACCAGACACTCGTGGGGCACCGTCACCAGCTCCTCGAGCATGTGCAGTCCCTGCATAACATCCGCAGCCGCTGGGCTTGCTCGCCGTACCAGGCGATGCAGTCCCTCGCCGGACTGACGGCGCTCGAGCCTGCGCCGTCCACCACGGTCCGCCTCAAACGCAGTGTCCTCGACAGCATTCCCGACCGGGCCGAACTCACCTCGAGGCTGCAGCGGGCCGCGGAGCTCGGCAGCTTCAGCAAAGCCGCCACCCGGAGTCCCTGGTACGGCGCCCAGTTGTTCAACCGCAGTGAGACCGAGCACGCCTACGAGCTTTCCGCGGGGCTCGCCAGGGACATCCCGGAGCTTCGCGCAAGGGTGCTGCACGTCGCCGAGTACTCCAATATCGCCCTCGGGGCGACCTTCACGGCGTGGGGGGAGCAGCTCGATCTGCTCGTCGCGGTCCGGGCCAGCCTCGACAAGTTCACGCCCGACATCTTCGACCGTCCGGTGACCGACCTCATCTCTGCCACCGCGCCGTCGTCCTGGAGGCGTGAGCACAGCATCGAGATGAGTTCGATGACCCGCTCGCGGCTGCGCCGGGTGGCCAAGGAATATGTCCGGCCGGGTGTGCACATCGCCGACCTCCACTCCTCCCTGGTCGATGTCCAGCAGCAGCACACCCTCTGGACGCAGTACGCCACCACTGAGCAGCATCCTTCGGTTCCCACGGGCCTCGCCGAACTCAACAGTTCTTACCAGGCCGTGCAGGCGCGCCTCTCGGAGCTGACCGGGATCCTGAAGACCACGCAGGCCGGCCCCGACCTTCCTGCCTGCGGGCTCGACGACCTCGAGCGTATCCTCGCCGAACTGGTCGCCGACAAGGGGACGCTCCAGACCCTTCCGGAACGCACCCTGCTGCTGAAGGAGATGCGTGAGCGCGGACTGGGAGACCTGCTCGACGACCTCGCGGAACGGGAAGTGGACGGAGCGGAGGTGGGGCCCGAGCTCGAACTGGCCTGGTGGCAGTCTGCGCTCGAGGCGATGATCAGCGGAGACGATTACCTCGCGATGTCCGACGGTGACAGCCTGCGCCGGCTCGAGCGCGAGTACCGGTCGGCCGACAGTGCGCATATCGCGTCCGGGGCGTCACGGCTACGCTGGAACCAGGCACAGCGCTGGAAGGACGGCATCGCGGCGCACCCGAAGGACGCCGGGCGGCTTCGCAGCTTCCTTCGTGAGGAGTCCCTCACCCTCGGGATCCTTGCGGAGCTTTCTCCGACGCTGGTGTCCGCCCTGCTGCCGGTGTGGGCCGTGAGCCCGCTGCTGGTTCCGGCGGTCCTGCCCGCAGGGATGACTTTCGACGCCGTCCTGGTGCTCGACGGCGAGTCGGTTTCGCTGCAGAGCGTTGTGCCATCGGTTGCGCGTGCCCGCCAGGTGGTCGTCTTCGGTGACGAGCAGCTGGCAGCACCGAGCCGGTTCAGTATCGAGATCGAGTCATCATCCCGGCCGGGAGCGTCCGATCCGCTGTCCAGCGCGATCGGTGCCTTTCACGGTATCCTGCCGGCCCGGGCCCTCACCGAGGTATATCGGGCGGTGGACCGGAGCCTGGGGGAATCCCTCAGCGAGTCGTTCTACGACGGAAAGCTCTCCCGGTTGCCCCAGGCCTCCGAGATCTCCGGACACGACCGCGGACTCGTCGTCGAGTACCTGCCGAACGGGACCGGCATGCCGAGGTCCGACGACGACGGCGTGGAAAGCGTGGCGGTCGAGGTGAACCGTGCGGTGGACCTGGTCTTCGAACACATCCGGCACCGCCCGGGTTCCTCGCTGGCCGTGGTGACAGCGAGCACCCGCCACGCCGCACGGGTGGGAGAGGCGATCCGTCTCCAGATGGCGGACTACCCCTGGGCCGCCGGCTTCTTCGCTCCCGGACGGGAGTCCTTCCGGGTGGTTCCCGTGGACCGGGTTGCCGGGCTGGTCCGGGACGACATCATCTTCTCGTTGGGGTTCGGACGCACGCCGCACGGCAGGGCGCTTCACGGTTTCGGGCCGCTCTCGGCTCCTGATGGCCGGCAGCACTTCGTCATGGCGATGACCCGCGCCAGGAGCCGCCTGCATGTCCTCTCCTGCTTCCAGCCCTCCGACCTCGATCCCACCCGCCTGGCGGCCGGCGCCCTGGACTTCTTCGAGCTTCTCCAGCGCGAGCTGGGGGAGTCGGCAGATACCCGGCCGACGCCGTCGAGCCCCTCCAACGCGGATCCGCTGGTCGCCGACCTCGCGGACCGGTTGCGGTCCCGGGGTGCCGAGGTGTGGGACCACTACGACGGCGTCCTGGATATCGCAGCGGTGAAACCGGCCGGGGGTACCCGGCCGGGTGGTCGGCCCAGCGCCGACGCGGCTCGGGTCCCCCTCGCCGTCGAATCGGACGGGACCTCCCGCTACGGCGCCAGGACGGTGCGTGAACGGAGCCGGTTGCGCCCCCAGCTGCTGGAGCGCATGGGATGGAACTACATGCCGCTGTGGACCATCGAGGTCTTCACCGAACCGGACGGTTGCGCCCGACGGGCGGCCGAGATCCTCGCACTCGAGCCCGTCGAGACGCAGGGCTCCCCCCGAAACGCCCAGCCCCCGCGCCCTGATGGACCCGAGGACGCGCTCCTGCCCGCGCGTGCCGCCGAGGACGATGCGAGGCAGTGGGGCGACCGCGCAGAGGACAGGGACAGCTGGTTGAGGGAGCAGCGTCCGCCGCACTGGGACTAGGACCCGAGCCTAACCTCCGCCGGTGAGCACCAGGTAGACCTTGCCGGAGCTTGCCGAACCCGCAAGGGCCGCGGCATCCTCCGGCGGGGCGGCCACTACCACCAGCCCGGCCTGCGGGTCCGCGCCGGGCCAGGCCTGCTCCGCGCCGGCGACGGACTTCCACAGCACCGGCAGCCCACTGGCGAGGACGGTGGTGTCGGCAGCGACGTCGTAGCCGTTGCCGGTGGTGAGCACCACGTCGACCAACTGCCCCGGCGCCAAGAGCTGGACCGTCGACTCGTCGGCCGGACGAAGCGGTACCGCGACCGTCCCAGGAGGGGTTCCCGCGAGAAGGCCGGCGCCCAGGAGCGCAGTATCGGTCAGGACGTCACCCTTGCGCAGCGGAGCGGCAACCCGTTGGCCGAGCAGGGGTTCAACGGCAACGAAAGCCGTAGCGGGAAGCACCTCGGGGGGCAGTTGCCGCGTCACCAGATGGTCCTTCGTCAGGACAGTGCCGACGGGAACGTCCATGGCGGCTGCCATGACCGGCGTCGTGCCGTTCGAATCCTGCAGGAGCGCCTCGACGCCCACGCCGGCCGCCGCGCACAGCAGGAGAGCGGCAATCAGGCGGCGGTGCCGTAGGACCAGGCGCCGCAGCGGCAGGGCTCTGGTGGTGCGGCGATCTGGCGGTCCGGTGGTGCGCATGAACCAACGCTAGGACTGCCCGGCATCGGAGGACGTTCTGCTCACCGCTATGTGGACAGAGCGGAAAAGCTTCCGGAACGACTAGGAGGCTTGCTGCCCTGCGGGAACGGACGTTTTCGCGTCCGAGCGGCCCTTGGCAGGCGCAGGAGCGGTCTTGGCGCCGTCCCCGGTCGCCGGCGTGGTCGAGGACGTGGTCGAATCCTTGCCCGCTCCCTTCGGGTCGGCGGAACCGGGAGAGGCCGGTGCGGCTCCTGCCTCCGAGGACGACTTCGTGTCCCTGGAATCGTTCCGGTAGAACCCGGAGCCCTTGAAGACGACACCGACGCTGTTGAACTTCTTCCGCAGGGTTCCCGAGCACTCCGGGCACACCGTCAGGGAGTTGTCGGAGAAGGACTGCTGGATATCGAAGGCGTGGACGCAATCCTTGCAGGCGTAGGCATATGTGGGCATGGGTCCTCCTGGGCAATCTTTCGGGTAGCCTGTGCGTTCCCGGATCCGCTGGAATCGGACAGCAGTTTAGCACTCTGCACGGGCGAGTGCTAAGTCTACACCTCGTGGGCGGGGACTCCCGGCGGCCGGAGCTCGGCGAAGCCCGACGGCGTGAACACCGCTGGAAGGGGGACATCGAACGGATCCACCGGAAACGAGCCCTCCGGCAACAGCTCGGAGTCGTGGACCACTCCCACGAGTTCGGCCGCTGGGTTGGCAACGCGCAATCCCGCGAGCATGCGGTCGTAGTACCCGCCGCCCTGACCGATCCGGTTGCCGCGGAGGTCGATCGCCAGGGCGGGGACCAGCACAAGCCGCAGTTCCGGCAGGGCTTCCACCGGTCGGCGCGGGCCGAGGGGCTCCAGGAGGGGGCCGTACCGTGATTTCGCCAGGGGGACACCGGGGAACCAGTCCACCCAGGTGAGCCGGCGCTCCGCCTCACACACCGGAACCACGATCGGGTGGCCAGCGGCATGCAGCTGGAACAGCAGGTCCATCACCGGAGGCTCGGGCGGAAGATCGAGATAGCCCGCCACCAGCACCTTCTCCGCCGCGGCGTCGGTGCCCTCGAGGTATTCGAGGACCGTGGCGGCAAGTTGCCGGGCGATCGTTCCGCGCTCCGAAGCCGGCAATGCCCGACGGCGGGCGCGGAGGGCGGTGCGGGCTGCGGATTTGCTGTCCCAGTTCTCGTTGTCGAAGCTCATTTCTCCATTGTGTGCGCCGCTGAAGGTTTTACCGCACCGTTATGTAGTGTGGAGGCCATGACCTCGCGAACTCAAGTAACCAAGGCCGTCATTCCAGCGGCTGGTCTTGGCACCCGCTTCCTCCCGGCAACGAAGGCGATGCCCAAGGAAATGCTTCCAGTCGTGGACAAACCTGCCATCCAGTACGTGGTGCAGGAAGCCGTCGACGCCGGCCTGTCGGACGTCCTGATGATCACCGGGCGGAACAAGCGCGCTCTTGAGGATCATTTCGACCGCGTGCCGTTCATCGAGCAGACCCTGGAAGCCAAGGGCGACCATGAGAAGCTCGCCGCCGTCCGTCGGCCCTCCGAGCTCGGGGACATCCACTACCTCCGGCAGGGCGATCCCAAGGGGCTGGGGCACGCAGTGCTGCGCTCGAGGCTCCACGTGGGGAATGAACCTTTCGCCGTGCTCCTCGGCGACGATCTGATCGACGAACGCGATCCGCTCCTCGAGACGATGATCGAGGTCCAGGCGAGGACCGGCGGGTCGGTGATCGCGCTTATCGAGGTGGATCCCGCGCAGATCAGCGCCTACGGATGCGCCGACATCTCCGAACTCGAGGGTGAGGAGTACGTCCGGGTCAACCAGCTGGTCGAGAAGCCGGCCGTTGACGAAGCGCCGTCGAACCTCGCCGTGATCGGACGGTATGTCCTGCACCCGCGCGTCTTCGACGTCCTCGAGACCACCGGTCCGGGGCGGGGTGGAGAGATCCAGCTGACGGATGCGCTCCAGACGCTGGCAGCCGCTGAGGGTGAGGGTTCAGGAGTGTACGGTGTCGTTTTCCGCGGCCGCCGGTACGACACCGGGGACAAGCTGAGCTACCTGAAGGCAGTGGTGACCCTCGCCTCCGAACGCGAGGACCTGGGGCCCGACCTCTGCGCATGGCTCAAGGAATTCAGCGCCGGCATTCCCAAGTAGCCAGCGGTGTGGTCTGCAGGGAGCTGGCCGGTGACGCTGGCCGCCGGGAACATCGGACTGCGGCCCATCCGTCACCGTGACCGCCGCGAGTGGACAGCGGTCCGGCAGGCGAATGTGCAGTGGCTGGCGCCCTGGGAAGCATCGAACCCCGATCCCGGAGGCTATCTTCCCACCTACCACGAGATGGTTCGTGCGCTCTCCCACCAGGCACGGACCGGAGCGGCCCTTCCCTTCGTCATCACGCGGAGAGTGGATGGTTCAGCACCGCAGCTTGCAGGGCAGCTGACCGTCTCCGGAATCATCTACGGTTCGGCAAGAACGGCAACCCTCGGATACTGGGTCGATTCCCGCTGTGCGGGCCGGGGGATCGCGCCGACCGCTGTGGCACTGGCAACCGACTATTGCTTCTGGAATCTGGGACTGCACCGCATGGAGATCAATATCCGGCCGGAAAATGCAGCAAGCCTGCGCGTCGTGGAGAAGCTGGGTTTCCGGGATGAGGGAATCCGGCCACGCTACCTCCACATCAATGGCCAGTGGGCCGATCACCGAAGCTTCGCCCTGACTGCCGAGGACATCCCGCAGGGCCTGTTGAAGCCATGGCTGGAGCAGCAGGCCCGCCGGCCCTGAGCCGCCCTGCTGCCGGGTAAGCCCTTCAATGTCCTGCCGACACGCCCGGCGTAATGCTGGCAGGAGCTCCTTTCTTCTCCTAGCGTTCTAGGGGTGGACTTCTCTCTGGATAGCTCGGTTGTACTGGCGGCGGTCGTCGGTCTCTGGCTGATCTGGGTTGCCCCGTTTTTCCTGCGACGCGCTCGATCCGCAGGGAGTTCAGCCGCAGTCCGCCGCAGGTCGTCACAGCCTGCCCATTCAGACCCCCTCGCCCGGAACGATACCGGGCGAGGGCGCAGCCAGGAGAGCACCATGGACATGACGGGCACAGACCATAACAGCGGCGGGTCATTCGCGCCTCGCTCGCCGACGGGTAGCACCGCGGTTCCCGGAGCGGCGGCTACAGAGAACTCGACTGCAGGGAGGCAGGCTGCACGCGAGCCCTTTGCGACGGAGCCTTCAGCCACCCGGTCTCCGCAGTCCCTTCCGGCACTAAACGTCCGCTACGGACGGATCATTCTGGCGCTTGCCGGAATCCTCGGTCTGCTGGGCGCGGTCACCACCTTCCCCTTCGCTGCGTTCGGCGTTGTTCCAGCAGCCTGGCCAGTGCTCCTGGGGGTGATCGCGGTCTCGGCGATTGCCCTCCTCCGGGCCCTGGCGGTGAGGGACAGGCGTGCACGCGTGAACCGGGCATTCGCGGAAGCGATGTGGCCGGAACCTGCCGGAAACACGGGATTCGAGACCGTAGTTGCCGGTCCGCCGCGGGAACTCCCGCGGACTGGCCGCATGCCCGAGACCGTGCTCTTCGACATGGAACAGCCCACGCCGCCCGCGCCCACCGAAACCGAACCCGCCGACCCTGCCGGTCCCGGCACCGGCGGTAAGTCCTCCGGGGAGCCGCACCACGAGGAACCGCTCCGCGAACCGGGCGAGGATCCGGAACACAGGAGCGGCACCCCCGGTGCGGCGCGTGGTTCCACCTGGCAGCCGATTGACGTTCCCCGTCCCACCTATGTCGATGCAGCCAGGGCCGAGCGCTCCGCCCCGGCGCCGCTCGAACTCCCGGATGCACCGAAACCGGCCGGACGCACGTCCTTCAAGGAGAGTGCAGCAGCACTGGCCACCGCGAGGCCCTCCAGCGCAGCCGATGAACCGGCGAATTCGTCTCCGGTGGGCAAGATCAACCTTGACGATATTCTTCAGCGGCGCCGCGCCTGACCATCCGGACCCCGTGCCACGGCCGCCGCAGCAATCACCGCGAACATCACCGGAGAGTGAGCGGCAGGCCAGCGAGCGTAGCGACCGTCAACTGTTGGAGACTGCGGCAGCACAGGCACCCCTGACCGCTGCGCTCGCGTCCATGGGGTATTCCCTGCACGGCTGGTCCCTGCTGCAGGTTTCCCACCGACCCGGCGCAGGCGTCACGGGAATCTACGCGGTTCGCGTCGGCACGCGCACCGGCACGCGCGCTTCGGCCCCTGCTCCTGTTCCCATTCCTGAGTTCGTCTGCATCACGACGGCGGTAGTGCCGGCAGGTGCCCGCGGGGTCGTTTCGCTGTCCGGCCCCCAACGGCAGAGGTTGTCCGTCTGGGCGCACCCGCTGGATCCGCTCCTTCCCGGTCTAGCCTGGGCAACGGACGCCAACGCGGTTTCCGCAGCGCTTTTCGCGTCGCCGGACGGCGGCCGGATCCACCGCGGTCCGGCAAGCCTTCGGACCGTGAGCTACCGGCCGCTTCGCCGAGCGGTCCTTGTCGCCGGGCTCGACGGTGATCTGCGGTACCTCAAGGTGCTGCGCCGCGGGCAGGCCGGGGAGCTGGCGGACAAGCACCGTCTCCTTCGGCACGCCGGCGTGCCCGCTCCCGAGGTGGTCGAGGTTCAGGGAAAGGACGTGGTGGCGATGCAGGCAGCGGCCGGCCGGCCGCTTGCCGGGTTGCTGATGAGGGACGGTGCGGCGGGAGTGGACCCGCATGCGCTGGTGAGCCTGCTCCGGAAACTGCCGGCGTTGGTCCTTGACCTGCCGCGGCGCCTCCCGTGGAGCGCCCGGGTGCGCGCCTACGGCGAGGGCGCGGCGGCGGCACTCCCTTCCTCCGCGGGACGCATCCATGACCTGTCGGCGGACGTCGATGACCTGGTCCGGCGGACCGACCCCGGACCGGTAGTGCCCGCACATGGAGATTTCTACGAGGCCAACCTGATGATGGCGGAAGGGCGGGTCTCGGGACTGCTCGACGTCGATGCGCTGGGTCCCGGGCACCTCGTCGATGATCTCGCCTGCTTCCTGGGGCATCTCGCGGTGCTCCCGGCGGTCGATCGACGGTACGTGCACGTCCCGGCCGCTCTGGAGCGCTTCGGGAAAGCCTTCGAAGGCTACGTGGAGCCGGCGGCACTGCAGGCTCGGGCCGCCGGTGTGGCGCTCACCCTCGTCGCGGGGGCGAAGCGCCGGACCGCTGACGGGGGTGAGGCCTCCGGATGGACCGAGGATGCACATGCACGCCTCGCTGCCGCGGCAGCACTCGCTGCCGGGGCCCACCGGCTGCTGCGCTGAGTTCACGGATCGATGTACTCAGGGTTGACTGATGTACCTAGGGTTGCGAGACCAGTCGGTAGCCCATGCCCCGGACCGTCGCGAAGCGCTCGGCACCGAGCTTGTTGCGCAGGTACCGGACGTACACGTCGACCACGTTGGAGCCGGGGTCGAAGTCATAGCCCCACACCCGCGAGAGCAATTGTTCCCTGCTGAGGACCTGCCCCGGGTTCCTCAGGAACGCTTCGGCGAGGGCGAACTCCCGGGCGGAAAGATCTATCTCACGGCCGTCCACGAGTGCCCGGCGGGTGCGGAGATCCAACTGCAGGTCGTGGTGCGAGAGCACGCCGGTGGGAGAGGAACCGTTGTCCTGGCGTAACCGCAAGCGCACCCGGGCCAGCAGTTCCTCGAAACGGAAAGGTTTGGCCATGTAGTCGTCCGCCCCGCCCTCGAGTCCCGCCACGGTGTCGTCCACCGAACTGCGCGCCGAAAGAATGATGACGGGTACGTCGTTCTTCGACTCGCGGAGCCGGCGCAGGACGGTGAAACCGTCCTGGTCCGGAAGGCCGAGGTCAAGGATGATGAGCTCGAATTCGCCGGTCTGCCCCAGGTGGTAGCCGTCCCTGCCGCTGACGGCCACAGTGGGCGCATACCCGGCGGCTTTCAGTCCTTTGGCAACGAAGGAACTGATGCGGTCCTCGTCCTCGATGATCAGAATCCGGCTCATGTGTCCTCTTTCGGCTGTGCTGCTACCGGGGCGTGGGGAAAGTTCAGGATGAAGGTCGATCCGCTGCCGGGAGCCGACTCCAGCTCCACGATGCCACCATGGGCGCGAACGATCGCTTCGACGATCGTGAGCCCGAGCCCCGAACCCTCTGCGCGCTTGCTGTTCGCTCCACGGGTGAACCGTTCGAAGATCCGTTGCCGGTCAGCCCTCGGTATGCCGACTCCCTCATCGCGCAGCCACAGGCGGAGTCCTTCGGGCTCGAGCCGGGAACCGAGGGTGACCGTTGAGCCTTCGGCGGAGAATTTGACGGCATTCGCGGCGAGTTGCAACCATGCCTGGGTGATCCGGCGCTCATCGATCCGGAAGAATCCTTCGGCACGGGAATCGACCGCCCACCTGCGGTTCCCGAGCCCCCGGGCCTTGTCGAGGACTTCGTCCGTGAGGCGACCGATGTCGGAGGGCTCGGCACGGACGAAATCCGGGCGTGAGCTTCCCGCAAGGGTCACGAGGTCGTCGACGAGGAAGCGCATGCGGCCGAGCTCGTCGAGGGCCACGCCCCGGACGGCGTCGACGTCCGCCCGATCGGACGAGTCCTGCAGCTCGAGGTGGCCCTGGACGATGGTGATGGGGGTCCGCAGCTCGTGACCGACGTCGTCGAGTAGTTGCCGTTGGGAGGTGAAGGACCCTTCCAGGCGGTCGAGCATGGCGTTGAAGGTGCGGCTGAGGTCCGAGAGATCATCGTTGCCGGTGACGGCGATCCGCTGTGACAGGTCGGAATCGCTGATTTGCCGGGCGGTGTTCCGCAGGCGTCGGACCGGCTGCAGCAGGTTACCCACCAGCAGCCACCCGACGACGCCGATGAGCAGCAGCGTGCCGAGGCTGATGAGGGCGAAGGTGCCGAAGGTCTGGTTGAGCTGGGACCTTTCGGCGTGCGTGTCGAAGGCCAGGACAAATACCGTGGGCTGGGGATCCTGCGCGAGTTGCACGGGAACGGTGAGCGCGCGGTAGGTGGCGCTCGACGTCGTGAAGGTGCTGATCCGCACCGTGGGTGAGCCTGCCTGGCCGGCCACGGCGCTGATTAGTTCTGGATCGTCCTCGAGGCGGACGTTCACCGATTCGTTCGCCACGAGGATAGCCTGGCCGTCCCGGACTCCCATCATGCCCTCGTGCGGTGCGGGAAGGGTCCGCTGCATCACGAGATACACCAGCTGCTCAGCCTCGACGAAGCCGGCGCGGGTAGCGGGGTCGATCCCGGTATCGAGGAGTGTCTCGAACTCGCCGAAGCTGCGCGCCAGGGAATCGTCCATCTGGGCGTTCAGATTGGCCCGCTCCAGAGCGTACGCGGTGGTTCCCGCCACGAGAAGGCCGAGTGCCGAAAGCATCAGGACGGCGCCAAGAACACGCGAGCGCACCGTCCACTGCCCGGCCCGGCGGACGATCGACCGGCCGATCCCATGACCGATCCCAGAGCCGATCCCACGACTGGGATCCTTGCCGGTGGAGCCGGCCGGCTGCGTCCTCGAGCCCTGCGAAATCACCGACGGCGTGGGCCTGCTGAACAGGGGCGGCACTGGCGGTCGGGATGGCGGAGCTACCGGAGGAGCCGCCCGTCGGCGCGGCAGGTCGGTACCGGCAAGGGGGAGGGGCTCTGTCCTCTCAGTCATCGTCGTCATCGAAGTCGCGGTCCGAGTCGTCGAGATCGTCGTCGAAGTCGTCATCGTCGTCGTCGAGCAGGGGAGGCTGTGCCGGGACGACGACGGGCGGCGCGGGCGCCTGCGCGATGCTGGGAGCTGGCGCCGGCGCAACGGGGGCGGGCTCCGGCGCGGGGTCGGCGCTCGCGGAGGGCT
>NZ_AZRZ01000496.1 GCF_000520535.1 Arthrobacter sp. H41
TAACACCCACCATCCTTCAACCCACAGATCTCACCCGTCATCGGATACCCCAGGACCCCGTTCTCGAAGCCCATGCTCCGCCACCGGGCACCGATACCGCCATACGTCGGATGAGCACCCGTAGCCGGCGACCAGAGAATGTCACCGCCCTGGAACTTCTGGTAACACCCACCACCCTTCAACCCACAGATCACGGGTCCACTTGCAGCTCCAAGGATCGGGGTGCGGGCCGCTACCGCCGAGATCAGCGGAGTCGCAACGGTGACCGGATTCGGTTGCACTACCGCTGCTGCGGTGGTGAAGGTCCAGTTCACCGGGGCCAGGGCCGCGCCTGCCGTATCGGTGATTCCGTCCAGCAGGTGCACCGTGTAGCTGGTGTTCGCTGCCAGATCGGCCGTCGGGTTCAGGGTTGCTGTCAGCGTTGCCGCGTCATAGGCCACCGCTCCCGCGATTACCGCTCCCGCGGGGTTGGTGAGGCGCAGAGTGGTTCCGCTGACGCCCGAGACTGCCTCGCTGAATACCGCGCCTGCATCAGGTGCAGTCCAGGTGACCGTCGCGGTCCCCTTGCCTGCTACCGGTGCTGCGGTGAAGGTCGGAGCTGCCGGAACCGGATCATTGGTGATGGTGAAGGTTGCCCTCATGTTGTCCGAGGCGTTGCCGGAGGGGTCGATTGCTGCGTAGACGAGGTTGGTGGTGGCTGCAATCGAGAAGGGCCCGGTGTAGAGCGTTGCTTCGGTGGCGATGGTGTCACCTGAGATGACGTCCAGGTCATCCGTCCGATAGTAGATTTCGGCGCCGGGCTCACTGGCAGTCAGGGTAACTTCCTGGGCGACAGCAGTGGATCCGCCGTTGGGGTTTGCGCTTACCGTGGGATCGGTGATGTCCGTTGCCGGTGCCACTGTGGCTGCGGGGAAGGTCTCGCCGATGCTGCTGACGGCCACCACGTAGACGTCGTAGGCCTGGGTCGGATCCAGACCGGTGATGGTGGTGCCGGTAGCGGCTTGCCCGCTGATCCGCTTGCCGATCTCTACCTGTTCGCCGTCAACAATTGTTCGGGAGACGGCGGTGGCGCGGTAGCCGGTGATAGCCGGGGTTCCGGGGATCGCCTCTGCGGGTGTCCAGGTGATCTTGAGGTCACCGCCGACGGGTGCGGCGGCCAGGTCGGTGGGTGCCGGGGGGCCCGACTGCAACGGCCCGTTGGGACACCCG
>NZ_AZRZ01000497.1 GCF_000520535.1 Arthrobacter sp. H41
ATCCGCCTCCACTGGGTCCTCGGGACGAGCTGTGTGCCCGATTACTCCGCACGATGGACGGAGGCTTCACCCGACGTCCTTATTCATTCTTACCCCATTTTTGTGATGCACGTCATGATCAGCGTGCGTACGGAAAAAGTACGCTGAATCTGAATCAGGGTCAACAAGCCCGAAATTCATGAACGCTATTCACCCTTTCGCGCGCCGCTAGGTGGGCGGGATGGGGCCACTTCGGACTGCCACTGTGGCCTCCATTGAGATTGGAATTACCATCTCAACATTTTCCCAAGGTCGCAGTTGCAAGCTTCAGTGTGTGCGTGAAGCCCTTGCGCACCTCAGCCAATGAGGTAGTCATGAAAGCTGCACCGGATATTCAGGGAAGAACAAAAGTACGGTCGCTTGGAGGAAAGCGGACCGGAATTATCACGACGGCGTTCGCCGTTGTTTGCACGTCCTCCATTTTCGCCATTCCATCGGCCTCCGCGGCTGTTCCCACGTTTCCCGATAACCTCGTGGTGTTCCCCAACCGGGACTTCATCACCGTCGAGGGCTACCAGGGCAGGGTGGGGCAGGAAGCAACCATCGAGGTCAGCCGGCCCGGCGCCGGCGTGGTCGGCTCCGCCTCGAGCCTCGTCGCCGCCGGCGACGTCGCCTTCGAGATCAACCACCCCGGCGGTGTGTGCTGGGGTGCCGGCACGGGCCTGAACGTCACCCCGGACATCCTGCCCGGGGACACGGTGTCCATCAAGTTCGGCGACACCGTCGTAGCCGACACCCGGGTCCAGGACACCTATGTGACCGAAGACGCGATCCTGAACGGCAACACGGTCACCGTCAAAGGCCACATCGGCAGCGGCGTCAACCGCGCCCAGTTCGAGCAGCGGATCATCGAGCCCGCCATGAAGGACACCGACGTAGGGCGGCGTGATGTGCGCGCCACCCCGGGACCACTGACGGCCGATGACTCAGGCGCCTACTCCTCCGGCATCGTCTTTGATACCGACGGGCCGAATACCTTCACGGCAACC
>NZ_AZRZ01000498.1 GCF_000520535.1 Arthrobacter sp. H41
GGGCATCGGCCCGCGGCGCGAGCCGGCTCCGAGCTGGGACCATCCCGCCGGCTGAGTGAGCGCTGATCGGCCGGTTCAACGGACGCGGTCGTAGACGAGAGCCAACGTGCCGTGTTCGCCCGTGGCCTGGCTGACGAGCGCCCACCGCCCCGCTGGCAGGCCGTCGTCGAAGAGGCGTGGCCCGCCGCCGAGGAAGACCGGAAAAATCGTGATCGCCAGCCGGTCGACCATTTCGGCCGCCAGCAGCGCTTTGATGACGCTGGCGCTGGAGAGCACGAGAATGTCGCCGCTCTCCGTCGCCTTGAGGTCCGCGACCACCTCGACGGTCGGCTTGTCGATGATCGTCGTCCGCTCCCACGGCACCTCGCCGAGAGTAGAGGAAAGGACCACCTTGTCGGTGTTAACGAGCCACTTCGCGAATCCCTCGTCGCGCGGGTCGGCAGCCTCCATGCCAATGACGGTGGGCCAGAACCCGAGGAACCCCTCGGCATTGACCCGCCCGAGCAGGGCCGTCGTCGCCGACTCCCAGAGGCTGGTCAGATGATCGCGGGCGACGTCGGTGACGGCGTACGGCATCACCCAGCCCATGTCCAGCGGGTCGTCCGGCGCGGCGTAGTGGCCGTCGAGGGAAAGGCTCATGTTGGTGACGACCCTGCGGCCGCCGGTCTGCGCTGTCACTTCCTGCTCCTTGCGTCGGTGATGTTGGTAGTGTCCTGTTGAGGCTTTGGTCGAACCCGATTCCGATGCCTGCGATGTAATCCGCGAAGTCGACTGTGCTGTCGGCGATCCGCCAATGAACGTCGAGGCCAGTGCCGGTGTTGGTGGGCCGGAGGCCGAGATCGACGTGGGGCGAGCCGGTAGGTGAGGCGTTCACCGGGACGTACGTAGGCGACGCCTCCCTCCGCGCCCGGCGAGCTGGTCGGAGCCGTCGGCAATGCGCGAACAAGGGGAAGTGTCGTGAATCGTAGCGATGTCCCGCAGGGAGATAGTGAGCTCAAGC
>NZ_AZRZ01000499.1 GCF_000520535.1 Arthrobacter sp. H41
GGCATCTGCTTCGGATCCCGCGCGGATATCGCCCACCAGATCGTCACCCAACTGCGCAGCGGCGACTACCAGGCCGGCGACACCACAGCAAGCGCCGCAGCCTTCGAGGAGGTGGTCCTTGCCGGGCACTCCGTCGGAGGGATCATCGCCCAAGCCGCGGCCTACAGTTTCGGGGACATCGACGGGCTGATGGTCCTGTCCTACTCCGACACCACCGTCTCCCCCGCCGCGATGGGCGCCCTGGAAACCGCGCTCGCGGCCTGCGAAGCCGGCGGGGCAACCTCCGAAGGCGATCCCGGCGCCCCCGGGTACGTCTACTTCGGCGCGGACACCCCGGAGATGTTCATCAAAGCCCACTTCTTCACCGACAACGCCGAACCAGCAGTGGTGGATACCACCGCGGGCCTGCGCAACATGGACCCCTGTGGTGACATCACCTCCTACATGGCCGCGGTAGACACCAACAAAGCCAACATCGGATCGATCACCACGCCCACCCTGGTCCTGATCGGCGGCGAGGACGCGATCTACCCCATTCAGGCAGAAGAACAAGCAGCCCTGCTCACCGGAGTCCAGGACATCACCTCGGTGACCATCCCGGCCACCGGCCACGCCCTGACCCTTCACAACACCAAGGACCAGTTCTCAGCCGAGGTCTCCGCCTGGCTGGATAACCACAACTTCGGCTCCACCCAGATGGGACAAATGCCCACCGGCGGGGCGGATACCGGTGTTACAGGAACACCGGCCGCGAACAACACCAACGAAACGACGATCGGCATCGCCGCCCTCACCGCAACCCTGATCATCGCGGCAGCAGCGGTCTTCACCACCCGCCGCAAGACAGCAAACGGATACATCAGCTAGGACAACACGATCACCATAAGTCCGGGGTGTAGTTCCTCCACCGGATAATGACAGCGGCTTCCAGGATTGCCTTACAG
>NZ_AZRZ01000500.1 GCF_000520535.1 Arthrobacter sp. H41
GGACCAGGGCTTCGAGCCGCTGGTCCGGCGAGCCGGAGGGCGTGCAGCCGCTTATCACCAGGGCTGTCTCGTGGTCGACCACGTGGAGCCGCACCCCGACGCCGTCGCCCGCACGAAGGCTCGGTTCGCCGCCTTCGGGAGCCTGTTCGCCGAGTCCCTGCAGGACCTCGGGATCGACGCCGCCGTCGGCGAGATCCCGGGGGAGTATTGTCCGGGTGAGTTCAGCGTGCACGGAACAGGGCAGGTGCACCGGGCTGGGCAGGATCGGCCCCCGCCGGAACCGCTCAGCGTGAAACTGGTCGGTACTGCCCAGCGGGTCGTCTCAGGTGCATGGTTGTTCTCCTCTGTCCTCGTGGTCGAGGATTCGGCGCCCATCCGGCGGGTCCTGTCCTCGGTCTACTCCACCCTGGCGCTCGACTGGGACCCGAGGACCGCGGGCGCCGCCGAGGACCTCGTGCCGGGCACGACGGTCGACGACGTCGAAGCGGCAGTGCTGCGGGCCTACGCGCGCACGGTCGAACTGAGGTAGTTGAACTGAGGTAGTGGACAGCAGCCTCAGCGCAGCGGCCCGGTGACGGACTCCACCGTGCGCAGGAACTCCCCGGAGGCCAGGTACTGCTCCATCTCGGCGAGCTCCGGGGCGAGGAACCGGTCGGGGCCCGGGCCGGCCACGCGGCCCTCGAGGTCGCGCAGCACCG
>NZ_AZRZ01000501.1 GCF_000520535.1 Arthrobacter sp. H41
GGCCCGGCGCGCAGTCGCACCGGGCCACAAGCCGGTTTCTCCCGGTGCGGGGCGGGCCCGCACCGCTGTCCTCAGCATCCCACGATGCCCCGGCCCTACTGGTGGGCCAGCAGCGCCCGTTGCTGCTCGGCCGCCGTGAGCTCCTCGACGTCGCCATGCAGGTCGACGCGCACGGTGTCGATGGTGCCGGTGAACGCGTTGTCCAGCACGGGATAGTCGTCGGTCACCGGGGTGCCCCGGTCGACCCCGATGTTGAGGGTCTCGTCGAAGGAGAAGTAGTAGGCGGTCGTCTTCTCAACGCGTCCCTCTCCGACCTGCTTCCCGTCCACGCTCAGCCGCACGTTGCCGCCCAGGCCGACCCCGCCGCCGTCGTACGAGAACTCGAACACCAGCTCTCTGGTCCCCGGCTCCAGCGGCTGGTCCGAGCAAACCGTGTAGAGGTCACGCCCGTAGCAGTTGTAGGCATAGCTCAGGCATCCGTCCAGCACGTACAGCGACCAGCCGCCGAACCGGCCACCCTGGGCGATGATCACGCCCTCGGCCCCGGCCTTGGGAATGTCGACCCGTGCGGTGATCCGGTGCGAGCGGTTCTTCACGTTGGGCGTCGTCTCCTCCGTGAACCTGCCCATGCCGGCCCGGTACGTCACGGACGTCCGGCTGCCGAAGAGGTCGATGCGGCCGGCCAGCGT
>NZ_AZRZ01000502.1 GCF_000520535.1 Arthrobacter sp. H41
CTGCACCACCCGCCACGCGGAGGCGGCGTCCGGGGTCAGCGGTTTTTCGCACAGGGTTGGCAAGCCGTGCTCGATGACAGCGAGAAGCACGTCCTCGTGCAGGAAGCCCGGTGTAGCGATCAGGGCGGCGTCGATGTCATCCCGGTCCAGGATCTCCTGAAAGTCGGTGCAGGTGACGGCGCCGGGGATGTGGGCCACGGCGGCCTCGGCCCGGGACCTATCGATGTCCACGACGGCGGCGACCTCGGTGCCGGTGGTGCGGTGGTGGATCCGGTCGATGTGGTCCGCACCCATGCGGCCCGCTCCGACGACGGCTACGCGCAATGGAGTGTTCATGGTCTGTGTCCTTTCTCGGCCCTGCACAGGACCGGGGGTGGTCTGAGAGATCAGCTTAGGAGTCGTTCGAGGACGGGAAGGCGAAGGACGCCCCGGACGCGTGGAGCGGCTCGGGCCAGCGCTCGGTGACGGCCTTGCCTCGGGTGTAGAAGCGCACACCGTCCGGGCCGTAGACGTGGTGGTCACCGAACAGGGAGTCCTTCCAGCCGCCGAAGGAGTGCCAGGCCACAGGCACGGGGATTGGGACATTGATCCCGATCATGCCCACGGTGACCCGCCGCTTGAACTGTCGGGCG
>NZ_AZRZ01000503.1 GCF_000520535.1 Arthrobacter sp. H41
TTGTTGTTGTTGTTACCGCCGTTGTTGTTGCCGCCACCGTTGTTGTTACCGCCGTTGTTACCGCCGCCGTTGTTGTTGCCGCCACCGTTGTTGTTACCGCCGTTGTTGTCGCCGCCGTTGTTATTAGACATAGAGAGATTTCCTTCGAAGTGGGGGTGGCCGCTGACGGCCGTGGACCAGTCGCCCTGAGCGGGACTGGTGCGTATCTGGGAGAGCGGAAGTCCGCAGGCTTTTCTACGGGTGCTCTACCTCGTACACACTACGGTGTAGAGTCGCTAATAGCAAGTCGGCTTACTAATTGGACGGAGGCGTATGCCTTTGCCGGAAGAGAACGATCACACTGCGCAGAAGATAAGCCAGGGTGGCCCAGTCGTCGGTGGAAGAGACGGGAAGAGTGCCCGTGGGGGCCGGCTGAGCCGGGATATCGTGCTGGCTGCCGCTCTTGAGCTGGTGGATGACGAGGGACTGGAGTCGCTGTCGATGCGCCGGCTTGGCCACAAGCTCGGGAAAGATCCGATGGCGCTGTACCGATATGCGGCGAACCGGGACGCTCTTCATGATGGACTGAC
>NZ_AZRZ01000504.1 GCF_000520535.1 Arthrobacter sp. H41
GGTGGCACCACCCAGGGCCGGCACCAACGCCGCAGCACCATCAATGAAGGGCTCCGCCAACGCAGACCGCGACAACTGTCCGGTGATGGTAACGCTTGCGCTCGTGCTGCCGATGGAGTCGATGCGCACGGTAACGCCCTTCACGGTGCGGAAGGTCGAGCCCTGCTGCCAGGCATGGTTCTGGTTGTAGTACCCGGTGAACGGGTAGCTCGAAGGGGTCAATGCCAGGGACGCGGCATCGGGCCAGTTCCCGCGGGCATCCTCCTTGTGGATCATCACACCGCGGTTCTTGTTGGTTGCGCCGCCGTCGCTCGCACCGACGGGTGTGCGGAACTCGAGGTAGTAGGTTTCCCTGGTGGCGGGGTCCACGAACTTCACTGCCCGCCGGGCCGCGGTTCCCGCCCAGGGCTGGAGGGTGAAGGATTTTGAGCCTTCGACCACACCTGCATCAAGGATTTCATCCCCGCGGCCGAATCCGCCGTATTCCCAGAGGTAGGCGTTGATCGG
>NZ_KI914773.1:0-8661 GCF_000520535.1 Arthrobacter sp. H41
CTGACCCGCACGGTGTCGAGAAAACTCCACCACTCAGCGGGACGTAACCCCCTGCTGGTGCGTCTCGTTACATTCCTACCACCGTTCAAGCGCCGCCTCCGATTGTTGCGGACCCGCCCATTCGCGGGCATGGCCGAGAGAGGTCGCATGGTCGCAGATGGATTGGATAACCCGTTCTTCCGGGCAGGTGCTGCTCGGTCAACCCGAACGCCTTCCTAGTTCCTGTTTCAGCAGCCAGTGCAGCCCGTCGGTTTCGGAGGTGAAGTAGCGGGTGGCCACGGGGGAACGGTGGGAAAACGCGGCCATCACCTCATCGACCGGGTCCTCGCCGATCAGGGCGACATGGGAAAACCTTCTGTAATTCATCATGCCCTCGCGCGCCTCAGGCGTCACCAAGCTGATGCCACTCATGTTCACCAGCAACGGCAGTACTGAAGGGCCGTGAAGGTCGGCGAGCGCCGAAGCGGCAGCGACGCCGACCGCGTGGGTGATCGCCGTTCCGGGCTCCCAGCGGAGCCGAAGGAAACCCTCCTCGAGGGAGACACTGAACGGTTTTCCGGGTTCCTGCGGCACGGGCGTTCCTTCATCGAACAAGGTGGAGTGAAGTCGAGGCTACTAGCAATGGGCCGCCGGTGGTTCACGTCACCACTGACCTGCGCGCACGCTCCGCTGCTGCCCGGGTGAGGACCACATCCTCCCAGGAGGAGGCGCGCTCCACCAGTTGCCGCGAGCAAAGCCACTGGGCAAGCCGGGACGCCAGGCTGATCTGTGCCAGCCGGTCGTGGAAGTCGGGCAGCAGGTGGGCTCCCGTAAGGAATGCGGGAAGGGCGTGCAGAAGCTCTTCGGCGCCCATGACGCGGGCGTAGGCCGAATCGGCTTGGAACTGCGCCTCAAGTTCCAGAAGCCGGGCGCTCGGCGAGCTGAGCAGGGCGACGCCGTCGTTCTCCAGGAAGGACCGCAGATGCTTCTGAACACGTGCATAACGCAGCTGTGTCTCCGGATGCCTCGCCTGGCCGCTTGCGGCGAAGAAGCGCTTCAAAACGGAATCTACGTTCGCGGGGTCCATGCCCACATCATGCCTGCGCCCTCTGACATTCCGGGCTCAGAAAGGATCGACGCACCGGGCTGCTCCGGGGCCCATGCGCAGGGAGACCGTCAGAGGTTGCCCGTACTGATCAGCAGCATGCGGCGCAGCGGCTCGGCGGCACCCCAGAGCAGCTGGTCCCCGACAGTGAAGGCGCTGATGTACTCCGGGCCCATCTCGAGCTTGCGGATGCGGCCCACCGGGATGTCGAGGGTTCCCGTCGCCGCGATCGGGGTCAGGTTCGCCACGGTGGCTTCCTTGGTATTCGGAACGAGCCGCACCCACTCGTTGTCGGCTGCGATGAGCTGCTCGATCTCGCTGACGGGGAGATCCTGGGTCAGTTTGAGCGTGAGCGCCTGCGAGTGCGAACGCATGGCGCCCACCCGCACGCACAGGCCGTCGAACGGAATCCGCTTGCCGGCGAGGTCGGTGCCGAGGATCTTGTTCGTCTCACTACCGGCCTTCCACTCCTCCTTGGACTGCCCGTTTCCGAGGTCGGCGTCGATCCAGGGGATCACTGATCCGGCCAGCGGCACGCCGAACTGAGTGGCGTCCAGTTCCGGATGCCGCTGCTGCGCGAGCACGGCGCGGTCGATATCGAGGATGGCCGATGCCGGATCGTCGAGGTTCACCGCGACGCTGCCGTGGATGGCCCCGAACTGGGTCAGCAGTTCCCTCATATGGCGCGCGCCACCGCCGGACGCGGCCTGGTAGGTCATCGAGGTGCCCCACTCGACGAGCCCGTTGCGGAACAAGCCGCCGAGGCCCATCAGCATGCAGGAAACCGTGCAGTTGCCGCCGATGAAGTCCCGAACTCCGCGGGCGAGGCCGGCGTCGATCGCATCCCGGTTGACGGGGTCGAGCACGATGATGGAGCTCGGCTCCATCCGCAGCGTCGACGCTGCGTCGAGCCAGAGGCCGTCCCAGCCGGCGTCGCGCAGCTTCGGGTACACCTCGGCCGTGTAGTCGCCGCCCTGCGCCGTGACGATGATCTTCAGTTTGGCGAGGGTTTCGACGTCGTACGCATCCTCGAGCGGCCCGGCACCCGCCGCGAACGACGGCGTCTCTCCGCCGGCATTCGACGTCGAGAAGAAGACGGGGTTGACGAGGTCGAAGTTCCCTTCATCCTGGAGCCGCTGCATGAGGACCGAGCCCACCATGCCGCGCCAGCCGACGAATCCGACTGAAGGCAGAAGTGAGGGCAGGGAGGAAGCGGCTGCTGAAGTCATGCCTCCAGTTTACGGGGAGTGGTCCGGCGGGCAGGAGTTCATGACGTTCCCTGTTCGCCGGCCGAATTCAGGAGATCCGCGTCCAGAGGCTGATCCGGTATCGCGTCCCGTTCTCCGCGGTCAGCCAGCCCGTCTCGGGGGTCAGGGCGCTGAGCTTCCAGTCGGAGTCGAGCAATGGCGCAAAGGTATCGCCCTCCATCTCGTCCTCGATGACGGTGACGAACGCCGCATTCGCCCGGGCCACCGCAGTCTCATACACCTTGCCGCCGCCGATGATCCAGACTTCCTCGCCGCCCGCACTTTCCAGCGCTGTCTCGATCGCGGCGTCGACCGAATTGACGACGACGGCGCCCTCGATGGCGTCGGCGCTCGTCACCACGATGTTCGTGCGTCCGGGCAGCGGCCGGAACCGATCAGGGAACGATTCCCACGTCCGCCGCCCCATCACCACGGGATGGCCCGACGTCGTGCTCTTGAAATGTGCCAGGTCCTCGGGAACGTGCCAGGGCATGCCGCCATCCCTGCCGATCACGCCGCCCTCGGTCTGGGCCCAGATCATGCCGATCACCGGGCCCGAGCCCACCACGTCCCGTGCGTTCAGTTGCCCGCTCATACGGCGATCGGCGCCTTGATAGTGGGGTGGTGCTGGTAGTCGATCACGTCGAAGTCCTCCAGGGCGTAGTCGAAGATGCTGTCCCGCTTGGTCCTGATGCGCAGTCGCGGGTAGGCGTAGGGTTCCCGTGACAGCTGCTCGTTCACCTGGTCCAGATGGTTGTCATAGATGTGGACGTCACCGCCGGTCCAGATGAATTCACCGGGCTCCAGCCCGGTCTGCTCTGCCACCAGAAGGGTCAGCAGGGCGTAGGAGGCGATGTTGAAGGGAACCCCGAGGAAGGTGTCGGCGGAGCGCTGGTACAGCTGGCAGGAGAGCCTGCCCGGACCGCCGTCCTTCCCGGGAGAGACGTAGAACTGGAAGAACGCGTGGCACGGGGGCAGAGCCATGTCGGAGAGCTCGGACACGTTCCACGCTGAAACGAGGTGGCGCCGGGAATCCGGGTCGGTCTTCAGGCCCTCGATGACCTGGGCTATCTGGTCGATGTGGCCGCCGTTCGGGGTGGGCCACGACCGCCATTGGACGCCGTAGACCGGACCGAGCTCGCCGTCGTCGTCCGCCCACTCGTTCCAGATGGACACCCCCTGGTCCTGGAGCCACGACACATTCGATTCACCGCGCAGGAACCACAGGAGCTCGAGAGCCACCGACTTGAAATGGACGCGCTTGGTGGTGATCAGGGGGAAGGATTCGCTGAGGTCGAAACGCAGCTGCCGGCCGAAGACGCTGCGCGTTCCGGTCCCCGTGCGGTCGCTTTTCGCGGCACCGTTGGCCATCACGTCGCGCAGCAGGTCTTCATAGGGGGTGGGGAAGGGATGATTCACGGTAGAAGTCTAGTTGCAAGCTAGTCGTCGTAGGCCCGGAACTGCTCCACCGAGACGATTCGCCCGTGGTTGGTCCCGCTGATCTGGCAGATGACGGCCTCGCCCGGGGACAGGTAGGGGTCCTCGGCGGGAAGGAGTGCCGAGAGCCGCCACGTCATGTGGGTACGGAGCACCTCGAACACCAGGGGCAGCACCGGACGGTGGGTACAGATCGCCACGGACTTCCGCTTGTCGAAGGTCTTCTCCACCGCGGCGCGCGCCCGGCCCGGCTTGCGTGCGGCATCGCTCTCGGTGAGTGCGTCCACCAGTTTCAGCTTTGCGTCGCGCTTCGTGACGTAGGGGGAGATGGTCTGGACGCACCGCACCCAGGGGCTGCTGATCACGCGCTCGGGACTCCACGCCTGAAGCAGCCGGCTGACCGCCACGGCCTGGCGGCGGCCGGTGGCGGCAAGCGGCCGTTCACCCTCCGCCCGGCTCCAGGAGGACCGCGGCTTGGCCTTGGCATGGCGTACCACGAGGAGGGGCCAGGTGAGGAGATCCTTGCGGGTGTGCGCGTCCACGAGCGCTTCGAGCGGCTCGACGTCGGACGGGTTGCTCAGCAGTTCGCGGGCCCTGTCCGGAGTGCACCATCGGACCTCGTCCACTTCGCTGCCGTCGGGCACCGGCACGGAACGGTCCGCCCGGGCGGCCCAGTAATACACCACTTTCAGACCGGAGGGAACGGCATACCAGATCGAGGGAAGCGGAATTCCGAGCTGGACCTGCAGCCCGATCTCCTCGAAGGTCTCGCGGACGGCACACTCCGGCGTGGTCTCACCCGGGTCCAGCTTTCCCTTCGGCCAGGACCAGTCCCTGTACCGGGGGCGGCGGATCAGGAGAACCTCGAGCCTGCCCTTCTCGGTGCGCCAGCAGAGGGTGCCGGCAGCGACGACGTCGGGGGGTCCCCCGGGCGTCACCACCGCCGGGCGGGCCTGCTCCGAAAGCGCCATCAACGCCGGGAGATCGCGCGCTGGCGCGAGCGGGACGCCAGCAGCCAGGACTGCACGTCGTTCAGGGGAGAACCGTCCTCACTCTTGTGGTGGCGGGACCAGCACCCGGTTTCGTCGAGGTGCCAGCTCGACGTCGTCGGATCCATGTACCGGTCCATCAGTGCGATGAGGTAGGCGATGTCCTCCGGAGCGCTGAGCTGGACCAGGGCCTCCACGCGGCGGTCGAGGTTGCGGTGCATCATGTCGGCGGATCCGATGAACACCGCGGGGTCCCCGCCGTTCGCGAAGGCGAAGACGCGGGAGTGCTCGAGGAAACGGCCGAGGACGGACCGGACGGTGATGTTCTCGCTGAGCCCGGGAACCCCGGGACGCACGGAGCAGATACCGCGGACGATCACGTCGACCTGCACGCCCGCCTGCGACGCGCGGTACAGGGCGTCGATGATCGCCTCGTCCACCATGGAGTTCACCTTGATGACCACGCGGGCGGCCAGGCCGGCATTGCGGTTGGCGATCTCCTTCTCGATGCGGTCGATCAGCCCCGAGCGCACGGAGCGCGGCGCCACGAGGAGGCGCTTGAACGTGGACTTAGGGGCGTAGCCGGACAGCTGGTTGAACAGGCGCGAGAGGTCCTCGCCCACCTGGTCATTGGCGGTCAGCAGCCCGAGGTCCTCGTAGTACCGGGCGGTGCGCGGGTGGTAGTTGCCGGTCCCGATGTGGCTGTAACGGCGCAGTCCGTCGATTTCCTGGCGCACCACGAGGGAAAGCTTGCAGTGCGTCTTGAGGCCCACGATCCCGTACACCACGTGGACGCCGGCCTGCTCGAGTTTCCGCGCCCAGGAGATGTTGGCCTGCTCATCGAAACGGGCCTTGATCTCCACGAGAGCAAGCACCTGCTTGCCGGCTTCGGCTGCGTCGATGAGTGCGTCGACGATCGGCGAGTCGCCCGAGGTGCGGTACAGGGTCTGCTTGATGGCCTGCACCTTCGGATCATTGGCGGCCTGTTCGAGGAACGCCTGCACCGACGTGGAGAAGGAGTCGTACGGGTGATGCAGCAGGATGTCCCGCCGCCTCATCGCAGCGAAGACGTTGGCGGCCTTGGACGTTTCGCTCTCATTGAGGTGGCGGCTCGTATGCGGAACATGCTTGGGGTAGTGCAGGTCCCCGCGGTCGATCTTGCCGATGACGCTGAGCCCGCGGAGATCGAGGGGTGCCGGGAGGTCGAAGACCTCGTCCTCCTCCACCCCCAGTTCGCGGGACAGCAGGGCCCGGATGCTCGGGTTGATGTCGGTGGTGACCTCGAGGCGCACGGGGGGCCCGAAACGTCGGCGCAGCAGCTCCTTCTCGAGCGCCTGCAGGAGGTTCTCGGCGTCGTCCTCCTCCACCTCGAGGTCCTCGTTCCGCGTGACGCGGAAGGTGTGGTGCTCAAGGACCTCCATGCCGGGGAACAGCTGGTCGAGGTGGACGGCGATGACTTCCTCGAGCGGGATGAAGCGGGCGATCCGCCCTGCCACGTTGCCGGCGCGCGGCCCGTCCACCGATACGAGGCGGGGCAGCTGGTCGGGGACTTTCAGACGCGCGAAGAACTCCTTCCCGCTGACGGGGTTGCGGACCACCACGGCCAGGTTGAGCGAGAGCCCGGAGATGTAGGGGAAGGGGTGGGCCGGATCCACGGCGAGCGGCGTCAGGATGGGAAAGACCTTTTCCGCGAACAGCCTGCGCAGCTCCTCCCGGGCCGGGCCGTCCAGTTCCTCCCAGGTGGTGAGGTGGATCTTCTCCTCGGCCAGCGCCGGCCGGATCTGCTCGGCGAAGACCGCCGCGTGGCGCTGCTGGAGGCGGTATCCGTCGCCCATGATCTTTTCCAGCTGCTCGATCGGACTGAGGCCCCCGGCCGAGGGAACCGCGAGCCCCGTGGCGATGCGCCGCTTGAGGCCGGCCACCCGGACCATGAAGAATTCGTCGAGGTTCGAGGCGAAGATCGACAGGAAGCTCACGCGCTCCAGGAGGAAAAGATCAGGGTCCTCGGCCAGCTCGAGGACCCGGGCGTTGAAGTCCAGCCAGCTGATCTCCCGGTCGAGGAAACGGTCAGGGCTGATATCGCCGGAGGGCAGCAGGCTTGGTGCGAAGTCAGGGAGGTCGATGCGGTCCTGGGTGGCCCGCGCCGGTGATGTTTCGGAGGAACCGTAGCGTGAGGGGACTCGGACGGTGATTTCGGATTCCATACTGTCTCCTGCGGTTCTCAACGTGCCTGCTGCGGTGTCCGTGGCGAGGGCTGAAGCGGGTATCCCCAGCTCGAACCCACCTTACAAGCTGGGGGTGCCTTCGCCACCTGCGTACATGACGTCGACGTCCCAGCGGGTGAAACCCAGCCTGCGGTAGAGAGCGACGGCGGCCGTGTTGTCGGCGTCGACGTACAGCATGATGGCCTGGAGTCCGCGCTGATGAAGATGGTTGATGCCGGCGACAGTCAGGGCCTTGCCCAGACCGAGGCCCTGCGCCGCCGGTGCAACACCCACCACGTAGACCTCGCCGATCGACGGATGTGCACCCACCGCCGGGTGCACCTTGGTCCAGTGGAAGCCGAGCAGGCCGGGAACACCCGGGCGCTCGGCAAGGAGAAATCCGTCCGGATCGAACCAGTCCTCGGCCATCCGGGCGCGGAGGTCCGCCAGTGTGGTCGACCCCTGCTCGGGATGGTGGGCGAAGGCCGCCCGGTTCGTTTCAAGCCACGCTTCCTCATCCTGGCCGGGGACGAACGCGCGCAGCGTCACTCCCTCGGGCAGGGCAAGTTCCGGTGCGGACTCTTGGAGTGCTGCCCGCGTCAGCCGCATCCGCCACAGCTCTCTCACGGGCTTCAACCCGAACCGGGCAGCCAGGTCCACGGCTGCAGGATGGTTCCCGTGGGACCACGCCTTCAGTCCGGGGAAGTCCTCTGCGCGGACGGCCTCGGCGAGGGCAGTGCCCACTCCTTCACCGCGGCAGTCGGGGGCGACCACGAGCTCCATGACACCGGAGTCCGGCGAGCTGCCGGCATCGCCTGCCAGGCTCAGGACCGCCACCCCGGCGAGCTCGCCGTCGCCGTCGTCGTCGGTGGCAGCGGTGCCTTCGGCGCCGGGCCGGGCGGTGAAAACCATCACCCGCGGTGCCTCGCTCCCGGACGCGCGGAGATTGACGAGTGTCTGCTCCGACAGCGGCGGATTGCCGTCGGCTTCCGTCGATGCCGAGGCGAGCGTAAGAATTTCCTCGAGTATCCGGGATCCAGGAACGCCTTCCTTCCGGGTGACGGTCCAGGTGGGGTTCGAAGCGGTGGCGGTCATGCGCCCAGCCTAGTGCCCCGCACGGCGCCGCATCAGGCCGGTTTGGCGGGGACCGAACATCTGGGGTAGCGTTGCAACTCGTTCGAGGGGGATGCACCAGTGGGGTGCCCGCGATACGTTCGACCCGTATGTCCTCCACCAAGGCCGCAAGGCGACAGAAGAACCCCTCCACCGTCAGTGGAGGGGTTCTTCTGTCTTCATGGGCTTCGAGTTGTCAGGCGTTGACGTTCGAGTTTACGCCCTCAGGGGTCCGGGTCAGCGTAAAGCGGTACCCGACGTTACGCACGGTGCCGATGAGTTGCTCGTGATCGGTGCCGAGCTTGGCGCGCAGCCGCCGGACATGGACGTCGACGGTCCTCGTTCCCCCGTAGTAGTCGTAGCCCCACACCTCGTGGAGCAGCTGGTCCCGCGTGAAGACCCGGCCCGGGTGCTGCGCGAGGTACTTCAGGAGCTCGAATTCCTTGTACGTGAGGTTGAGCGGCTCGCCATTGACCCTCGCCGTGTAGCTGGCCTCGTCGATCACGACGCCCGACGCATGGATCTCGGTGCTCGCGTCCCCGCCCGCGGCGGACCGCGCGATGATCAGCCGCAGGCGCGCCTCGACC